>JBEEJX010000036.1:0-13686 GCA_041168965.1 Actinomycetota bacterium
ACCCGCGTAGTCGCCCTGATCGTGTGCCGCCATCTTGGTGTGCAGGGAGGCCTCGTCGCCAGCCAACTTTTCGAGTGCACGCTCAATGCGAGCCAGGTTCTTTTCGGCGTCGCGTAGGGCCGCACCGGTGAGCTTGCTTGAGGAGACCGCCGCGGTAGCAGAGGTTGCCGTCGATGACTGCGAGCCGGCAGAGGCCGAAGGGGCCGCAGTGAGGCTGTGCTTGCGCAAACGAAGGTATTCGTCGACACCGCCTGGCAGGTGGCGCAGACTGCCGTCGCCGAGCAGCGCATACTGCTGATCGGTAACGCGCTCGAGCAAATAGCGGTCGTGGCTCACAACGATGAGCGTGCCCGGCCAGGTGTCGAGCAGGTCTTCCATGGCAGCGAGGATGTCGGTGTCGAGGTCGTTGGTTGGCTCGTCGAGAATCAGCACGTTCGGCTCGCCAAAGAGCAGCCGCAAGAACTGCAGGCGACGACGCTGACCGCCACTCAGGTCTTCGATCGGTGTCTGCAGCTGAGCCTGGGTGAAACCGAGCTGTTCGACCAGCTGACCGACGCCGACCTCCTTTTTGTCGACCACGAAGAACGATTTTTCGCGAGCGATGAGGCTAAAGATTCGCTCGCCGTGGAACTCGTCGAGCTCGCGCACCTCTTGCGAGAGGGTTGCGATGTTGACGGTCTTGCCGAGCTTGATGCGGCCGGCGTCGGGCTTCAACGTGCCCTGAATCAGTCGCAACAGTGTGGTTTTGCCGGCACCATTGACGCCGACCAAACCGATTCGATCGCCAGGGCCAAGACGCCAGGTGACGTCTTTCAACAGGCTGCGGCCCTCGATCGAATAGTCGAGGTTCTCGATGTCGACCACGTCTTTGCCGAGGCGCGCGGTGGCCAGCTTTGACAACCCCACGGCGTCGCGCGGTGCCGGTTCGTTGGCGATGAGTTCGGCGGCCGCATCCATTCGGAATTTCGGCTTCGATGTGCGTGCCGGGGCACCGCGACGCAGCCAGGCCAGCTCTTTGCGCATCAGATTTTGACGACGAGCCTCGCTAGCGGCGGCCGAACGATCACGCTCGTTGCGCTGCAGTATGTAGGCCGCATAGCCGCCCTCGAAAGGTTCGATGACACCGTCGTGGAGCTCCCAGGTGAGGTTGCAGACCTCGTCAAGAAACCAGCGGTCGTGGGTAACCACGATCAGGCCGCCCGCGTTTGCCGACCAGCGCGTCTTGAGGTGCGCGGCCAGCCAGGCCACACCCTCGATGTCGAGGTGGTTGGTTGGCTCGTCGAGCATCACGACATCGAGGTCTTGCACCAGCAGGCGCGCAAGCGCGACGCGGCGGCGCTGACCGCCGCTCAACTGACCGACCGATTGATTCCAGTCGAGATCGTTGAGCAGGCCCGCGATCACGTCGCGAATCTTGGCGTTGCCAGCCCATTCGTGCTCGGGCAGATCGCCAACCACGGCGTTGCCGATCGACTGGTCAGGGTCAAGCACGTCGGCCTGGTCGAGCAAGCCAACTGTTAGGCCGTTTCGATGCGTAACGCGGCCGTCGTCTGGCTCGATTCGACGCGAAAGTAGCTTGAGCATGGTCGACTTGCCGTCGCCGTTGCGACCAACGATGCCGATGCGATCGCCCTCGTTCACGCCGAGCGTGATGGCGTCAAAGACCTTTTTGGTCGGGTATTCGAGGCTGACCTGCTCGGCGCCCATCAGATGTGCCATTAGTTGAGGCCTTCCAGTCTTGCGCCGTCGGCCGGGCCTGCGGCGACAACCGCATAGCGGCCGATCTCGGCGAGTTGCTCACGCAGACGGTCGGCTCCGCGTCGGTCGACGCAGGCAAAAGCGATGGTCGGGCCACTGCCCGAAACGAACGAGGCGTATGCGGTTGGCCACTCGACCTCAAAGCCAGATGGCAGGTCAAGATCGGCATCTAGCTCGGGCAACTGGTCGATTGCCGGCGATTCGAGGTCGTTCCAAATCAGCTCGTCGAGCGGTGCGTCTTCGGTCGAATTTAGCTCGGCCATCGCTGCCTCGCTCGGTCGCGAAAGCGGCAACTGCGCCGGGTCTAGCCCCTGTTCGACGGCCATTTCGTCGAATCGACGGTATGCACCAGGCGTGCTGATTGGCGTGTCGTTGGCAAGTAGCACGAACTCGTGGCTGCGGCTGACGACGATTGGGGTCAGGTCGCCGCCGACGCCCACGCCCAGCGCGCAACCACCGAGCAGCGCGAAAGGCACGTCGGCGCCGAGTTCGACAGCCGCCTTGATGAGTTGCTCGCGGGTCAAACCAGCGCCATAGATTTCGTTCGCAGCGACCATCGCGGCCGCCGCATCGGCCGAGCCTCCGCCCATGCCACCGGCAACCGGAATGTGCTTTTCAATCGCAAAACTGAGTGGTTGCGGCTCGGCCACGCCGGCAAGGCGAGCCACGAGCTTGGCAGCGGCGACGACGATGTTGGTTTCGTCGAGCGGCACTCGCGCCAGGTGCTCGACCGGCAGGCTGCCCTCAACCGCAACCGACCATTCTGCCGCAGGGCTTACCGTGACCGTGTCGCGCAGATCGAGCGCCAAATACACACTGCAAACCTCGTGAAATCCATCGACTCGCTTGGCGCCAACTCCGAGAAACAGATTCACCTTGCCCGGTGCGGATGCCGACACAGACGCCCTGGCCGAGGCGCTAACCTGCTGCACGCTCATCAGGCGCCCAGCCGCTCGGCGGTCTTGTCGAGCAGGCGCGTCCAGTATTTTTCGACGCCGTCGATGTCGGACTCGTTTTCGATTAGCTCGTGCGTCACCACAACCGTGATGTAACCGGGTTGATGTTCGATGAAGGTCAGCATCGCGCGCGAGGCATCGTCGAATACCACCTGAAAGCGCTCGTTTTCTTTGCGCAGCAGCATGCGCGGGCGAGGTTCGTTTGGCCAGGCCGAAAGGTCGACGAGCACCAAAAACAGTCGCGGCAGTTCGACCTGAAAATCGCGCGATACCGCGGTGGCAAAAAGCCCGGTCTTGGCCTGCAGACCCGACGCCAGGCCTCGCGCGGCGACATACCAGCCCGCAATCGCGGTCGACCACCAGTCGTCGAGTTTGGTGTTTGTGCGCAGCCAGGCCTCGATCTCGGGTTCGCTCAGCGCCTGCGCATTTCGCGCGTCGAGCAGCTTGAACCATTCCTCGCGCTGAAAGCCGGTCGCCCGAACCACAACCTGCGATTCGACCTCGGTCACTTGGCGCTCGCAATTCGAACGAAGTCGTGCACGTCGAGCTGTTCGCCGCGCTTCTGCGGGTCAATACCGGCGGCAATCAGGATGCGCTCCGCGTCTTGTGGGCTGCCCGCCCAGTCGGCGAGCGCCTGGCGCAGGGTCTTGCGACGCTGGCCGAAGGCCGCGTCAACCGCGTCAAACACTGCCAGTCGCAGCGCCTCGTCGCCCAACGGCTGCTCGCGCTTCGCGAAATAGACCAGCGCCGAGTCGACGTTTGGCACCGGCCAAAAGATGTTTCGGCCGATATTGCCGGCCAAAACCGCCTCGGCATACCAGGCCAGTTTTACGCTCGGCACGCCATAAATCTTGTTGCCCGGCTTGGCCGCCAGACGATGCGCGACCTCGGCCTGCACAAGCACCAGACCCGTCTGCAGGCTCGCGAAGGTCTCAAGAAAGTGCAGCAGCACCGGCACCGAGATGTTGTAAGGAAGGTTGGCGACAAGCGCATCCGGTTGCAAGAGTTCACCGGCGGCGTTCGGCAGTTGTGAAACCTGCAACGCGTCGCCACGCACGAGCGTGAAGTCGCAGCCCGCGGCACGCTTGGCGATGGTTGCCTCGAGTTCGCCCGCCAACTTTGGATCGATCTCGACGGCCACGACGCGCTTGGCGACCTCGAGCAGGCCGAGCGTCAACGAGCCAAGGCCAGGGCCAATCTCGACAACGGTCTCGTCGCCCGTTAGCTTGGCTGCGGCAACGATACGGCGAATCGTGTTTGGATCGGTCACGAAGTTCTGCCCGAGTTTTTTGGTCGGCATCACATCGAGGCGCGCGGCCAGTTCGCGAATGTCGGCGCCGCCGAGCAATTCAACCTGGTGAGTCATTAGAGCCCCTCTGCCCACGAGCCATAGACCCGCTCGGTGTTGGCGTTCAAGATAGCAGCCAGCTCGTTGATTTCGAGTTCGAGTTCTGCGGCCATGAAACGCAGGGTCACCGGCACCAGATATGGCGAATTCGATCGACCGCGATATGGCTCGGGGCTCAAGAATGGCGCATCGGTTTCGATCAAAATCAGTTCACGGCGAGCGAGCCTCAGTGAGTCGCGCAGGTGCTGGTTTCGTTTGATCGTGATGTTGCCCGCGAACGACATGTGCCAGCCGTGCTCGTTGCAAATCGCGGCCAACGAGGTGTCGCCCGAATAGCAGTGAAAGACCACCTTGTTTGGCGCACCTACACGCAGCAGGGTTTCGACCACGTCGTCGTGTGCGTCGCGATCGTGAATCATGAGTGCGATGTCGTTGTCTTTGGCAATCTGGATGTGCCGTTCGAAGCTGTGTCGCTGGGCAACGATCGATTCGGCGCCCTCGGTTCTAAAAAAGTCGAGCCCCGTCTCGCCAATCGCACGCACGCGTGGCTGGGTTGCCAATTCGGCAATCGTGTCGATCGCGGCATCGAGTTCGGCGCGAGTCGCATACAGTGGCGCCTCGTTTGGGTGCAGCGCGACGGCGGCCAAGACGCGCGGTTCGCGAGCCGCAAAACCGGCCGACCAAATCGAACTCTCGAGAGTCACGCCAACCTGAACCACGCCCTTCATGCCAACCGAGCTAGCCAGGTCGAGGTTCGCGATTGGGTCCATTGGAACCTCGGCGTCGTCGAAGGCAAATTCGAGGTGACAGTGGTTGTCATAGACCCCGATCTCGAGTGGTTCGGGCACTGGCGCGTAGTTCATCGGTCGTTTCTCGACCACCTCATCGCCGGCCGACTTGCTGCGCACGAATGGAGCCGCTGCATCGGCGAGCTGCTGTTCACTCGCGCACACGAACGGCTACTCCTGCTCGATACGCGGAAAGAGGATTTCGAGCCCGCCGAGCTTGGTGCCAACCTTGAGGCCACCGAACTCGCCGGCCGAAGCGATGGTCTGCTCGGCGAGCTCGCCGAGCGAACCGCCGGTCAATGCGGCCCAGAGCTTGGCGGTCGACTTTGGCACGACCGGGTTCAACAGAATCGCGAGCGAACGAAGGCCATCGGCAATCACGTACATGACCGTGGCAAGGCGCTCGGCGTTGGCTTCGTCTTTGGCCAATACCCATGGCTGCTGCACGGTGATGTAGTTGTTGAGCTCGTCGACCAGGGTCCACACGGCACCGATCGCCTCGTGAATCGCTATCTGATCGATGGCGGCATCGGCGTCGGCGACGGCCTTGGTTGCCACGGCCAAAACGCCACGGTCGCCCTCGGTCAATTCGCCTGCTGCCGGCACCACACCGTCGAAATACTTGTTGATCATCGCGATTGCGCGCGAGGCTAGGTTGCCAAAACCGTTGGCGAGTTCGGCCTGGTAACGCGCCGACAGGTCCTCCCACGAGAACGAGCCGTCTTGGCCAAAGCTGATGGCCTTCATGAAGTAATAGCGGAACGCATCCGAACCAAAGGTGTCGGTGATCTGGCTCGGGGCGATGCCGGTGAGCTTCGACTTCGACATCTTCTCGCCGCCGACCAACAACCAACCGTGGCCAAAGACGCGCTCGGCCGGGGCTAGGCCCGCAGCCATGAGCATCGCCGGCCAGATGACCGCGTGGAATCGCAGGATGTCCTTGCCGACCACCTGAACGGACGCAGGCCACAGCTGCTCGAAGCGAGCCTTGAGCTCGGCGTCATCGGAGCCATAACCGATCGCGGTGATGTAGTTGAGCAGCGCGTCGAACCAAACGTAGGTGATGTGGCTGTTATCCCAAGGAATGTCGATTCCCCAGTCGAACTTTTCTTTCGAACGCGAGATCGACAGGTCTTCAAGACCGCGACGCACGAACGAGATGACCTCGTTGCGAGCCGACTCTGGCTGAATGAAGGTCGGGTTGGCCTCGAAGTGATCGAGCAGGCGCTGCTGAAACTCGCTCAGCTTGAAGAAGTAGTTGGTCTCGGCCAGCTTTTCGACCGGCTTCGAGTGAATCGCACAGACGTCTTGCCCCTCGAACTGGCCCTCGCCAGGCAACAGGTCGTTCTCGGTCTTGTATTCCTCGCAACCGACGCAATAGTTGCCTTCGTATTCGCCGCGATAGATGAATCCGGTGTCGTACAGGTGCTGCAAGAACTTTTGCACGTTGGCCTCGTGACGAGGCTCGGTGGTGCGGATGAAGTCTTGGTTGTCGATGTCGATCGTGTCGAGCAGAGGCAGCCAGGCCTCTTCGACGAGCTTGTCGGCCCACGCCTTTGGGCTGGTTGAGTTCGCCGCGGCCGTGCGCAGAATCTTTTCGCCGTGCTCGTCGGTGCCGGTCAACATGAATGCGTTCTCGCCGCGCTGGCGGTGCCAGCGAGTGAGCACGTCGGTGGCTACCTCGGTGTAGGCGTGACCGATGTGCGGGGCATCGTTGACATAAAAGATCGGCGTCGTGGCATAGAACGACTTACCGCTGTTGTTTGGCATGCCTCTAGTTTAACGAGCGCTTGCCCGCGCGAGCCTCCAGCGCGAGTGAATACAGCTCGCTCTTGCCCACGGCGTTTGCGGTGGCCACCTCGGCCACGGCCTGCTTTAGCCCGGTTCCCGATTCGGCGAGCGCCAGAACCAGGTCGACCAACTCGTTTGGGTTCTTTGCCGTCTTGACTCCCCCAGCCAGCACCAGCACCATCTCGCCCTTCGGTTCGCTCTTTGCCCACTCGATCAGTTGGGCGAGCGTGCCGCGCTCGGTGTGCTCAAACTTTTTGGTCAGTTCGCGGCTGACACTGGCCTGACGGGTGGCCCCGAGCACCGCAGCGGCGTCTTCGAGCGATTCGAGAATTCGGTGCGGCGACTCGAAGAACACCATCGTGCGGGTCTCGCCCGAGAGCGCCTCGAATGCCTTGCGGCGATCGCCCGACTTGCGCGGCAAAAAGCCCTCGAACGCGAAGCGATCGGTCGGCAGGCCGCTAACCGAGAGCGCTGCCAGCACGGCCGATGGCCCCGGCACGACGGTCACTGCGACGCCAGCCTCGACGCAGGCGCGAACGAGCAAGAAGCCAGGGTCGCTCACGGTTGGCATGCCCGCGTCGCTGACGACAAGCACATCCTGTTCGGCCGCGATTTCGACCAGTTGCGCGAGGCGGTCGGACTCGTTGTGTTCGTGCAGGCTGAAGAGTTTTGCCGCAAGTTTGACGCCCAGCGAATTGGCCAACTTGAGCAGCGAGCGGGTGTCTTCGGCGGCAATGAATCTGGTGTTTTCGAGGTGTTCGAGCAGGCGCGGCGAGGCGTCAGAAAGATTGCCGATTGGAGTAGCCGCGAGGATTAGCACGGTTCATTGTCGCAGGGATTCCGACGAGCCATACCGACGGCCTTTTTGTCGGCCCCAAAACTAGACTGAACGAGTGATTGCCTGGCTAGATCGACTGCGTTCCACCACCGAAGGTGCCCGCCTGTTCGAACGCGTCTCGCCGTGGCTAGTGATTGCGTTGGCCGCTTTCTTGCGCCTATTCGACCTGGGCAGCCCCGCAAAGTTGGTCTTTGACGAGACCTATTACGTGAAAGATGCGTGGTCGCTCTGGAACACCGGCGCCGAACGCAATTGGCCGGCCGGCTATAACGAAAAATTCGAGTCGGGTGCCGTCAACGGATTCTTGGCCGATCCGAGCTTTGTGGTGCACCCTCCGCTCGGCAAATGGCTGATCGGGTTGGGCATGTGGCTGGGCGGCGCCGAGAACGCTTGGTCGTGGCGCATCGCGGTCGCGCTGATTGGCACCGCAACGGTGGGCCTGGTCTTCGTGGTCGGCAAACAGGTACTGCGTTCGCACAGCTGGGCACTCTTGGCCGCGTTCTTCATGGCCATAGAGGGTCAGGCAATCGTCATGAGCCGAGTGGCATTGCTCGATGGCATGCTCGGCTTTTTTGCGCTGCTGGCCTTCTGGTTTGTGCTACGCGACCGCGAGGCAATGCTGGCGGCCATCGATTCGGGGCGCTTGACACCGCGTTGGGCCAGGCCCTGGCTGTTTGCCGCCGGCATCGCCCTCGGTGCCGCGAGTGCCGTCAAGTGGTCTGGCGCATACTTTTTGGCAGCGTTCGGGCTGTATGCGGTTGGCAGCGAAATCGTTGCTCGCATCTGGCGTGAGCCCAACGACGACCAAGGTCGCCTCGGCTGGGGCTGGTTGCGCCAGGGAACGGGCCAGGCGCTCATCGACTTCGCGCTGCTGGTGCCAATCGCGCTCGGCACATACCTTGCCAGTTGGACCGGCTGGCTGCTGACAGCCGACGGCTACGACCGCACCTCGTCGAGCAACCCGTTGATTGCGCTGTTGAACTATCACCGCGATGCCTACACGTTCCATGTCAATCTGCGCACGCCGCACAGCTATCAGGCAAACCCATTGACCTGGCTGTTCATGCAACGACCAACATCGATGTTCTATGAGGGCTGGGACGAAGGCAAGAACGGTTGCTATCTGCCGAGCGGCTGCTCGACCGCGGTCGATCCCGTGCCGAATCCCCTGATTTGGTATGCGGCGGCGGCCGCAATCCTGTGGCTCGCGTATCGCTGGCTGCTCGAACGCGAACGCGCCATGGGCCAGATTTTGGTTGGCGTCGCAGCCGGATACCTGCCTTGGATGCTCTATCTGAACCGCACGGTTTTCGAGTTTTACACCGTGGCATTCGAACCATGGCTCATGCTTGCACTCGCATTCGCACTGCGACACTTTGTAAACAGTCGCTTGCCTGAACGGCGCAACTCGGCCCGCATCGCCGTGGGCTATTTCGCGGGTGCAGCGTTCGCCCTGACCCTATTCTTCTTGCCCATCTGGATCGGCACCCAGGTGCCGCACTGGTACTGGCAGATTCACATGTGGCTGCCGAGCTGGATTTAGGCTAGACACCTATGGCTACCTACAGAGCAGTGTTGCGAATCCCGGGCATGGCTCGCGTGGTTTCATCGCAGCTGCTCGCTCGTTTTCCGTTCGGCATGATGAGCCTCGGCTTCGTGATGCACATCGAAAACATGCATAAGTCGTATGCGATTGCCGGCATCGCCCTCGGTGCCGAGACCATCGGCGCCGCGATCTCGGGCCCGCTACTTGGCCGCTGGCTTGGCAAATACGGCGTTCGTCGCGTGTTGATCACGACAGCGGTCGCTGGCGCCTTGGCCATGGCTTGCCTCGCGCTCTTCACGTTGCCCGCTTTCGCCGTGTTCGTGCTCGCGTTCTGGGTCGGTCTGATGAGCCCACCGATTCAATCGGCGGTGCGCACCGTGTATCCGCGATTGGCTAAAAAGGAAGACCTAGACAGCGTCTTTTCGCTCGATGCCACGGCGCAAGAGATCATCTGGGTGGTGGGCCCAGTGCTAGCCGCCTTCATCGCGTCGACCGCCGGCACCGCCTGGGTGGTCGGGCTGATGGCGTTGATTCAGGTGCTTGGCACGACCTGGTTCGCCTTCAACCCTCAAATTTCGAACCTCGAGATTCCTCGTGCCGTCGGCAGAGTTGGCAATGTCCTCAAAAACGAACGCGTCTACACCAACGCGATTATCGGCCTGCTCATGGTTGGTTCGTTTAGCGGTGTTGAGGTCGGCGCGGTTGCGATTTTGTCGAAGGCCGACGCCGGAGTCGCTCTGGCCGCGCTGTCTGCGGGTTCGATCATCGGCGGCCTGTTTATCGCCAACCGCGTGCGCTCAAAGAATGCACTGTCTTGGTTTCTGAGTCTGGTTGCCGTTGGCTATCTGCTCACCTTCGTGAACCCAACCAACGCAATCTGGCTCGGCACCGCATTCTTCATCGCGGGCCTCGGCATCGCACCTGCTTTTGGTCGCCTGAGTTCGATGGTCGCATCGGCGATTCCGGTTGGCGACGCGGCCGAGGCATACGGCTGGATCAACACGGGCCAGCTCGTCGGTTATTCGGCAGCCGCAGCTCTAGCGGGAATCGCAATCGACACCGTCGGCGATGTCTCGGCGCTGTTGGTTGCCCTGATCTTTGGCCTTGGCGCCGCCATAGTTGCCATCATTTCGACCAAGAACCCACCCAGGAGCTAACGTGAAAACCTTCGCAGTGACCTACACCTATTCGGCATCGGCCGACGACCTTGGCCTGGTTCGCCCAGAACACCGCGCGTGGCTCGCACAGCAGCTTGAGGCGGGTCACCTGTTGGCCAGCGGGCCAATGGTCGACATGCCAGGCGCCCTACTGATTTGGCGTGCCGAATCGCTCGAGGCGCTTTCGACAACCCTGAACGCCGACCCGTTCGACATCGCCGGCTTTATCGGCGAACGCACCATTGCCGAGTGGAACCCAGTCTTCGGCCCCTGGGCCTAGCCACGCCACCGACCAACACCGACAAACGCCGCCTGTAACGCATACCAAGCAAACCCAAAGGATTCGAGATGACCTTTAGCCCCGAAATGAACCCGTCAATTCAACTCAACAACGGCGACTGGATGCCCCAGCTCGGTCTAGGCGTTTATAAGGTCGAACAAGACATCGCGGTTGACCTGGTTCGCATGGCCCTCGATGCCGGCTACCGTCGCATCGACACCGCCGCGCTCTATGACAACGAGGCCGAAATCGGCGCCGGCATCCGCCGCAGTGGCTTCGCCCGCGAAGAGCTGTTTGTGACCACCAAGATCTGGAACGACCGTCAGGGCTACGACAACGCACTCGAGGCGATCGACGAGAGCCTGCAGCGCCTCAACATCGACTACATCGACATGCTGTTGATTCACTGGCCTTGCCCGCAAAAGGATTTGTTCGTAGAGACCTGGGATGCGTTTCAAGACGCCCAGGCCGAGGGCAAGATCCGCGGCATCGGCGTTTCAAACTTCAAGCCCGCCCACCTCGACAAGCTGCTTGCCGGTCGCGGTGCGGTGCCGTCGATCAACCAGATCGAGATGCACCCGTGGCTGCAGCAGGCCGAGCAGCGCGCCTATGACGACGACAAGGGCATCAAGACCGAGGCCTGGTCGCCACTTGCCCGCGGCCGTTTCGAATCCGATGTGCTTGCCGCAATCGCAGCCGCGCACGGCAAGTCGGTGGCGCAGGTTGTGATCCGCTGGCACATCCAGCTAGGCAACCTGGTGATTCCGAAGTCGTCGCACCCAGACCGCCTGGCACAAAACATCGACGTGTTCGACTTTGAGTTGAGTGCCGCCGAGATGGCAAGCATCGCCACTCTCGACGGTGGTGGTCGCGTTGGGCCTGATCCCGACGATATGAACTAGCGGTTGTCGCGCCTAGTCGAAAGCAGGCTCACAACGACGGTTATGGCCAGCGTGATAACAATCACAGTGAGCGAAAGCTCGGTGCTGATTTCGGGCGCCCATTCGATTGGGTGACCAGCGTTTAGCCATGGCAGCTCGTTGGTGTGCATCGCGTGGAACACCAGCTTGGCGCCAATCCAAGCCAAAATGAACGACAGCCCGAAGCCCAGATACTTTAGACGCTCCATGAGCCCAGCCAGCAAGAAATACAGCTGACGGAGCCCGAGCAGCGCAAACGCGTTAGCCGTGACGACGATGAACGCCTCGCTGGTTAGGCCATACACGGCCGGGATTGAGTCGAGGGCAAACAGGACGTCGGTAAAACCGATGGTGACCATGACCAACGCCAACGGGGTGAGAGCCCGACGACCGTCGACCTTGACCACCATCTTCGAACCATAGAACTCGTCGACGGTATTGAAGCGGCGCCGCACGAATTCCATGAGCTTGCCACCCGGTGCGTCGTCTTCGACCTCGGGGGTAATCGCGTCTTTGATGAGCCCCCATGCGGTGTAAATCAAGAACGCACCAAAGACATAGAAGACCCAGCTGAAGGTCTCGATCGCGGCCGCGCCAACGGCGATGAAGATGCCGCGCAACACCAGCGCGATGACGATGCCGATGAGGAGCGCCTCGGACTGCAGGCGGCGAGGCACCTTGAAGTTGCTCAGAATCACCATGAAGACAAACAGGTTGTCAACCGAGAGGCTCAGTTCGGTTACATAGCCCGCAAAAAACTGCTTGGCCAGTTCTGGGCCGTCGGCGCCATACTCCTTTGCGATGAATACGGTGAACGCGATTGCGAGGCTAACGAACAAAAGCATTTGCAGCGATGCACTGCGAAATGTTGGCTCTTTCTTGGTGCGCAGGTGCACAAATAGATCGATCAAAACGATCACCGAGAGTGCGGCCACAACAATGAGCCAGCTGCTCAGGTCGAAGTGCGCGATGTTATGCATCAAAAGCCTTTACAAAATTGCGGAACAAGTTGCCCCCGATTCGCGCTTAAGTTAAGCACAAAGGTTCACGACAGATTGGGGCAATTTCATGCGAATTCTGATCTCAGGCGCATCCGGACTCATTGGTTCGGCACTCGCGACCGAGTTGAGCGCTCAAGGCCACAAGGTCTCGCGACTCGTGCGTCGTGCCGCCAGGGACGCGAACGAGATTGAGTGGCACCCGGGCTCGCTGCCATTGCCCGCCGGAGTAATCGACCAGTTTGACGTTGTCGTCAATCTTGCGGGCGCGACCACGGGCAAGTTGCCTTGGACGAGCAAATACAAACGCGAACTGATTGAGTCGCGCCTTGACAGCACCAGCACGCTGGTCGATGCCATGCGTTCGGCAAACACGCGACCCAAGGTGTTTCTTAGCGGCAGCGCCTCGGGCTTCTATGGCGACACTGGCGATCGCGATTGTGTCGAATCCGACGACCGCGGCACTGGCTTCTTGAGCGACCTGGCGGTGGCATGGGAGGCCGAGGCGTTCAAGGCACCGAGCGAGGTGCGCGTGGTCACGCTGCGCACCACCATGGTCTTGTCGCGGCGCCTTGGCGCCCTCGGACGCCTGCTGCCAATCCTCCGAGCCGGCCTTGGCGGGCCACTCGGTTCGGGCAAACAGTGGTGGGCCTGGATCAGCCTGACCGACGAGGTGCGCGCAATCATTCACCTGATGAATAACGCGGATGCGCGCGGCGCATACAACCTGACTGCACCGCAGTCGACGACGTGCCGCGAGTTGGTCGACGCCCTCGGCCGCGCCTTCAAGCGCCCGACCTTGTTTGCGGTGCCGGCCTTTGTGCTCAGGTTGGTCTTTGGCCTCGGTGCCGACGAGCTCTTGCTGTGCAACCAGCGCATGTCGGCAAATCGGCTGCTCGAGTCGGGGTTCAGGTTTACCCACCCGACCATCGACCAAGCCGCGGCCTGGGTTGCCGGCCGCGAATAACAAAAACCCCGTCGATTTCCGACGGGGTTTTTATTCGCTGAGTTGATTACTTAGCGGCTGGCTTCTTTGCTGCTGGCTTGGCTGCTGGCTTCGCGGCAGGCTTAGCAGCGGCCTTCGCGGCAGGCTTAGCGGCAGGCTTCGCGGCAGGCTTAGCAGCGGCCTTCGCGGCTGGCTTAGCAGCGGCCTTCTTTGCTGCAGGCTTAGCTGCGGTCTTGGCTGCAGGCTTCTTTGCTGCAGGCTTCGAAGCCGCCTTCTCGACGGTCTTCTCGACTGCATCGGCAGCCTTTGCGATCGACTTGCTTGCGGTCTTTGCACCCTTAGCAACGGTCTTGTTGGCGG
>JBEEJX010000037.1:0-5793 GCA_041168965.1 Actinomycetota bacterium
CATGCTGTTCGCTTTCGGCCTCGGCCTGAAGTAGTTCCATGGCGCGCGCACCGATGACCTCAGGCGATTGCCGAACTGATGAGAGTGGCACGATCGAGGTCGATGAATAGGCGATGTCGTCGTAACCGACTATGGCCACATCGTTCGGGATGCTGAACCTGCCGTCGACTATGTAGGCCTGCATGATGCCGAGCGCCACAAGGTCGTTGGCAGCAAAAATGCCGTCTGGGCGCGCTGCCGCATCGCGTTCAAGAAGCAGTTCGCCGATTCGGCGGCCGTCTTCGACGGTCATGCTCGGAGTTTCAATAACTTCAAGGTTTATCTCGGCCTTGGCAGCCGCTTTGGAGGCACCCTTCAGACGCTCGGCAACCTGATCGCGAATCAAAGGTCCACCGACGAAGGCGATGCGTTGCGCCTGGCCATCGATCAGGTGCTGCACAACCATACGACCGCCTGCCACGTCATCGACTGAAACCGACGAAAAGCTCTTGTCGCGGCTAGCCATGTCTACCAGAACGACTGGTGTGCCGCGATCGCGGAGTTTCTTAATCGGTTCGAGCTCTACAACCAGCGGCGAAATGAGGACGCCCAGAACTCGTTGTTCCTCGAACAAATTCAAGAGCACGCGCTCCCGCTGGGGGTTCTCGTCAGAGTTTGCCATCAGCACGCTCAGGCCGTAGTCAGTCGCCTTGCGTTCTGCACCCTTGGCGAGGTCAGCAAAGAATGGGTTACTGCTGTCGAGCACTATGAGCCCAACGGCGCGCGACTTACCGGCGCGCAATTGACGTGCGGCATCGTTTCGCACAAACCCAAGCTTGTCGATTGCGTCTGTTACACGCTCCAGGGTTTTTGGAGCCACACGCGCAGGATCGTTGAGCACGTTCGACACTGTGCCGACGGAAACGCCCGCTTCACGCGCGACATCTCGAATGCTTGCTGCCATCTTGCCTCCATTGAACAGTTCAATTCACTACAGACTATCGCGCATGCCTGCTGAACACTCAATCGTCTGATGGGCAATGATTTCCTTGAGGTAACGATTGAACGCGAACATTTGAAACGTTTCATAAATTGCGCTAAATTGAAACAATCAAATGACCATTTAGTTTTGAGTGGAGTCGCGATGACGCTGAGTACCCTGCAGTTAAACGAGCTAGCAGAACTCGACATTGAGTTGCCTTCTTGGGCTTTCGGCAATTCGGGCACACGTTTTCGAGTCTTTGGGCAGCCTGGTGTTCCGCGCGACCCCTTCGAGAAGATTTCTGATGCAGCCCAGGTGAATCGCCTCACGGGGCTGGCACCTCGTGTTGCGCTGCACATCCCGTGGGACAAAGTCGACGACTATGCGGCATTGCGGGCTCATGCCGAGTCCCTTGGCGTTGCACTTGGCACAATCAACTCGAACACCTTTCAAGACGAAGAATTCAAATTCGGATCTTTAGCGTCGACAGACGCGTCGGTACGTCAACGTGCCATCGACCATCACTTCGAATGCATCGAAATCATGGAACAAACAGGATCGCGCGACCTCAAAATTTGGCTTGCCGACGGCAGTAACTATCCGGGGCAAAATGACATGCGTGTCAGACAGGACGCCTTGGCCGATTCGCTGGAAAAGATTTACGGTCGCATTAGCGAACACCAACGTCTCGTGCTTGAATACAAGTTCTTTGAACCAGCCTTTTATCACACCGATGTTCCCGACTGGGGCACGGCCTTGGCGCAGGTCTTGAGCCTAGGCGAGAGGGCCACAGTGTGCCTTGACACCGGTCACCACGCTCCAGGCACGAACATCGAATTCATCGTGATGCAACTGCTTCGACTAGGTCGTCTCGGTTCCTTCGATTTCAACTCGCGCTTCTATGCCGATGACGACCTGATCGTGGGGGCCGCTGACCCATATCAGCTGTTCCGCATCATGTATGAGGTTGTGCGCGGCGGTGCGCTAGAACGAGCAGCCGGCGTGGCCTTCATGCTCGATCAGTGCCACAACATCGAAGACAAAATCACAGGGCAACTCCGCAGCGTGCTGAACGTGCAAGAGATGACCGCGCGTGCATTGTTGGTTGACCGAAACGCGCTGGCCGACGCGCAAGCCGCCAACGATGTAATCGCTGCAAACGACATCTTTATGGATGCGTTTTATACCGATGTGCGCTCGCAATTGGCCGATTGGCGTGAGGCTCGGGGATTCGCTGCCAATCCAGTGGCGCAATTCCGAGCGTCGGGTTACCTTAACCAAATTGCCACTGAGCGAGTCGGTGGCAACGCCGCCGGATGGGGTGCATAGCCATGAAACAAAACAAAACTGTTTCCGAGCTGATTGCTCGAAGTAATCGACTGGGTGCAAACCCACGGAACACAAACTTCGCAGGCGGTAACACATCCGCTAAGGGCAGGGACATCGATCCTGTTACAGGTAAGCCCGTTGAGTTGTTGTGGGTCAAAGGATCGGGTGGCGACCTTGGAACCTTAACCGAATCGGGCCTTGCGGTGCTAAACCTTGAGCGAGTGCGGGCGCTGGCAGATATCTACCCCGGCGTGGAGCGTGAGGACGAGATGGTCGCAGCCTTCGACTACTGCGTTCACGGGCGCGGAGGAGCAGCTCCATCGATTGACACAGCGATGCACGCCCTCGTAGATGCTGAACACATCGATCACCTGCATCCAGACAGCGGTATAGCAATCGCTACCGCAAAAGACGGCGAAAAGCTGACATCCAAAATATTCGGCGGAAAGGTTATTTGGATTCCTTGGCGCCGTCCAGGTTTTCAGTTGGGTCTCGACATTGCCGAGGTAAAGCGCGCTAATCCTGAAGCGATCGGCTGCATTCTCGGCGGGCATGGCATCACTGCCTGGGGAGCCACCAGCAAGGAAGCCGCAGCGAACTCACTTTGGATCATCAATACCGCCGAGGCCTACATAGTGCAGCATGGCAAGGCGCAACCCTTCGGCGTCGAGGTCGATAAGTTCAAACCACTAAAACGCAAAGCGCGAGCCGAACGCGCTGCTGAGCTAGCGCCATTCATTCGTAGCCTGGCCTCTACCGACAGACCGCAAGTAGGACACTTCGACGACAGCGATGCGGTGCTCGAGTTTGTGTCGCACGCGAAACTGGCCCGCCTAGCTGCGCTTGGCACTAGCTGCCCCGATCATTTCTTGCGCACCAAAATCAAACCGCTCGTGCTCGACCTACCTGCTGATGCTCCTATCGAAAAAGTGAAGGCAAGGCTGCGCAAACTACACGAGGCATATCGTGCCGACTACACCGCCTACTATGAGGCGCACGCCACTTCTGATTCGCCTGCAATGCGAGGTGCAGACCCGGCAATCGTTCTAGTTCCTGGTGTGGGCATGTTTTCGTTTGGGCCAAACAAACAAACTGCTCGTGTGGCTAGTGAGTTTTACATCAACGCAATTAACGTGATGCGAGGCGCCGAGGCAATTTCGAGTTATCGACCAATCGGCGATGCCGAGAAATTCCGCATCGAGTATTGGTCACTCGAAGAAGCAAAAATTCAGAGAATGCCTAAACCCAAGGCCTTGGCAACGCGAGTAGCCTTCGTCACCGGGGCGGGCTCAGGCATTGGCAAAGCCATTGCCGAGCGTCTCGCGGCTGAAGGCGCATGCGTAGTGGTTGCCGACTTGAATGTCGAAAACGCTAGGGCCGTGGCAAAAAACCTGGGTGGCTCCGATGTGGCGGTACCAGTTTTTATCGACGTCACCGACGAACAGGCGATTAAGGAGGCGCTCGCCGAGGCAGTGCGCTCGTTTGGCGGCCTCGACCTCTTGGTCAACAACGCCGGCCTCTCGATCTCGAAGCCTCTTCTGGAAACCAGCCAACGCGACTGGGACCTGCAGCACGATGTAATGGCGCGCGGTTCGTTCCTGGTCTCACGCGAGGCGGCTAGGGTCATGATCGATCAGGGAATGGGTGGTGACATTGTTTACATCTCGTCTAAGAACAGCGTGTTCGCCGGGCCAAACAACATCGCCTATTCGGCTACCAAGGCCGATCAGGCGCATCAAGTGCGCCTACTAGCAGCCGAGCTGGGTGACAAAGGAATTAAGGTGAACGGCATCAACCCTGACGGCGTGGTTCGCGGGTCTGGAATCTTTGCCGGTGGCTGGGGTGCTTCGCGCGCCAAGGTTTATGGAGTGAACGAAGAAGACCTTGGCAAGTACTACGCACAGCGCACTTTGCTGAAACGCGAGGTGTTGCCCGAACACGTCGCTAACGCGGTGTTCGTGCTCACCGCGGGCGAGCTGACGCATACGACAGGTCTGCACATTCCCGTTGATGCCGGAGTCGCTGCGGCGTTCTTGCGCTAGCAGCCACGAATGCCAATTCCAATCAAACCGGCCGGCGGAGGTGTGCAATGACCAAACTCTTTGGCGCGATCGATCTTGGGGCGACCTCGGGGAGGGTAATCGCGGCCGTAATCGGCGATGACCGGTTCGAACTGACCGAGATTCACCGTTTCGTCAACCAACCGATTGACTCAACCAGCGGTCTGCATTGGAATTTCGCCGGCATCATGGCCGAGATTGCGGTTGGTTTGAAGGCGCTAGGCGAATTCGGCGACCAAGCGGGCATGCCCATCGAAAGCGTGGGCGTCGACACCTGGGCAGTCGACTTTGGGGCGCTCGATAGCAAAGGAAATCTGCTCGAGGCTCCACGGCACTATCGTGATGTGCGCAACCAGATTGGCGTGGCCGATGTGCAAGCGCGGATTGATTCGGCACAACTATTCGCCATCAACGGTCTGCAGCACCAACCCTTCAATACAATTTTCCAATTGGCTGCCTTGCGCCTGCAGAATCCGGAGCAGTGGTCGAATATCGAGCGCATCCTGCTGCTGCCCGACCTTATTTCATACCAACTGACGGGCCATGCCGTCACCGAGGCTACAAATGCAAGCACCACGGGGCTTTTTGACGCCAGCAAAAAGCAGTGGAGCGATGAATTGCTAGCCCTTGTTGGCCTGCAACCAGCACAACTCGCACCAATAGTTCAACCAGGTGAGGAAATCGGCAAATTGCGCCGAGAGTTTGTGTCATCGCCCGCTCTCGAAGCTACTCGAGTGATTGCAGTCGCGTCTCATGACACGGCATCGGCCGTGGTCGGCGTGCCACTTGATGGCCGATCCACTGCCTTTCTAAGCTCGGGCACGTGGTCACTTCTTGGACTGGAACTCGATGCCCCAGTACTAACTCGTTCGGCGATGACCCAAAATTTTACGAACGAGCTGGGTGCTGGTGGCCGCATCCGATTCCTAAAGAATTTGAGTGGCCTTTGGTTGTTGAGTCAGTCGATTGAACATTGGTTTGCCACAGGCGTGAACCAAACCGCAACGGTTGAATCCGAACTGAAAGTCCTCCTTGACCAAGCTGAACGCGAGCGAGGCGGGGCTATTTTCGATGTCACCGATCCACAGTTCTTGGTTCCGGGTGACATGCCGCTGCGCATTCAGGTGGCGATCAAGCGCGCCGGAATGGCAGTGCCAAAGACGCCGGCTGGAATCGTGCGCTCAATTCTAGAATCGCTTGCCGCATCGTATTCCGAAACCATCGCTGCCTTGGTGGCGGTTACTGGCACCGCCATTTCGCGCATCAATGTTGTGGGAGGCGGCAGTGTAAATCGCTTGCTCTGCCAGATGACGGCAAACGCCACTGGACTACCAGTTCTGGCCGGCCCTGTCGAAGCCACCGCAGTCGGCAACCTGCTAGTGCAGGCACAGGCAGCGCAGCTCATCGGTCCTAGCCTTGAGGCAGGCCGTGCACTCGTGCGCC
>JBEEJX010000038.1:0-19946 GCA_041168965.1 Actinomycetota bacterium
GGGCCGGCCGCGCGGGCGTTGACGTTGAGGCGCTTGATGACACCGAATTCGGTGGTCGAATCGAGCGAGAGCTCGACCAACTTGACTGCCTTGACGTTGAGTTCGTCGGCGATGATCTCGGCAAACGGCTGCAACGCCGCCGCCTGCTTGGTCACCACGGTCAGGGTCGACAGCGGCAGACGCACACGGAATCCGTTGGTCTTGCGCAGGCTCAGAGCAACCGAGCTAACGGTGCGCACCTGGTCCATAGCGGCAACGAGGTCGACATCGGCCGGGAACTCATCGGCCGAAGGCCAGTTCTCGAGGTGAACCGAACGACCACCAGTGAGCCCCTGCCAGACCTGCTCGCTAACCAAGGGCAGCAGCGGTGCGGCGACGCGGGTCATGGTCTCAAGAACCGTGAACAGGGTGTCAAAGGCCTCGGCCGAGCCCTCCCAGAAGCGGTCACGCGAGCGGCGCACGTACCAGTTGGTCAGCACGTCGGCAAAGTCGCGCAGCTGGTTGGCAGCCGAGTAGGTGTCGTAAAGGTTCATCGATGCCTCAACATCGACAACTAAGTCACGGGTCTTGGCCAACAGGTAGCGGTCGAGAACGTCGGTCGACGAGGTCGAGCGCTTGGCCTCATAGCCAGCCGCATTCGCATACAGGGTAAAGAAATAGAACGTGTTCCAGAGCGGCAACAGCACCTGGCGCACACCCTCGCGGATGCCCTGCTCGGTAACGATCAGGTTGCCACCACGCAGGATCGGGCTCGACAGCAAGAACCAGCGCATCGCGTCGGCGCCGTCGCGGTCCATGACCTCGTTTACGTCTGGGTAGTTGCGCAGCGACTTCGACATCTTTTGGCCGTCGTTGCCAAGGATGATGCCGTGCGAAACAACCGACTTGAACGCCGGGCGGTCGAACAGCGCCGTTGCCATGACGTGCAACGTATAGAACCAGCCGCGGGTCTGACCGACGTATTCAACGATGAAGTCGCCCGGGTTGTGGGTCTCGAACCAGTCCTGGTTCTCGAACGGATAGTGCACCTGCGCGAACGGCATTGAACCCGATTCGAACCAGCAGTCGAGCACCTCTGGCACGCGACGCATGGTCGACTTGCCGGTCGGGTCGTCTGGGTTTGGGCGGGTTAGCTCGTCGATCACCGGACGGTGGAAGTCGTCTGGGCGCACGCCAAAGTCGCGCTCCAGCTCGTCGAGCGAGCCATAGACATCGATGCGCGGGTAGTTGGGGTCGTCTGACTTCCAGACAGGAATCGGAGCACCCCAGAAGCGGTTGCGGCTGATCGCCCAGTCGCGCACGTTCTCGAGCCACTTGCCGAACGAGCCGTCCTTCGTGTGGTCCGGGGTCCAGTCGATCTGCTGGTTTAGCTCGAGCATGCGGTCGCGCAACTTGGTGGTCTCGACAAACCACGACGAGACCGCCTTGTAGATCAGCGGGTTCTTGCAGCGGTAGCAGTGTGGGTATGAGTGCTCGAACGAGGCCTGACGCAGCACGCGACCGGCCGCCTTGAGCTGCTGCGAGATCGGCTTGTTGGCATCGAACACGTGCTGACCAACGTAGTCGGTGATGATCGAGTTGTAGCAGCCGCGCTCGTCGATGCTCACATAAGTCGGGATGCCGGCAGCGTTGCAGACGCGCTGGTCGTCTTCACCGTAGGCAGGTGCCTGGTGCACGATGCCGGTTCCGTCGCCATCGGCAACGTACTCGTCGACCAAAACCTTCCAGGCGTTCGAGACGTCGAACTTGGTCTCGTCGGTGTAGTAATCAAACAGCGGTGCATACTCGAGGTCTTCGAGCTCGCGACCAAGGTAGGTCTCGGTGACTGCGGCGAGAGCATCGTCTGCCGACTCATAGCCGAGGTCCTTGGCGTAGTTGCCAACCAGGGCCTTGGCCAACAGGTAGCGGGTCTCGCCCGCGACGCCACCATCGGCCGCACCGGCAGGGCCGGCAGGCAGAACGGCATACGTGATTTCTGGACCGATGGCGAGCGCAAAGTTGGTCGGCAGGGTCCACGGCGTGGTGGTCCAGGCCAAAAGACGCACGCCGGCAAGTGGCTGATCCTCGTTGACCGGGAAGGTCACGGTCAGGGTTTGGTCTTGACGGTTCTTGTAAACCTCGTCGTCCATGCGCAGCTCGTGGTTTGACAGCGGGGTTTCGCAGCGCCAGCAGTATGCCAGCACCTTGAAGCCCTCATAAATCAGGCCCTTGTTGTGCAGCTGCTTGAAGGCCCAGAGCACCGACTCGGTGTAGTCCTTGTCGAGGGTCTTGTAGTCGTTATCGAAGTCGACCCAGCGCGCCTGACGGGTCACATAGGTGCGCCAGTCCTGGGTGTATTTCAGAACCGAGGTCTTGCAGTATGCGTTGAACTTGTCGATGCCGTATTTCTCGATCTCTGGGCGGCCCGAGATGCCCAGCTGACGCTCGGCCTCGACCTCGGCCGGCAGACCGTGGGTGTCCCAGCCGAAGCGGCGATCGACGGTGTAGCCCTGCATGGTCTTGAAGCGCGGAATCGCATCCTTGACATAACCGGTCAGCAGGTGGCCGTAGTGCGGCAGGCCGTTGGCAAACGGTGGGCCATCGTAAAACACGAACTCGCCGGCCCCAGCGGCCTTGCGCTGTTCGATGCTGGCCTTGAAGGTGTTGTCTTTAGCCCAGAAGCTCAGAATGCTCTGTTCGACCTCAGGAAAGCTAGGGCTTGGGTTGACTCCAAGACCGTTCGAACCGGCCGCAGGCGCGGCATCATTGAGCGGATTCTGCTTTGGATACATGTGGCTTTCCTGATCGGAGACGCGACTCTTGCACGGCAGGCCGATTGGCCAACACGCAAAAGGTTTTCTGCCATCAATGTTAACCTGTTACTACGCCTATTTTTGGAGACTTTTCACGTGACTAACGCCCATTTCCTAGCTTCTGCAACTACGCCCGAAAAGGCCGGTGTAGAAGGCCTCGAAGAAAAGTGGAGCCTTCGCTGGGAGGACGACGGCGTCTATCGCTTCCGTCGCGAGGCAAACCGCGAGCAGATCTTCTCGATCGACACCCCACCGCCAACCGTTTCGGGTTCGCTGCACGTTGGTCACGTGTTCTCATACACTCACACCGATGTGGTCGCCCGCTTCAAGCGCATGAACGGCTTCGAGGTCTATTACCCGATGGGCTGGGACGACAACGGTCTGCCGACCGAGCGTCGCGTGCAGAACTTCTTTGGCGTTCGTTGCGACCCGAGCCTGCCTTATGTTGAGGGCTTCGAGCCGCCGTTCGAGGGTGGCGACAACAAGTCGGCTAAGGCCGCAGATCAGATTCCTATCTCGCGTCGCAACTTCATCGAGCTCTGCGAGCGCCTGACCGGCGAAGACGAAAAGCAGTTCGAGGCCCTGTGGCGCAAACTGGGCCTTTCGGTCGACTGGGCGCAGACCTACCAGACCATCTCGCCGGCCGCACAGGCCGTGTCGCAGAAGGCGTTCTTGAACAACATTCGCCGCGGCGAGGCATACCAGTCGATGGCGCCGACCCTGTGGGATGTGACTTTCCGCACCGCAGTAGCCCAGGCCGAACTCGAAGACAAGGAGATGCCTGGCGCATACCACCGCGTTGGTTTCCACGTCGACCCAGAGCTATGGGAGGGCGGTCGCATCTACATCGAGACCACCCGCCCGGCTCTGCTGGCAGCCTGTGTGGCCCTGGTCGCACACCCAGACGACGAGCGCTACCAGCACCTGTTCGGCAAGACCGTGCGCACCCCGTTGTTCAACGTTGAGGTTCCGGTGGTCGCACATCGTCTCGCCCAGATCGACAAGGGATCAGGCATTGCCATGATCTGCACCTTCGGTGACGTGACCGACGTCGTCTGGTGGCGCGAACTCGACCTGCCAAACCGCGCGATCATCGGTTTTGACGGCCGCATCATCAGCGAGGCTCCTGAGGCCATCGTCGACGTTGCCGGCAAGGCCGTGTATGCCGAAATCGCTGGCAAGACCGTGTTCTCGGCTCAACAGCGCATTGTCGAGCTGCTGCAGGAATCGGGCGACATGGTTGGCGAACCGCGCCCAATCATGCACCCGGTCAAGTTCTTCGAAAAGGGCGACAAGCCACTCGAGATCGTTTCGACCCGCCAGTGGTACATCCGTAATGGTGGTCGCGATGCAGCCCTGCGCGAGCGCCTCATCGAGCTTGGCAAGCAGCTCAAGTTCCACCCAGACTTCATGCGCGTGCGCTACGAGAACTGGGTCAACGGCCTCGCCGGTGACTGGCTAATCAGCCGCCAGCGCTTCTTCGGTGTGCCGATTCCGGTTTGGTATCCGCTCGACGCCGACGGCAACCCTGACTACGACAACGTGATCCTGCCTGACGACTCTTTGCTGCCAATCGACCCGTCAACCGACGTGCCCGCGGGTTACACCGCCGACCAGCGCGGAGTTGCCGGCGGTTTCATGGGCGAGGTCGACATCATGGACACCTGGGCAACATCGTCGCTCACCCCGCAGCTGGCCGGTGGCTGGATCGAAGACCCTGAAAAGTTCGCCAAGGTGTTCCCGTATGACCTTCGCCCGCAGGGCCAAGACATCATCCGCACCTGGTTGTTCTCGACGGTGCTGCGTGCCGAGCAAGAGCACGGCCAGTTGCCTTGGTCGAACGCCGCCATCTCGGGTTGGATTCTTGACCCAGACCGCAAGAAGATGTCGAAGTCGAAGGGCAACGTCGTTGTGCCTGCCGAACCGATCGACAACCACGGCGCCGACGGCGTGCGTTACTGGGCAGCCTCGGCTCGCCTTGGCACCGACGCCGCGTTCGACGAGGGGCAGATGAAGGTCGGTCGTCGTTTGGCGGTCAAGATTCTGAATGCCGCCAAGTTCTCGCTCGGCTTCGAGGTTCCTGCTGGCCACACCGCCGTCACCGAACCGGTCGACCAGTCGCTGCTTCTCGCACTTGGCGATGTCGTGCGCGATGCCACCGCTGCGTTCGAGGGTTACGACCACACCAAGGCCCTCGAGCTCGCCGAGCAGTTCTTCTGGAACTTCACCGACAACTACCTCGAGTTGGTCAAGGAGCGCGCCTACAACGCAAACGGCGACTACTCCCCTGCCCAGCAGGCATCGGCTGCCATCGCGCTACGCCGCGCCCTGCACGTCATGCTGCGTCTGTTCGCTCCGTTCCTGCCATACGCCACCGACGAGGTCTGGTCGTGGTGGCAGAGCGCCGAGGGTTCGATTCACCGCGCCGAGTGGCCGACCGTGGCCGAGACCATCGAAGGCGTCGATGCCGCCAACACCGGCCTAGTTGCAGTGGCCACCACCGCGCTGTTCCACCTGCGCAAGGCCAAGTCAGATGCCAAGGTTTCGATGCGTGCCGAGGTTGCCACCGCAACCCTGTGCGGCCCTACCGAGGCGCTCGACAAGATTCGCCTGTTCGAGGCCGACTTCAAGTCGGTTGGCCGCATCGCACAGCTCGACTGGGCCGATGCCGCCGAGGTATCGATGACCGACGTGGTCTTGGTCGAACAGGCAGCCGACTAGTCGCCGCCAGCAACAGATTCACCGCATGGTCGGGGTCGAGTTTTCGGCCCCGACTTTGTTTTAGGCTGGCGACATGACTTTCGACGCATCAGCATTTGCCGCGACCAACCCATTCGCCAAGGTGAGCACCCTCGAATACGAACTGCCCGACTTCTCGGCGATTCGCGACGAGCACTATCTGCCCGCGTTTTATGCCGGATGCGCCGAGCAGCTGGCCGAGGTCGAGGCCATCCTGGCCTCGGGCGAGCCGTCGTTCGAGAACACCATCGTTGCCCTCGAGCGTTCGGGTCGCACGCTCGGCCGAATGCTCAACGTGTTCTATAACAAGTCATCGGCCGACACCAGCAAGGCGATCGACGATATCGAGGCCGAGATCGCACCAAAGCTCGCGGCACACACCGACGCCATCCGTTTGAATGCCGAACTCTTTGCTCGCATCGATGCGCTCTTTGGTGCGAAGGATTCGCTAGGTCTGGACGCCGAGTCGACCTGGTTGGTCGAACGCTACCACCGCGATTTCGTGCACGCTGGCGCACGCCTATCGGCCGAGACCCGCGAGCAGCTAAAGAAGCTCAACGAGCGCCTGAGCGAGCTCGAGGCCAAGTTCGGCACCAACATCCTGAACGATCAGAACGACCTCGCCGTGCACGTAGCCGACGAAACCGAACTCGATGGCCTCAGCGCGGGCGAAATCGCCGCTGCAAAGGCCTCGGCCGAGGCACGTGGTCTCGACGGCTGGCTAATCGACATGGTCAACTACACCGGCAACCCAGCCCTCGAGTCGCTCACCAACCGCGCCCTGCGCCAACAGGTGATGACCAACACCCTGATCAAGGGCGCGCGCGACAACGAGAACGACAACCGGCCCGTATTGCTCGAGATCGTTCGGCTGCGTGCCGAGCGCGCCGCGCTGCAGGGCCACCCAAACCATGCCTCATATGTGCTCGAGGAGCAAACCGCGGGCAACACCGCCAACGTTCACGCCATGCTGCGCAAGATCGCACCGGCAGCCGTGCGCAACGCCAAGGCCGAGGCGGCCGACATCCAGAACATGATCGACGCCGAGTGCGCAGCCAACGGCAGCGTGCCATTCGAGGTTGCCAGCTGGGACTGGAACCGCTACACCGAGCAGGTTCGCAAGGCCAAATACAGCGTCGACACCGGCCTGTTCAAGCCATACTTCGAGCTCGAGCGCGTTCTTTGGGACGGCGTCTTCTGGGCCGCCACCAAGTTGTTCGGTGTTTCGTTCGTCGAGCGCAAAGACCTGCAGGCCTATCACCCAGAGGCACGCGTCTTCGAGGTCTTCAACGAAGACGGCAGCCAGTTGGCGCTGTTTATCGGCGACTTCTTCACGCGCGATTCGAAGCGCGGCGGCGCCTGGATGAACAACCTCGTCGACCAGAGCTTCCTGCTTGGCCAGAAGCCGGTCGTGGTCAACAACCTCAACATTCCTAAGCCTGCCGCCGGCGAGCCGGCGCTGCTCACCTTCGATGAGACCAGCACACTGTTCCACGAGTTTGGCCACGCGCTGCACGGCATGTTCTCGAGCGTCACCTATCCGCGCTTCAGCGGCACCTGGGTGCACCGCGACTTCGTCGAGTTTCCGTCGCAGGTCAACGAGATGTGGATGCTCTGGCCCGAGGTTCTAGGCAACTATGCCAAGCACTACGAGACAGGCGAGGCGCTGCCGCAGGATTGGGTCGACAACCTTAACCGCTCGCTGACCTTCAACCAGGGGCAAGAGACCACCGCTTACCTGGCGGCTTCGATTCTCGACCTGGCCTGGCACGAGCTCGGTGCCGACGCTCACGTTGATTCGGTTGAGGGCTTCGAGGCTGCCGCAATCGAGGCGTATGGCCTGGCGTTCCCGCCAACCCCAACGCGCTATCGCAGCACCTACTTCTCGCACATTTTCGCGGGTGGCTACTCGGCCGGCTACTACGGCTACATCTGGTCTGAGGTGCTCGATGCCGACACGGTCGACTGGTTCAAGGCCAACGGTGGGTTGACTCGCGCAAATGGCGATCGCTTCCGTGGTGAGTTGCTATCGCGCGGTGGTTCGGTCGACTCAATGCAGTTGTTCCGAAATTTCCGCGGTCAGGATGCGTCAATCGAGCCGCTGCTCAAGCGCCGCGGCCTCAACTAAAGCTGCGCGAAAGCCAGCGTCGCCGCGATAACTAGCATCACGCCCGCGATCAGCAGGTCGAGCACCTGCCAGAAGCGTGGGCTCGAGGTGAAACGACTAAGGCTTCGTGCACCGAAACCGAGTGACGTAAACCAGATTAGCGAGGCCGCTGCGGCACCAATCATGAAGAACCAGCGGTTCTCGGCAAAGCTGTTGGCGATGCTGCCGACCAGAAGCACGGTGTCTAGATAGACGTGCGGGTTCAAGAACGTAAACGTGAGCAGGGTGACGATCACCTTGCCGAGCGGCAGGCTCTTTGATTCGGCGGGTTCGAGAGTCGCGTGCTTGCGCGAGGCCCTAATCGACTGGATCGCAAACCAGACGAGGTAAGCCACGCCAAGCCAACGGAAGGCCTGTAGCAGCCACGGGGTGCCCTGCAGCACCGCACCCAGGCCGGCGGTGCCGGCCGCCATGAGCAGCGCATCCGATGCGGCACAAATTGCCACGACGATGCCGACGTGCTTCTTGGTTAGCCCCTGACGCAGAACGAATGCGTTCTGCGCACCAATCGCGACGATCAGGCCCAGGCTGGTGCCGAATCCGGCGAGCAACACTGCAAACATTTAGGCGACTTTCTTTCGGTTCCAACCGAGCCAAAGCCAAACCAGGATGCCTGCGACCAGAGCCCAGAATGCCGAGCCGATGCCGGCAACGATGATGCCAGACGCACCAACCAGGAAAGTGACGATTGCTGGCAAACGCAGCTCGGTCTGCTCAACCGCGGCGCTCACCGAGTTGACGATCGTGCCCATGAGCGCGAGCCCCGCGGTGGCGAGCACGATGTCTTTCGGCGTTGCCAAAACAAACGAGACGATGACACCCGTGGCAAAGGCCATGGCGATGTAGACAACGCCGCCAAAGACGCTCGCGAGCCAGCGCTTGGCCGGGTCTTTGTGGGCGTGATCGTTGGCGTTGAGCGCTGCGGTGATGGCGGCGAGGTTTAGGCTGAAGCCACCGAAGAAGCCAGCGACGACTGCGCCAAGGCCGGTGCTGACCATCACAGGGCGGAACGGCACCTCGTAACCGAAGCTCTTCATGATTGCGACGCCAGGCAGATTCTGGCTGGCCATGGTGACCAGGTAGAGCGGAATCGCGATGCTCACGATCGCCGCGAGCGAGAACTCAGGCGCCACGATGTCGAGGTTAGGAATCACGGTGGAACCAGCGCCTGACAGGTTGAATTGCGTCGAGGCGATGCCAAAGATCACGACCATCGCGGCAGGTGCGGCCCAGATGGTTGCAACGCGATACAGCACGAGCCACACGACGAGACCTGGCAAGACCACGAGTGGATACTGTGCCGCCGAGCTAAACGGTGCCACGCAGAAGTGAAAGATGACACCGGCGAGCATCGCCGAGGCGATTGGCTTGGGAATTGACGAAACCAATCGCCCAAGCGCCGGCCAAAGTCCGGTAAGCGCCAACAGCAGAGCGGTGACGATAAATGCTCCCGCGGCCTGCGCAAAACCGAGGTGCAGCTCGCCCGAACCGATAAGCATCGCCGCGCCAGGAGTCGACCAAACGATCGAAATGGGCATGCGGTAACGACGACTCAGAAAGATCGATAGCGCGCCATACAGGAACAACAGCACGAAGATCGCGGTTGCGGTCTGGGCTTTGGTTGCTCCCAGCGAGGTGAGTGCCGAGAGAACCAGGCCGGTGCTCGCCGCGGTGCCGGTGACACTTGCGACGGTGCCGGCAAGAATTGGAGCCTTGGCGTCAGAAAGTCGTGCCGCAAAACTCGAGGCGGCCACGAACTAGGCCGACTTCTCTTGGCGCTTGGCCTCGAACGGAATCACGAGTGGCTCGGCCTTACCGGTCACAACCTCGCGCGTGATGCGCACGATTCCTTGAACCTCGCTGCCAGGAATCTCGAACATGACCGGGCCAAGAATCTCTTCCATGATGGCTCGCAGGCCACGGGCACCGGTTTCGCGAGCGACGGCCAGGTCGGCGATTGCCTCGAGCGCATCGCGGTCGAACTCGAGGTCGAACCCATCGAGCTCAAACATGCGCTGGTATTGCTTGACCAGGGCGTTGCGCGGCTCGGTGAGGATCTCCATCAGTGCGACCCTGTCGAGCGGGGTGACGGTAGCGATGACCGGCAGGCGACCGATGAACTCGGGAATCAGGCCGAACTTGCGCAGGTCTTCAGGCTGAACCTCGGTGAAGATTTCGACGTTGTCTGACTTGCCGGCGATTGGCGCGCCAAAGCCGATGCCCTTCTTGCCCGCGCGAGCCGAGATGATGTCTTCGAGGCCGGCGAATGCGCCTGCGACGATAAACAGCACGTTCGTGGTGTCGATCTGAATAAATTCCTGCTGCGGGTGCTTGCGGCCGCCCTGAGGCGGAACCGAGGCAACGGTGCCCTCAAGAATCTTGAGCAGCGCCTGCTGCACACCCTCGCCCGAAACGTCGCGGGTGATCGAAGGGTTTTCGGCCTTGCGCGAGATCTTGTCGATCTCGTCGATGTAGATGATGCCCTGCTCGGCGCGCTTGACGTCAAAGTCGGCTGCCTGCAGCAGTTTCAAAAGGATGTTCTCGACGTCTTCGCCAACGTAACCCGCCTCGGTTAGCGCGGTGGCATCGGCGACCGCAAATGGCACGTTGAGGCGCTTGGCCAGAGTCTGAGCCAGGTAGGTCTTGCCACAGCCGGTCGGGCCAATCATCAGGATGTTCGACTTGGCGATCTCGATGGCGTCGTGTTCTTTGCCCGCTGCGGTCAGAGTGCCGCGCGAACGAAGACGCTTGTAGTGGTTGTAGACGGCGACCGAAAGCGCCTTCTTGGCCTGGTCTTGGCCAATCACATATTCGTCGAGCGAAGACTTGATCTCGCGTGGCTTAGGCAGCTCGATTTCTTCGACCGACTTGGCCGCCGCCGCACCGAGTTCTTCTTCGATGATTTCGTTGCATAGCTCGATGCACTCGTTGCAGATATAGACACTTGGTCCTGCAATGAGCTTGATGACCTGCTTCTGGCTTTTTCCGCAGAAATTGCACTTGAGCAGGTCGCTGGTTTCACCGAGCTTGGTCATAAGAAAACCTTAATCCCTAGGTATGACAAAAGCGGTGAAGGCACGAACCTCCACCGCCTCTGTGTTGCTTGATTTGACGGGCTTTAAGACCGAACCTAAGCGTTCTTGCGGCTGGTCAGAACCTGGTCGATAAGGCCATACTCGAGAGCCTCTGGTGCGGTCAGAATCTTGTCGCGGTCGATGTCTTTGTGAACCTCGTCGATCGAACGCTTCGAGTGCTTCGACAGGGTCTCTTCGAGCCATTCGCGCAGGCGCATGATCTCGCGAGCCTGGATCTCGATGTCTGACGCCTGACCACGACCCGAATCGCCGGTCGATGGCTGGTGAATCAGCACGCGGGCGTTTGGCAGAGCCAGACGCTTGCCCGGTGCACCGGCAGCCAGCAGCACGGCGGCAGCCGAAGCGGCCTGACCGAGGCACACGGTCTGCACCTGCGGACGGATGTACTGCATGGTGTCGTAGATCGCGGTCATTGCCGTGAACGAACCACCAGGCGAGTTGATGTACATGGTGATGTCGCGGTCTGGGTCTTGCGACTCGAGCACCAGCAACTGCGCCATGATGTCGTCGGCCGACGCGTCGTCGACCTGCACGCCCAAGAAAACGATGCGGTCTTCAAACAGCTTGTTGTATGGGTCTTGGCGCTTGAAGCCGTACGAGGTGCGCTCTTCGAAGCTCGGCAGAATGTAGCGTGCTTCTGGCATGTGTAGCTTGTTCATGATTTGCCTTTCGCGCTAAGCCTTAGTTGTTGCCAACGCCGGTGTTGGCGCTAGCGAATTCCTGGATGTGGTCGATGAAGCCATACTCAAGCGCCTCGGCCGCGGTGAACCAGCGGTCGCGGTCGCCATCGGCCATTACCTGCTCGACGGTCTTGCCAGTCTGAGCCGCGGTGATCGACGCGAGTTGCTTCTTCATCGACATGATGAGTTCGGCCTGAGTCTGAATGTCGCTCGCGGTGCCACCGAAGCCACCGTGCGGCTGGTGCAGCAGCACGCGGGTGTTCGGGGTCGCGTAGCGCTTGCCCTTGGCGCCCGAGCTGAGCAAGAACTGGCCCATCGAGGCACACATGCCGATGCCGACGGTCACGATGTCGTTTGGCACATACTGCATGGTGTCGTAAATCGCCATGCCAGCGGTGATCGAACCACCAGGCGAGTTGATGTAGAGGTAGATGTCTTTAGTTGAGTCTTCGGCGGCCAAGAGCAAAATCTTGGCGCAAATCTCGTTTGCGTTGTCGTCGCGTACGTCGCTGCCGAGCCAGACAATGCGGTCTTTGAGCAGGCGGTCAAAGATGTTGCTGGTGGCTGGGGTGTGTTCGGCCATGGCTCCTCGAATCATTTGTGTTGCCTGATAAACCTACTTTGCGCCACCGACACTTTGGGGGCTTGTTCGCCCACGGGTGAACGCGTGTCTGGCGCCGCGATTCGACGGGGATGCGCCGCTCGCAAAACAAAAGAGGCCCGAGCCTTAGCTCGAGCCTCTTTTTGAGTTTTGACTAGTGGTCGTGACCTTCGTGGTCGTCGGCTGCACCGGTGGTGAGGAACGCGGTCAGGTCAATCTTGTTGCCCTTTGCGTCGCTAACCTCGGCGTGCTCGATGACCCAGCCAAGAGCCTTGCGGCGTGCGGTCTCGCCAACATAGGCAGGAACCTGACCCTGCTCGCTGACGATCTTGATGAACTCGTTAGGGTCCATGCCGTACTGCTGTGCGCTCTGAACCAGGAAGTTGATGAGCTCCTGCTCCGATACCTCGATGCCCTGGGCGTCTGAGATCTCGTCGAGGATCATCTGAATCTTGAACGAGCGGTGGCTCTGCTCGGTAACCTCGGCGCGGTGCTCGGCGTCTTCGAGGCGACCCTCACCCTCGAGGTGACGGTTGACGTCGGCCTCGACGAGCTCGTCCGAAACGGCTACGTCAACGAGCTTGAGCAGCTCTTCGGTGATGAGGTCGCGTGCCTGCAGGCCCTGGGTGAACGAGTGCTGCTGTGCAACCTGCTTCTCGATCTCGGCCTTGAGCTCGTCAAGGGTGTCGAACTCCGAAGCGAGCTGAGCGAATGCGTCGTCAGCCTTTGGCAGCTCGCGCTCCTTGACAGCGGTCAGGGTGACCGAAATCTCGGCCTCTTCGCCGGCCTGTGCGCCACCGGCAAGCTTCGAACGGAAGGTGGTCGACTCGCCTGCGGTCAGGGTGTCGAGTGCCTCGTCGATGCCGTCGAGCAGGTTGCCCGAGCCGATCTCATACGAAATGTTCTGGGCCTCATCGATCAGCTTGTCGCCAATCTTGGCAACGAGGTCGATGGTGGTGAAGTCGCCCTTCTTGGCAGCGCGCTCAACGGTCTTGAGCGAGCCGAAGCGGCCACGCAGGTTGTCGAGCTCGGCGTCGACGTCCTTCTTGTCGACCTTTACCTCGTCGACCTTGACCTTGAGGCCCTTGAGCTCAGGAAGCTTGATCTCTGGGCGAACCTCGACCTCGATCTCGACTACGAGGTTGCCTGCGAAGGTCTTCTCGTCTGGGGTCTGCTTGATGTCTGCCTGTGGCTGACCGAGCGGACGCAGCTTCTCGGCCTCAACTGCATCGCGGAAGATGCTGTCTAGGCCGTCGTTGATTGCGTGAGCAAGGATCGCTGGGCGACCGACGCGCTGGTCAAGAATTGCGGCAGGGATCTTGCCCTTGCGGAAGCCAGGAATGTTGACCTCTTGAGCGATGTGCTCGTATGCGTGGTCAAGGCTTGGCTTGAATTCTTCTGGGGTGACCTCGATGGTCATCTTTACGCGGGTTGGCTTAATGCGCTCGACAGTGGTCTTCAACTGCTTCTCCTAGAAAAAGGGCCCGCGGTTTTGGATCGCGGGCCTCGTTTTTTGGCCCAAAGGACCATGGTCGGGATGACAGGATTTGAACCTGCAACCCCCTGTACCCAAAACAGGTGCGCTACCAAATTGCGCCACATCCCGGAGGTTTTGTTGTCTCAGACCTTCGCCTGAACAACCTAAGCGAGTCTATCCCATAGAATGGATGCGTTGCGCCGAAAATCGCGAATTCGTTCGAGAATTTTGGTGACTGCTGCGGGTGTAGCTCAATGGTAGAGCCTCAGTCTTCCAAACTGATGGTGCGGGTTCGATTCCCGTCACCCGCTCCAAAGCCCAAATTAGCGACCAAGCTAATTTGGCTTTGGAGTTGAGAAAATGTGAAATCCGGTGAAAAACGCGAGAGCGTTTGAGTCGGATTTGTCTTTTAACGCCAGCTCAAATTGGCGACCAAGCCAATTGGGCTTTGGCGTTGAAGGAATGCAAAAACCGACGAAGTTTGCGAGGGCAAACCAGTCGGTTTTTTCGATTCAGGCTTGAGTCTGACCAAAGCGGGCGCGCGCAGGCGCATCCTGCAAATTAGGCGATGAGCCCCGCGGCAAATTCCTTGGCGTCGAAGAATGCGAAATCGTTGATACCTTCGCCAACGCCGACCAGCTTGACAGGGATTCCCAGCTCGCGCTGGATCGAATAGACGATGCCACCCTTGGCGGTGCCATCGAGTTTGGTGAGCACGACACCGGTGACGTTGGCTACCTCGGCGAATGCCTTGGCCTGCTGCAGGCCGTTTTGACCCGTGGTGGCGTCGAGCACCAGCAACACCTCGCTGATTTGCGCCTGCTTTTCGACTACGCGACGAATCTTGTCGAGTTCTTGCATGAGGTCGACCTTGTTTTGCAGGCGCCCGGCCGTGTCGATGATCACAATGTCGGATTCCTGCTTGAGCGCGGCTTCTACGGCTTCATAAGCCACCGATGCCGGGTCTTGCCCGTCGGTCTTTGGTCGAATCAACAATGCGCCGGCGCGTTCGGCCCAGGTGGCTACCTGTTCGACGGCAGCGGCACGGAAGGTGTCGGCAGCGCCGATAACGACCGACCAATCCCCTTCGGCCAGCCAGTTGGCGAGCTTGCCGATGGTGGTGGTCTTGCCCACTCCGTTGACTCCAACAACCAAGAAAACGTATGGCAGCTTGCCGTCGCTCAGATTCAGTGCGCTGTCGTCGCGCGTCAGGTTGCTCGCGATCACGTCGGCGAGAATCTGCTTGAGCTGAGCCTCGGTTTCGGCACCGGCCTGTTTGGCGCGCTGTTTGACATCGTTCACAATCTGCAACGATGCGTCAACACCAAAATCTGCCTGAATCAGGATGTCCTCGAGTTCGTCGAGGTTCTCTGGATCGAACTTGATTCGGCTAAATAGGCTACGGATGCCCTTGCGGAAAGTGCGTTTTGGCAACTCGACTGCTTCGAGTTCGGCGACTGGCACTGCCTCGAGAACAGGTTCGACAGCTGCGACCGGCTGAGGCTCTGGCTTGAGCTCGACAACTGGTTCTGGCTTGAGCTCGACAACTGGCTCTGGCACAGGCTTTGGTTCAGTTTCAAGCTCGGGCAGGTCGATAGACGCAACGTCATCGACGACGACTTCATCGACGACGACTTCTTCAACCGCGGCCACATCGGCGACCACAGTCGCATCGGCAACCGGCGCATCGTTGCGCTTCTTCTTCCAGAACATCAAGGCCATGGCTACTCCTTGGTGTCGATGCGTTGGCCCACAACCGCCGAAACGCCGTCTTGGCGCATCGAAACGCCATAGAGCGCGTCGGCGATTTCCATTGTGCGCTTCTGGTGGGTGATGATGATCAGCTGCGAGTTGGTGCGCAGGTCTTGGAAGATCTGCAGCAGGCGCCCAAGGTTTACGTCGTCGAGAGCGGCCTCGACCTCGTCCATCACATAGAACGGCGAAGGGCGCGCCTTGAAGATCGCGATAAGCAGGGCAACGGCTGCGAGCGAGCGCTCACCACCCGAAAGCAGGCTGAGGCGTTCGATCTTTTTGCCGGCTGGTTTGACCGTGACCTCGAGGCCCGTGGTCAGGAGGTTCTCTGGGTCGGTCAGATAGATCGAGCCGGTGCCCCCAGGGAACAGAATCGGGAACACGTATTCAAACGCGATAGCGGTGTCATTAAAGGCGTCGGCAAAGATCGCCTGCATCTTTTTGTCGAGGTCTTCGATGATCTGAACCAGGTCTTTGCGGGTCTGGGTCAGGTCGGCAAGCTGTTCGGTCAAGAACTTGTGACGAGCCTCGAGCGCGGCGAATTCCTCGAGCGCAAGCGGGTTGACCTTGCCGAGCCGCTCAAAAAGGCGCTCGGCATTGGCCAGGCGCTTCAGCTGCTCCTCGCGAACGTATGGCTTGGTCGGGCGGTTGCCGTCTTCGTCTGGCTCGGCCTGGTCGTCTGGCACCTCGAGGTCGGGGTGGTATTCAGCCAGCAGCACCTTCTGCTCGAGGCCTAGTTCGTCACCCGCACGCTGAACCAGGTTGGCGAGCTTGAGACGCTTCTCGTGGTTCTGCAACTCCATGTCGTGCACCGACTGGGTGAGGCTAGCGAGCTTCATCTGAATCTCGGCGGTGTCGCCGCGAAGCTTGACGAGTTCGGCGTTCTGGTTGGCGCGAACCGATTCCATTTCATGCAGGCGCAACTTGGCCTTGGTGGCGCTTTCGGCAACCGCGTCCATGACGCTCGGCAGGATTCCGAGAACTCGCTCGGCGCTCGCGAGCTGAGCCGCCTGCTTTGCCGCGGCGACGCGTGCGCGTTCGAGAGCCTCGTGGGCTTCGCCGATCTGTCGACGCAAGACGTTCGAGCGCTCGGTTTCGACGCGCAGGCGCTCCTGAGCTGCCCCCAGGTCGACACGAACCTCTAGCTCGCGCTGGCGCTCCTGCTCGAGGTTGTCGGCCAGGGTTTGACGGTTGGCTAGATCGAGCTCTGGGCGTGGTTTTGCCGAGTATGCGTCGTGCAGCGCAACCGCATCGGCAAGGCGCGTTTCGGCCTCGGCGATGCTCGATTCGGCTCGTTCAACTACCGACGCGAGTCGATCGACCTCGTGCCCAACGGCCTCGGCCTGCACGCGCAGGCGCCCGAGCGCCTCGGCGTTTGAAGCCAGTTCGGCGTCGTGCGCCTGAAGCGCCTGCAGCGCCGCCTTGGCCGATTCTTTGGCCGCAGCCTCGTTTGCGCGTGCCTCGGTCAACTCGCCTCGAGCGCTCTCGATTGCCTCGTTTACCTTGGCTAGGCGAGCCTCGGCGGCGTCGCGTTCGGCCACGAGCTGAACCTTGGATGGCTTTGAGCTCGAACCACCGCGAATCACGGCGCGGGTCAAAACGTCGCCCTCGCGAGTGATGAGTGTCAGGTCGACCACCGATTTGTCGCTGGAATACAGCGCACGCGCCGCAGCGATGTCGTCGACGATGACGACCGTCTTGAGCAGCTCGAGGATGCCCGCCGGCGCCTCGACAACCTCGCCCGCTGCTCGCGCACCCGCGACCTTCGGCAGTTCGGCAGCCTTGCCCTTGGTTTCGACGTCGGCAACGATCAGTTCGACTCGTCCGCCGTCTTGCTCTTTGAGATACTCGATTGCCGCGAGGCCTTCGTCGCGCGAATCGGCCACCAATGCGTCGGCAAGCGAACCGAGGCCCGCGGCGATAGCCGCCTCGAAGCCCGATTGAATCTTCATGTGGTTGGCCACTAGGCCGCGAATTCCGCGCAAACCCGACGAACCTAGTTGACTGGCGCCGTCTTTTTGCTCGAGCGTGAGGTTCAGCGCAGATCGCTTTGCCGCAAGCGAGTCGCGTTCACGTTCGGCCTCGTGAATCTGGTCGCGCACCTTTTCAATGCGCGCACCGGCATCGGCTACTGCCTTCTGTGCCGCCTCGTAGCTTGCCTCGAGCTCAGCCGAACCGCCCGAACCCTGCGATCCCGCTAGTTGCGCCTCGAGCTTTTCAAACTCTGCAACTCGGCTGGTTTGGCGCTGTTTGGCCTCGGCGACCGCATCCTGGTGACGCACTACCTCTTGGCGCAAAGCCTGCAGCGAGGCCTCGGCAACTGCCGCCTCGTTGGCCAGCCTCGCAAGGTCAAGGTCGTACTGCGAGATCAGCGCGTTTTGTTCGGCGACCTCGTTGTCGAATTTCTCGAGGGCATCGCGAGCGTCTGAGCGCGCGGCCTCGGCCGCGTGTAGCGCCTGACGCAAGGCCTCGACGGCTGTGCCAAGCTCTTGAACCGCGAGCTCGGCGGTTGCGGCCTCTTGCTCAAGCTGTTCAGGGTCTACCTGCGGCCCAGCCGATTCGGCCCGCGATGCCAGCAGGGCAACGCGCTGGTTGGCCATCGAATGCAGCGAACGCAGGCGCTCGGCGAGGGTATCGAACTGGTATGAAACGTTGCGTGCCTGGTCGAGTTCGGTCGAAACCTGTGCCGCCTCGAGCTGGGTCAGGCGGGCCTGGTTTTCGTTGAGCAGCGTCTCAAGAATCGATCGTTCGGCGCGGCGATCGCTCTCGCTCTTTGAGGTCTCTTCGAGCCCGGCCTGCAGACCCGAAATCTCGTCGGCGAGCAGACGCGCCTTGGCGTCGCGCACAACTGCGGCGATTCCCTGCGCCTCGCGAGCGACCTCGGCCTGCTGCCCGAGTGGGCGAAGTTGCCGACGAACCTCGCCTGCCAAGTCGTTCAGGCGGGTCAGGTTGGTTTGCATCGCATCGAGCTTTCGCTCGGTCTTTTCTTTGCGACGACGGTGCTTCAGAATTCCGGCGGCCTCTTCGATAAAGCCGCGACGCTCCTCTGGGGTCGCACGCAGGATGCCGTCGAGCTGCCCCTGCCCCACGATCACGTGCATTTCGCGACCCAGACCCGAGTCTGAAAGCAGCTCTTGCACGTCGAGCAGACGGCAGGCTTCGCCATTAATCGCATACTCGCTACCGCCGTTACGGAACAGCGTTCGCGAGATCGTGACCTCGCTGTAGTCGATCGGCAGCGCGCCATCGGAGTTATCGATGGTCAGCACGACCTCGGCGCGGCCCAGTGGCCCCTTGGTCGAGGTGCCGGCAAAGATTACGTCTTCCATCTTGCCGCCGCGCAGGGTTTTGGCACCCTGCTCGCCCATCACCCAGGCGAGTGCGTCGACAACGTTTGACTTGCCCGAACCGTTCGGGCCGACCACTGCGGTTACGCCGGGCTCGAACGCAAATGTGGTTGGCTGGGCGAACGACTTAAAGCCCTTGAGGGTGAGGCTCTTCAGATACATGCGGCCACTCCCCTTTCGATGTCGTTCTCGCCGTTGATTTTGCAGGCTCAATCTGCGGGTCGTCGAAACGACCAGTTGTTCAAAATTACCCTATTTTTAGGCGCTGGCAGTTCGGGCAAAAGTGGGATCCGCGGTTCATCCAACTCTCGCGTTTCAGCGGTTTTCCGCAACGATTACACGGCCGACCAGTCATGCCGTATGCGTTCAGCGAAACCGCAAAGTATCCGCTCTCGCCGTTGACGTTTTTGTATTGCTCGTCAAAGCTCGTGCCGCCCTGTTTGACCGCGTCGGAAAGGATTACCCTGACGTGCTCGAGCAGCTCGCGCGCCTTAGCATTGCCGATGCTGTTGGCGGGTTGGTCGTAGTGCAGGCGGGCACGCCAAAGCGATTCGTCGGCATAGATGTTGCCAACGCCACTGATCAGATTTTGATCGAGCAACACTCGCTTGATGCCCGAGTTTTTCTTGGCGAAACCGGCCAGAACAAGGCCCTCGTCAAAGTCTTGGTCGAGCGGGTCGCGGGCGATGTGCGCGGCGCTCCGCGGAATCAGCAGGTTGAGCGCCGAACCGGCAAGCACCCCGGCCGAGAAGCCGCCCGCCTTGCCGTCGCGAGTTGGCACGAGGTCGTCGATTGCGAGCGAACCAAACAGGCGCTGGTCGACAAAGCGGAATTCGACCGGTTGACCGTTCGCCTCTTCGGCAAAGATTACGACACGTGTGAGTTTGTCGGGTTCGGCGCCGGCGTCGCGCAACAGCATTTGCCCGCTCATGCCAAGGTGACCGACCAGTGCAACCGGATGCGTGAAGCGGCCGTCGTCTGCGGTCAGCGGCAGCCAGAGGAACTTGCCGCGGCGCACCACGGCCTCAATGCGGGAGCCGATGAGGTTCGCAACAAAATCGGCGGGGCCACCAACGTGGCGTTTTAGCGAGCGTTCATCGAGGATTTCGATGCCCTTGATGGTGGCACCGGTGAGCGCGGGCGCTAAACCCGACCTGACGGTCTCGACCTCTGGCAGTTCTGGCATGACTAGCGCTGCTTTGCGGTGAGTTTGGCGAGTGCGGCAATCGCGGCCTCGACCTCGGCGGCCTTCTTGCTTCGGCCAGTGCCGCGCGCAGCCTCGACGCCATCGATGAA
>JBEEJX010000039.1:0-3197 GCA_041168965.1 Actinomycetota bacterium
AAACATCGAAAGCGGCGACCGGTTCGTTCAGGTTTGAATACTCGTTATAACTAGCTCCGAGGACAGCGGCGAAACCAGCTGGAGCAACCTCGGTGCGCATTACACCGTCGAGGCGCACGTATCCAGTTCGTGGCGGCAGAATCAATCGGCCACCGGCGGCGGCATAGGCGCGCGCGAATTCGAGGAGCTCGTCACTGGCCGCGTATGCGTGCAGGATGAGTGCTGGGTGCTGGGCGGCAAAGCCGACCGGGTCGCCGAGGTCGAGCTGGGTTTCGCCAATCAACCGCACACCTAGCCCAGCCGAATAGGCAATTTCATAAAGCGATTGCAGCGTGCGCTCGTAACTCTTTGGGTCGACCATGCCATTTGGTTGACGCAGCGATCCTTGAAACTCGAATGCCCACAGGCTGGACGTGCTGTAAACGATGGCTACCTCGGCAGCAGGCGTCAGTCGCCCGAGCGATTCGATCGCACGCAATGCAACCGCGGTTTCAGCAAACTGCGCGTAGGTTCGGCCAGGCTTTAGCGAGTGCGGCAGGATGCCACCCCAGTAGTTTTCGACGCCGTATGGCAACGTGTGCCAGTGCCAGTATTCGACTAACTCGGCGCCGCGCGAAACCATGTTCAGCGCAGCCTGTTTGAACTGACCGGGATAGTGCGGGAATGCCGCCATCGCTGGCCCCTGCGATATTGACGAGCCGTTGGTTTCGGTCACCAAGAAGTTTTCTTGCTTGATGCCTCGCGCGGTGTCGCAAATCAGGTTCAAGGCGCTAGCACCTGTGAGTGGCACCCAGATAGGCGCCGGCGCTGCAACACCCGGCGACGGCTGTCGGGTTGGGTGCTCAAGGCCATCCTGGCTGGCGTAATAAACGTTGACACTGGTTGCATCAAGCGATTCGCCGATGCTGAAGGTGTCCATGCCCGGCCGATTGATAGCAACGCAAGTCGTGATGAACTGACCTGGCGCGATTAGCTTGCGCACCAAATCGCGCTGCCACTGCAAGAACTCTTTGGTCAGCCTCGCCTGGTGCTTTCGCCAGGCCAAAAGGTAACTCGGGTTGGTGTTGCCGTCTGGCCGCCACAGGTCTTCAAAATCGCGTAGAGCATGTGACCAGTAGGTCAGACCCCACGCAGCATTCAGCCCATCAATCGAGCCATACTCGTCGCGCAGCGAGTCCTTGAAAGAATCGAAAACTCCATCGTTATGCAACAGGTATGCGCCTGGCTCATTGTCGATTTGCCAACCGATGATGCTCGGGTGCGAGGCGTATCGCTCGACAATCTTTGTGATTACGGGTTCACAGAGCGCACGAAATTCAACACTCGAGTAATCGACGTTTTGGCGGTGCCCATAAGCAACCGGGGCGCCGGTCGCATGGTGAGCGATCACACTTGGGTGGTCGATGAATACCCAACGAGGAACCGCATAGGTTGGCGTGCCAAGAATCACACCGATGCCGTTAGCGTGGGCGCGATCAAGAATCGGCTCGAGCCAATCAAGGTCGAATCGGTTGGGTTCGGGCTGCCATCGAGCCCATACCGACTCGCCGACGCGGATCACTGTGACCCCGGCCTCACTCATCAAACGAAAGTCTTCTTCGGTTCGCGCGGCCAGCTCATTGCCCGCTTCATCGGTGATGCGCTCTTGGTGGTACTCGTTGTAATAGGCCGCGCCGTAGCGCAACCCCGACCACTCGTGAGCCATCATTTCGACACCGTCCACTAGCCGAGTATGCGTTAGCGCTAACAATGTTGTTAGCGATAACAATTCTGCACGCGTGAACGCGCAGAATCACTAGTTATTGCGAATTTGTTATCGAATCGGGGCGGTACTGCCGCGCTCAATCAACTCGGTGGTCAGCATCACCTTGCGCACGTTGGCCGCCTCGCCATCAATCTGGCGCAGCAACTGTTCAATTAGCTCGCGACCGACCTCATCAAAATCCTGCGCAACAGTGGTCAGCGGCGGCACAGCGAAGGCCGACTCGGCTGTGTTATCAAATCCGAGCACGCTCACGTCACCAGGCACGGCCAACCCCGACTCGCGCAGGGCCTGCAACGCCCCGAAGGCCATCGCATCGTTGGCGCAAAACAGCGCCGTGAACGGCGTGCCTTTGGCGAGCAAAGACTTGGTTGCACGGTAACCCGATGCCGGCGACCAATTGCCCCGAGCCTCACCGGCGGGCTTGGCCTTGACTAGCTTCAACGCATCAAGCCATCCGTCGCGGCGACGCTCGGCCACCAGCCAGTCCTTGGGGCCGGCAATGTGGGCGATGGCGCGATGCCCCTGCACGGTGAGCGCCGCTACCGCCTTTGCGGCTGCGCGGCGTTGATCTAGGTCAACCAACGAATAGTTCTCGGTGTCGTTGCCCTCTCGAAACACCAGTGGAACGCGCGGCCGCACAACAAGTGGTTCATCGGTCGAAGCCGATCGCGGAGCGATCACAACGATGCCGTCTACGTTTGAGTTCTCAAGGTCGTGAATGCCTTCGGTCAAGGCCGAGTTAGATATCTCGGCAATTGAAGCCAACACCACGCGATAACCACGGGCACGGGCTGCGACCTGAATCGAATGCAGCATCGAACTTGGTCCGAACAGAGGCGAATCGAGCGTCAAGACACCGATTGATCCGCTGCGGCCGGTTGCCAACGCTCGCGCCGACAGATTCTGCGTATACCCGAGGCGTTCGATAGCTTTTAGCACCTTGTCGCGCGTTTTGGCGCTGACATTTGGGTGCCCGTTCACAACGCGCGAAACCGTTTGATGCGAGACGCCACAGAGTTCTGCGACGTCAAACATCGAGGGCTTGCGCAGTTCAGGCATTAGAGCGTTGCCGCCAATTCGGCGTCAACTTCGGCCTTGATCTGAGCCGCCGACTTGTCGTCTGAATCGTATGTGCCGTGCAAACCAGCCGGCACCTCGACAGCGAAACCCGCTGCCTTTGCGCCTAGGGCAGTTGCGCGAACGCACATCTCGCTCTGGCAGCCAATCATCGTAATTTCGGTCACTCCACGTTCGCTTAGCTCGGCGGCTAGGTTCGGGTTTGACTCAAACGTGTCAGATGCCGTCTTGCGCACGTGGACTTCACCGTCGATCGGCTCGAACATCATTGGCCAAAGTGGCGCACCCGGCGCATCCATTTCGCCCTCAGCGCCGTCGTTCTGAACATGCACAATCAGCCAACCGGCAGCACGGG
>JBEEJX010000040.1:0-4548 GCA_041168965.1 Actinomycetota bacterium
TGCACCGTCGGCAATCTTTGGCTGGGCCAAGATTGGCGAGAGGTCGAGACCGTCGGCCTTCCAGTGCTGAATCGCACGGTTGACATCGATGAGTTCGCTGTGGCCGATCGCCTCGTCGAGAGTGCGGAAGCCAAGCGCGGCCAGGTATTCGCGAACCTCTTGAGCCAAGAACTGGAAGAAGTTGACCACGAACTCAGGCTTGCCATCGAAACGTGCACGCAGAGTTGGGTTCTGGGTTGCGACTCCGACCGGGCAGGTGTCGAGGTGACAAACGCGCATCAGGATGCAGCCCTCGACCACCAGAGGCGCGGTCGCAAAGCCGAATTCCTCGGCACCCAAGAGCGCCGCGATGATCACGTCGCGGCCGGTCTTCATTTGGCCGTCCACCTGCACCGAAACGCGGTCGCGCAGACCGTTGAGCAACAGGGTCTGCTGTGCCTCGGCGAGGCCGAGTTCCCAAGGGGTGCCGGCGTGCTTGAGCGAGTTCAGTGGGCTTGCGCCGGTGCCGCCATCGTGACCCGAAACCAGGATCACGTCGGCCTTGGCCTTGGCCACGCCGGCCGCAACGGTGCCGATACCGACCTGCGAAACCAATTTGACGTGCACTCGAGCGGCGCGGTTGGCGCGCTTGACGTCAAAGATCAACTGCTTGAGGTCTTCGATCGAATAGATGTCGTGGTGTGGTGGAGGCGAGATCAGGCCAACACCCGGGGTGGCGTGACGAGTGCGGGCGACCCATGGGTAAACCTTGCCCGGTGGCAGCTGACCGCCTTCGCCAGGCTTGGCGCCCTGCGCCATCTTGATCTGGATGTCATCGGCGTGTGTGAGGTACATGCTCGTCACACCAAATCGACCCGAGGCCACCTGCTTGATTGCGCTGCGGCGAGTTGGGTCGAGCAGACGCTCGACGTCTTCGCCACCCTCACCAGTGTTCGACTTGGCGCCGAGCTGGTTCATGGCGATCGCAAGGGTCTCGTGGGCCTCTTTGCTGATCGAGCCATACGACATGGCGCCGGTCGAGAAGCGCTTGACGATCGACTCGATCGACTCGACCTCATCGATTGCGACACTTGGTCGAACTCCCTCGCGCAGCGTGAATAGACCACGCAGAGTCATTAGCGCCTCGGCCTGGTCGTCGACCAGCTTGGTGTATTCACGGAAGATGTCGTACTGCTTGGTGCGAGTCGCGTGCTGCAGCTTGAACACGGTCTCTGGGTTGAAGAGGTGCGGTGGGCCTTGACGACGCCACTGGTATTCACCACCGGTTTCGAGCCCCTCGTGCACGTTGCCGCGTTCGCCGATCGGGTAGGCAACGTCGTGACGGGCCACGATTTCGGCGTGAATCACGTCGAGGCCGATGCCGCCGAGCTGGCTGGTTGTGCCGGTGAAGTAGGTGTCGACCAGCTCTTGGCTTAGGCCGATGGCCTCGAAAACCTGTGCGCCAGCGTATGACTGCACGGTCGAGATGCCCATCTTGGACATGATCTTTAGAACGCCCTTGCCGAGGGCCTTGATCAGGTTCTTGATCGCATAGTCGACGCTGATGCCGACAATCCTGCCGTTCTTGACCATCTGTTCGACGGTCTCCATAGCGAGGTATGGGTTTACCGCCGCAGCGCCATAGCCGATCAGGGCGGCCACGTGGTGGACCTCGCGAACATCTCCCGCCTCGACGACCAGACCCACGCGAGTGCGGAGGCCCTTGCGAATCAGGTGGTGGTGCACTGCTGATGTGAGCAGCAGCGACGGGATCGGAGCAAGGTCGCTGTTGCTGTTGCGGTCGCTGAGGATCACATACTTGGCGCCGTCGGCGATGGCTGCGTCGACCTCGTCAAAGATCTCGCGAATGCGAGCGGCCAGGCCATCGGCTCCAGAATCGAGTCGGTACAGGCCGGTAACGCTGAATGCCTTGCCCGCACCCGGCTTCTCGTCGATGTGCGAGATTTGCGCGAGTTCGTCGTTGCTGAGTACAGGGAACGGCAGGATGACCTGCTGCGCGTGCTCTGGCGTCGAGTCAAGTAGGTTGAGCTCAGGGCCGATGCCGGTGCTGAGCGAGGTAACAACCTCTTCGCGAATCGAGTCGAGCGGCGGGTTTGTGACCTGAGCAAACTGCTGAACAAAGTAGTCAAACAGCAGGCGTGGGCGGTCAGAAATAGCGGCAATCGGGGTGTCTGAACCCATCGCGCCAATCGGCTCAATGCCGGCTTTAGCCATTGGAGCAAGCAGGATGCGCAGCTCTTCTTCGGTGTAACCGAAGGTGCGCTGGCGGCGCATGACCGACCCAGCAGGCGATGAGATGTGTTCGCGAGGAGGCAGGTCGCCGAGCTTGATACGGTTGGCCTCGAGCCATTCGCCCCAAGGTTCTAGAGCGGCGATTTCTGCCTTGATCTCGTCGTCGTCGATCAGACGACCGGCCTCGGTGTCGACAAGGAACATGCGACCAGGCTGAAGGCGACCCTTGCGAACGACCTTCGCAGGGTCGATCTGGGCGACGCCGATCTCGCTGGCAAGCACCACAAGACCGTCATCGGTAATCAAGTAACGACCAGGGCGCAGACCATTGCGGTCGAGGGTCGCGCCGACCATCGAGCCATCGGTGAAGATGACGGCGGCAGGGCCATCCCAAGGCTCCATGAGCATTGAGTGGTACTCGTAGAAGATCTTGCGGGCAGGGTCGATGTCTGACTGTTTCTCCCACGCCTCAGGAATCATCATCATCATGGCGTGTGGCAGGCTGCGGCCGCCCATGTAAAGCAGTTCGAGAACCTCGTCGAACGAGGCCGAGTCGCTACCGTCTGGCGTGATGATTGGCGTGAGGTCGGCGATATTGCCAAGTGCCTCGGCCGAAAGCTGTGCCTCGCGTGCGCGCATCCAGTTGCGGTTGCCCTTGACGGTGTTGATCTCGCCGTTGTGAGCGATCATGCGGAACGGGTGCGCCAGTGGCCAACTAGGGAAAGTATTGGTGCTGAAGCGTGAGTGCACGAGCGCTAGGGTCGATGCAAAACGCTCGTCGCTGAGGTCTGGATAGAACGGCTCTAGCTGAAGCGTGGTCACCATGCCCTTGTAGACGATGGTTCGCGACGACAGGCTCGGGTGGTATGCGCCGAGGGTGCGCTCAGAGCGCTTGCGCAGGCGGAACGCGCGGCGTTCAAGCTCTATGCCGGTGGCCTGGTCGTTAGAACCAACGAACACCTGCTTGATCGCCGGCATCGCCTCGCGAGCGAGGTCGCCCAGAACGCTTGGGTCGGTAGGCACATCGCGCCAACCCAGAACTGTCAGGTTTTCTTCGGCAGCCAGATTGTCAAAACCGGCGACGATCGAAATCGCTTCGTCTGCGTCTAGCGGCAAGAATACGAGTCCGGCGGCGTACAGCCCGGCCGCAGGCAGCTCAAAGTCGGTAACCGCACGCAAGAAAGCGTCAGGAATTTGGGTCAGGATGCCGGCACCATCGCCGGTTCCGGCGTCGGAGCCAACCGCACCGCGGTGTTCGAGGTTGCGAAGCGCGTTGAGTGCAGTTTCGACGATGTCGTGGCCCGCGGTGCCGCGAAGCGTGGCGACCATTGCCAAGCCACATGCGTCCTTATCGAACGCAGGGTTATAGAGACCCTGAGCCTTAGGGGCGGTTGAGAATCGCTCAAACGGCGAAACAACAGGCATGCCACACTCCAATCGTGAATGAATTAGAGGGACATCGTTGGCCCGAATTGCCGAGAATCGGCTGAAACATTGGTGTCACCGCTCGCTCTTGTTAGAGCCGGCGAGACAAAACTAGTGTCTTGAGTTTAGTCGAAACGCGTGGTTTGCCGCCCGTTTTTGCGCGGCAATCCCCTACTTGGTGTCTGCGTTTTCGTAATCGCCGTCGACCGCCGCTTTAGCCTTGTCGGCCTTCGCGTCAGCTGCTTCGTCGACCGAGGCCGCGGCTAGCGCAGGATTGACGTAGACGGTCGCGCCGCCGCCAGTGCGGAACTTGGTTTGGTAGACATAGATCGCTACGCCGAGGGCGATGCCGCCAAGGGCAAACCACTGGAAGGTGCGCAGACCCAGAACTATCGCGCTCGGGTCGATACGCATGCCCTCGATTACGAAGCGCACGCCCGAGTACCAGATCAGGTAAGCGGCGAACAGGCGGCCGTGGCGAAGCGCATACATGCGGTCGAGGTTGAGCAAGATGCAGACACCGAGCAGGCTCAGCAAGGCCTCGTAGGCGAAGGTCGGGTGGAACACGGTGCCAACCGGAAGGCCGATAGGAATGGCATCGTTGTTGTCGATGACGAGACCCCAAGGCAGGTCGGTCGGAGCACCGAAGAGCTCCTGGTTGAAGTAGTTGCCGAGGCGACCGATGGCCTGCGCGAGCAGCACGCCCGGCGCAATCGCATCCAGTAATGCGACGAAATTGACGTTGCTAAGTCGGGCACCAATCCATGCACCAAGCGCACCAAAGATCAGCGCACCATAGATGGCGAGACCGCCCTCCCAAACGCGAAATGCCGAGGTTGCGTCGACACCCGGAGCGAAGTAGTCGTTCCAGTGAGTTAGAACGTGAACTAG
>JBEEJX010000041.1:0-4319 GCA_041168965.1 Actinomycetota bacterium
TAGTCGTCATTGCAGGGCACCCAGGTTGCTCGATTGCTTCGGCATCACTACTTCGATCGCCGGGCCAGAGCCAATTCGCACGCTGGCTCGCACAAGTTCGCAGCCAATGCCGCCTCCAGCCACGCAAGCCACACGCGCATCGACCTGTGAAGGGGCTAGTCCAAAGTCGGCGGCCAAGTCGGCGAGCGCGGCTTGATAGGCCCGCCCCAGACTGGCTTCGCGCGCCAGCTCGCGAGCGATGGCCTGCGATGCGGCTAGCGATGTCTCGAATCGCACAGCGGCGACAACGATGCCAAGCATTGGCAGGGCTACCAGCGCCAGCCACACGACTAGCTCAATCGAACCAGACCCCTCAGCCTTGCCAAGGAGGCCGAACGCCTTACCGCACTTGGTTCGGCTAGTTGAGCTCTGATGCCGCATGCGCCTTGACCTCTTGAACCACACCCAAAAACTGCCCACCCAAAATCGAAAACTTGGCCTCGATTGCTACTCCACCCGATTGCCAATCAGCAACTTTGAGTGCCATAAGCCTTGGGTGGATTGGCCAACCGGCGAATGATTCGTCGAGCCGCATGCTTATGTCGGCTGCGGTGGCGCCGGTGTCGGCGTCGGCGAATCGGGCGTGCCTTGCCGCTTCGGCCACCGCATCTACTTCTTTTGCGCGCGCGAATCCTGCCAAGGCAATGCTGGTCGTGACGAGGCACACGATTGCCGATCCGAGCAAGACAAACACAAAGTCGACCGGCGCAGAGCCAGACTCGTCGCGCGCTTTAGAACTGCGCAACCTTGGCCAGCGCTTGGTCGAAAATGCCCTTGAGCGCTGGGCCAGCCAGCGACCAGAGCAAGACCACGAGGCCCGCCGTCATGAGCGTCACGAGCACCCAGCCGGGCACGTCGCCACGCTCATCGTTGAATCGAGGAATGAGACTTTTTATCGAGAGTTTTCTAGGCATACGCCCAGTTTGCAGTGGCAAGCGCAGGCCCATAAATAGTTATCCACAGACAGTGAGGATGACGGTGCTGGACGGCGCTGATAAGCAATACGCCCGGTCAAGGCAACGTGAGTTTGAGCTGTTCTGCCAACTGTGCAGCTATCTCGTGAGTGCCCTGCGCCGCGTTCAGCGGGCTGGATAGCAGCAGAAGCATAAAAGCCGAAACGCCCTTGGCTCGTTCTCGGGCTTCATCAATCGAAATTCCTGAGATTTTGCAGATCAGGTTTGCAGTCTCTGCTTCCGTTTCGCCCATAAGTGCAAGAGCTTGGAGTCGATTAGGCCCACTGGTTTCGCCGAAAACAACTTCTTTGAGATAAGCCCTGCCGTTTTCAACATGCACTCGATTGCAATCGATAATCGGCCTCCAGAGTGCTACGACCGCATCAACGACGTTCCTGTCGTTCCTGACGTGCCTGTCGTTCCTTGAAGCCGCGACCTTGCCGAGTTCGAGTGCACGTTCGTATTCGGAATTCTGGGCCAGCAATAGAAGCTCGCCCTTAGTTTTGGCATAGAGAAATAGAGTGCCCGTTGCCACATCGGCGGCTTCGGCGACCTGCAGCGTTGTAACCGCGCCAATACCCTGTTCGGCAATTAGCTTGCATGCTGCAGCCGTAATCCTTGCAAGTTTGTCTTGCTTGTTGCGTTCTCGCCTGCCTTGCGCAACGGCACCATTCGCGGTCATCGGAATCCTGGCTGGTTATTGGTCGGTGGGGCAATTCTGAATTGCAGGTTTATCTGCCTACTGCACACTAATCCATAGCCCCGAAGTCGACCACAACCTTGCCTGGAGCGTTGCCTTTGGTTGAGAGACCAGCGAGCGCGACTGGGACATCCTTAGCGCTGAACGTTTGCGCAACCGTCACTTTGATGACACCCGCGTCGATCAATTTGGCGATTTCGGTCAGTTGTTGCCCTGAAGCCTGCACGAATAGGAACCTGTAGTTGACTTCATGTCTTTTTGCGGCCCTGCGCACTTTTGCACTAAGTCGACCGACGATGAACTCGACAATCGGGCCTCGCTTGGCCGCCTTTGCAAATGCAACATCGGGCGGTCCGGCAATGCCGACAGCAAGCCCTCCAGGCTTGAGAACTGCGAGAGACCTAATCAGGTTTTCGCCACCCAAATGGTCAAGGACTAGGTCATAGCCAGAAACGACTTTTGTGAAGTCCTCGCTTTTATAGTCGATGACTATGTCGGCACCTAACCCACGGACATAATCGGCGTTCGCCGCACTGGCGGTGGCCGCGACAGTGGCACCGAGGTGCTTGGCGAGCTGGACGGCTATCGCACCCACTCCTCCGCTGCCGCCGTGGATCAGGACCGATTGGCCAGGCTGCACGTTGCCAAGTGACACGAGCGCTTGCCAAGCAGTAAGCGAGACCAAGGCAAATGCACCTGCCTCGACAGTGGTGAGGCTAGTTGGTTTCATCGACACCTCTGACTCCGCGACAGCAAAACGCTCGGTCAAAGTGCCAGATCGAAGGATGCTTGGTTTTGTAACGACTTCGTCGCCAACCTTGAAATTGGAGACCGACTTTCCAACGCCGACAACCACACCAGCCGCTTCATTGCCCAAGACCACTGGCAACTGCAGTGGAAGCAGGGCCCTGAAAGCCCCCGTTCGCAACATCTCGTCGAGATGGTTTAGCCCGACAGCCTGCACCTGAATAAGTACATCGCTGTCACCAACTACCGGTTCAGCTAAATCCAGCAACTCAACAGCGCCTTTGTACGCCTTGAAACCCCAAGCCTTCATGGCCATCTCCAATTCTTGTGCTTTTCTGACTTGTCTCATTATTGAGTCTAGTCATTTATTTGTTGACTGCCAAGTGCGAATCATCGGGTGCCTGCAAAGCACGTTTTGCAGATTCGCAATACCTTTGACTGGCTTCGCCCTCATGAGACTCGCGGCTTGTTGTCGATTTTTGCGGGTCAAGGCCTAGTTGTCGCGACTGGAGGCTAAATAGGTCACCCCAGGCTCGCGTTCAGCAGCGACAGACTCGGAAAGACCGCGAACAGAACCGTGATCGGCAACACCAGGAACACCAGCGGAACCAGCATTCGAGTCTCAGACTTGCCGAGTGCGGCTAGTTGCCTGGCGCGAATGTGGCCGTCGACAGACTCGCGAAGGCCTCGAATGACGGCCACCACATCCGACCCCTGTTGAACCGCAGCCAGCAACTTCGAGGCCAACTCTTGCTCTTGGAGGCTCTGCGCCTGAGATTGCCACAGCAACAGTTCGGCACTTAGGGCCGCGCCTGCCTGCACGCGTTGGTGAATAAGCCGGAAACGGCGGCCCAGATCGCCACGAGTGCGCTGACCCATCCATTCGATTGCAGTGAAGGCGGAATCGCCACTAATTAGGAGCCGCTCAAGAAGCAGCAGGCAATCGCCCAACTCGGCCAAGTTCTTGAGACCAGCCGAGCGCAGCCTTGGCTTGCGAACGGCAGCAAGCAGTCGTTCGATAACTGCCGCGCGCCCCGATTTGCCATCAGCCAATCGGTAACGCAGTTCGGGTTTCAGGCGCTGGGCGAGCGATGCCGAGGTGCCACCTAAGCTCGCCACCGTCAACATGGTGGCGGCCGCCAGCAAAACCGAGACGGCGAGGATGTCGTCGAAGAAACGGCCGGTCACGCTGCGACCCCCGCATGCGGGCGCCCGGCAACCTCGAGGCGAGCCCCGATCGAAATGAAACGTTGGGCAGTAATGCTCAGGGCAACGCCGGCAACGATTACCGCCGAGCCAATCGGCGTGGCGAATGCCGCGGCCGTTTCGGGCCTGAATGACAGCATGACAATCAAGATCCATGGCGATAGCTGACCCAATCGAGCCGAACCCAGAATCCAACCCTGGCGCGACTTCATTTCGGCGAACAGGGCCTGTTGCCGGCGCATCTCGACCGAAAGCGAAATCAGTGCCGCGACCAGCTGGTCATCGCCACGCACACTCGCGACCAACAAAACCTCAAACAATAAGTCACCCTCGCGGCAATCGAGCACTGCCTTGGCAGCGTCAACTTTGTTGTGCAGCGTGAGATCAGATTCGAAAATGGCGAGGATGCGCTCGGCTCGACCCGAAAGTTCGCCCGAAGCCTCGCGCACGAGGTTTTCAAAGGCCTCGATAAGCGAGACACCACTGGCCAGCGACGCCGCAATCGAGTCGATAATCTGAGGCACCTGCTCGGCAACGGTTTGCCGTCGAGCCGAGCGACGATTGCGCAGCCAGTCCAAACTGATTACCAATGCGACTCCTCCGACGCAGACCGCCAACACAACGACGCGAGAACCGAGGTAACACAGGTATGCACCCAGCAGGCCGATCGAGAA
>JBEEJX010000042.1:0-4482 GCA_041168965.1 Actinomycetota bacterium
TCGCCGAGGCGCGCGGCGAGGTCACCTACGGCAACGAGTTCCTGCGTTGGTTCAGCGAAGAGGCCGTGCGAATCTCGGGCCGCTACGGCAGCAACCCAGAGGGCACCGGCCGCATGCTGATTACTCAGCGCCCGGTTGGCCCAGCATTCGCCATCACCCCGTGGAACTTTCCGCTCGCAATGGCCACCCGCAAGATCGGCCCGGCAATCGCCGCCGGCTGCACCATGGTCGTCAAGCCTGCCGAGCTAACCCCGCTGACCACCCTGTTCTTGGTCAAGACCCTAGAAGAGGCCGGCCTGCCAGCCGGTGTCGTCAACGTGATCACCACCAGCAGCTCGGCGGCCACGAGCGCGCCAGTGATCGCCGACGCCCGCCTGCGCAAAATCACCTTCACCGGCAGCACCCAGGTCGGCGTCAAGCTGCTCGAGCAGTCGGCCAAGAATGTTCTGCGCACCTCGATGGAACTCGGTGGCAACGCGCCGTTCCTCGTATTTGAAGACGCCGATGTCGATGCCGCCGTGAATGGAGCGATGCTCGCCAAGATGCGTAACATCGGCCAGGCCTGCACCGCAGCCAACCGATTCATCATCCATGAGGCAGTGGCCGACGAGTTCGCTCAAAAGTTCGCGGCCAAGATGGATTCGTTGCAGCTCGGTCGCGGTGTCGATGCCGCAACCACGTGTGGCCCGGTCATCAACGAGAAGGCCCGCGCCAACATGCAGCGTTTGGTCGATGCGACCGTTCGCGAGGGCGGCGACATCGTTGCCGGTGGCGAGACCGTCTCGGGCGATGGCTACTTCTTCAAGCCAACCGTGCTCGACCACGTCAAGCCTGGTTCGACCATCCTGACCGAAGAGATCTTTGGCCCAATCGCGCCGATCACTCGTTTCAAGAACGAGGAAGACGCGGTTCGCCTAGCAAACGACACCCAGTATGGCCTTGTGTCTTATGCGTTCACCGCCGACCTCAAGCGTGGTCTGCGCCTGGCCGAAACGCTCGACACCGGCATGATGGGCCTCAACTCGGGCCTGGTCTCGAACGCGGCGGCGCCATTCGGTGGTGTCAAGCAGTCGGGCGTTGGTCGCGAGGGTGGTCTCGAGGGCATCAACGAGTACCTCGAAACCAAGTACGTAATGATTCCAGACCCACAGGCCTAATCGGCGGGTGCTGGTCAAACGGCTCAAAACTAAAGCGGGTGCCAGTCGGCACCCGCTTTAGTTTTGCCTGAGAACCTTCGGTCGCTAGAACTCGCGACCGGCACCATTGGCTGCCGACACCGCGAACACATCCGGTCGGGCAAAGCCGCAGGCCTCGAATTCGGCATAGACGGCGTTGGTGACCTCGCTGATGCGCTCGATCGGGGTGAGCGCGATGGCAGCGCCACCGAATCCACCGCCGGTCATGCGAGCGCCGACGGCTCCGTGGCGCAGGGCAGTCTCGACGGCGGTGTCGAGCTCGTCGACCGAAATCTCGAAGTCGTCGCGCATCGAAACGTGCGAGGCGTGCATGAGGTGACCGATCGAACGTGGGCCGGTTTCGCGCAGCGCCTTGACGGTGTCGAGCACGCGCTGGTTCTCGGTGACCACGTGGCGAACCCTGCGGAAGGTCACATCGGGCATCGCGTGTTCGGCACGCTCGAGGTCGGCGATGGTCAAATCGCGCAGGCTTGGCACGCCCATGATGGCAGCGCCGTCCTCGCAGGCGGCGCGACGCTCGGCATAACCGCCGTCGACCAGTCGGTGAGCGACCTTGGTGTCGATGATCAACAGTTCAAGGCCGTCTGCTGCAAAGCCAAGCTCGACCACCTCTGCCTCGAGGTTGCGGCAATCCAGAAATACTCCGTGGTCAACGCGGCCAAGCAGCGACGCCGATTGGTCCATGATGCCGGTCGGGGCGCCAACGATTTTGTTTTCGCCCAGCTGGCCGGCGCGCGCAAGTTCGCCTCGGGTGAGGCCGAGCGACCACAGCTCATCGAGGCCAACTACCACGGCACACTCGATCGCTGCCGACGACGACAGGCCTGCGCCAACCGGCACGTCTGACTCGATAAAACAGTCGAAACCGGTGGCGGCAAAGTTGCGACCGAGCTCGGCGGCAATGTGCTGAACCGCCCAGGTCACACCAAGCGGATACGCCGCCCAGTCGAGGTCGCCAGCCGTCGATTCGATCGACTCGACCGGCACCTCGTGCACATCGGTTGAAAACGACGAGGCAACGCGAGCAATCCCGTCGGTGCGCAACGCGATTGCCGCATAGGTGCGACGGTTGATTGCGAACGGAAACACGAAGCCGAGGTTGTAGTCGGTGTGCTCGCCGATCAGGTTTACGCGGCCAGGTGCCGACCAAACGCCGGTTGGGGCATAGCCAAATGCCGATTCAAACTCGGTAGCGGTGCGGCGTGCGATTTCGCTCATTAGAGCACCTCTCGAAGCTGTGCGGCGGTCTTCTCTGGCGGAAAATCGGCGATGAAGGCGCCCATTGCCGACTCTGAGCCGGCCAAGAACTTGAGCTTGTCGGCCGCGCGACGCGGCGAGGTGATTTGCAGCTGCAGACGCACGTCTTCGCCGCCCTCAACCAGTGGCGCCTGATGCCAGGCCGAAATGTATGGCGTCGGGCTGTCATAGATCGCGTCGAGCGCAACCAAGAGGCGCTTATAGATGACCGCAAGTTCGTCGCGCTCGGCTGAATCGAGCTGGCCAAGGTGCTGAACGTGGCGGTGTGGCAACAGGTGCACCTCGATCGGCCAGCGACCGGCGAATGGCACATACGCGGTGAAGTGCTCGCCTTGAATCAGCACGCGTTCCGAGGCCTGCTCAAACGCGAGGGTGTCGGCAAATAGGTTCTTGCCGTATGCGGCGATCGACTGCAGCAGCTTTTGGGTGCGCGGGGTCACATACGGATACGAATAGATCTGGCCGTGCGGGTGGTGCAGGGTCACGCCAATTTCTTGGCCACGGTTTTCAAACGGAAAAACCTGGCGCACGCCGGGCAGGCTCTGCAGGTGTTCGGTGCGGTCGGCCCAGGCCTCGATTACGGTGCGGATGCGCTCGACGGTCTGACCGCCAAGGCTGCCCAGGTGTTCTGGCGAAAACACCACTACCTCGCAGCGCCCGACAGACGCGCGGGTCGAGCCAAGGGCCAGATTCGGCACGACTGCGTAGTTAGGGTCATCGACCTCGGCCAACTTGGGGCCGAACGATGGATTCTTGTTTTCGAATACGGCAACGTCAAAAACGTCGGGCATCTCGCTGAGGTTGTCGGCCGTGGTCGGGCACAGCGGGCACATGTGGGCTGGTGGCAAGAAAGCGCGACCGTGGCGGTGCGCGGCGATCGAGATCCAGTCGCCGGTCAGCGAATCTAGGCGCATTTCGGCGGTTTCGGGGCGCTCTGCTGCCTCGCGCGCATCGGCCTTGCGTTCGGCCGGCAGGCTAGAGGCGGCGTCGTCGAAATAGAACAGGTCGCGACCATCGAAGAGCTTGGCGGTTTGTTTTCTAGACACTTGCGAATCCGTTTCTTTGTAAGTGTTTCTGTTCGTATAAGAACAGCCCGAGAACCGACGCTGGCTAGGCTATAGGCATGATTTCAGCCTGTGGGCAACAGTTTACCCTCGCTCTCGACACCCCTGACGGACGCCTCACGGCGATGATTGCTCAGGTTGGCGCGGGTTTGCGCTCGCTCAAACTGAACGACACCGAGTTCATCGAGTCGTGCGAGCCAGACGAAATCGCTCCGTACTGCGCCGGCATCGTGATGTCGCCGTGGGTCAATCGCCTCGATGGTGGCAAGTGGACCTACAAGGGGCAGGTGCTTGAGGTTCCGATCACCATTCACGACCAGCAAAACGCCAACCACGGGCTGCTCGAGTTTGCCGAATACGCCGAAATCGAGCGCGTCGAAAACGAATCGGAGTCTTCGGTCACGCTCGCGGCAACCATTCAGCCTCGCCGCGGGTATCCGTTCTTGGTCAAGACCACCGTCAAATACGCGCTGCACGCCGACGGCCTGACCGTCACCCATGGCGCGGTCAATCATTCGGTTGATGCGGCACCGTATGCGGTTGGCGGCCACCCGTACTTCAAGGTGTCGGGCACCCCGACCGAACAGTTGGTGCTCAAGTCGCAGGCGGCAACGCTGATTGATGTCGATGAACGACAAATTCCGATTGGTCGTTCGGCGACCGCCGGAACACGATTCGACCTGCGCGATGGCCAGCCTGTTGGCAACAACTTTTTTGACCACAACTTTGCCGACTTGGCCCGCGAGGCCGATGGCCTTGCGCACACCTATCTCAATGCCGAGAACGGCGCCCAGATCGACGTTTGGCAAGACGCATCATTCAAATACGTTGTGTTGTTCACGCCAGATTTTTATCCGACTAAGTCGGGCAAGGTATGGGCCGCGGCAATCGAACCGCAGACCGCGGCCGCGAACGCATTCAACTCTGGCGAAGACCTACTGTGGCTCGAGCCGCATGTGCCGTTC
>JBEEJX010000043.1:0-3530 GCA_041168965.1 Actinomycetota bacterium
GGCACGCGAGGCACATACCAGCCCTGCTCGCCGTTGCTTTTTGGTGCACGAAGCGCGGTCGAGAGTTCCCAGGCACCCGCGCCTGCGGCCAGTGCCGCGAGCACGATAAAGAGCTCTTTGAAGATCAGAATGCTGACCAAAAATGCCACGCCAAGGCCGATGCCTACCGCGACAGAACTCTTGAGGCTGCGCCCCTGGGTGCCAGTTGAACTATCGGTCATATTTAGACCTCGAGCAGCTCGGCTTCCTTGCGCTTCAGGGTCTCGTCGATTGCATCAACGTGCGACTTGGTCAGGGCGTCGAGTTCCTTCTCGGCGCGAGCGATCTCGTCGTCGCCGGCAAGGCCATCCTTCTTGAGCGCAGCTAGGTCATCGTTGCCCTTGCGACGAATGTTACGCACGGCGACACGGTGGTCTTCGGCCTTGGTGCGCACGAGCTTGACGTACTCCTTGCGACGCTCCTCGGTGAGGTCTGGCAGGGTAACGCGGATGATGTTGCCGTCGTTCTGTGGGTTGGCGTCGAGGTTTGGCATCTCGCGGAGCGCCTTCTCGATGGCACCGAGAGCCGACTTGTCGTATGGGCTAATCACGATGGTGCGAGCCTCTGGGTTGTTGATTCCACCCAGCTGAGCCAACTGCGTTGGAGTGCCGTAGTAGTCGACCATTACCTTCTGAAAGATCTGTGGGTTGGCGCGGCCCGAACGAACATTGCCAAAGTCTTCTTTGGTGGCTTCGACGGCCTTGTCCATCTTTTCGGTTGCGGTTGCCAGAATCTCGCTGATCATCGTTTCTCCTGTTTTTGAAATCTTGTTGGTTGTTTTGAAAACTTGGTCGGTTACGCGGTGACCAGCGTGCCGATCTTTTCGCCCTTGAGGGCCGAGGCAACGGTTCCCTCGCCCTGCATGCCAAACACGCGCATCGGCATCTTGTTGTCCATGCACAGGCTGAATGCGGTTGCGTCGACGACCTTTAGGCCCTGCACGAGTGCGTCCTGGTAGGTGATCGATTCAATCTTGGTTGCGGTCGGGTCTTTCTTTGGGTCGGCGGTGTAGACACCGTCGACGCCGTTCTTGGCAACCAAAACCTCGTCGGCCTTGATCTCGAGGGCACGCTGCGCTGCAACGGTGTCGGTCGAGAAGTATGGCAGGCCAGCGCCCGCACCAAAGATCACGACGCGGCCCTTTTCGAGGTGGCGAATCGCACGCAGCGGCAGGTATGCCTCGGTGACCTGCGCCATCGAGATCGCTGACTGCACGCGGGTATCGACGCCTGCCTGCTCAAGGAAGTCCTGAAGCGCCAGAGCGTTCATGACGGTGCCGAGCATGCCCATGTAGTCGGCGCGCGAACGCTCCATTCCGCGCTGCGAAAGTTCGGCACCACGGAAGAAGTTGCCGCCGCCCACAACGATCGCGATTTCGACCTCTTCGGCCGCCTTGGCGATCTCTTTTGCGATGGCCGAAACTACGTCTGGATTGACTCCGAGGCTGCCGCCACCGAAGGCCTCACCCGACAGCTTTAGAAGGACTCGACGCTTGTGTTCAGACACGTTTGGGCTCCATTCGACCGGCGGGTTTTTATCTGCATCTATCCTAGGCTGGGCAACAAAGAAGGCTCGGCCAAAACGACCGAGCCTTGCTCTGTTTTTGCCCCTAGAGGCTAGGTTTTTGCGGCCTTAAGACCGCGAGGTTGTTACGCGCCGACGCGGAAGCGAACGAACTGCGAAACGGTCAGGCCAGCGGTCTCGAGAACCTTGGCAACCGACTGCTTGGTGTCCTTGGCGAAGTCCTGGTCAACCAGAACGTTCTCCTTGTAGAAACCAACAACGCGACCTTCAACGATCTTGGTGAGTGCAGCCTCTGGCTTGCCCTCGTTGCGTGCGGTCTCTTCGGCAACGCGACGCTCGGTCTCGACGGTCTCGGCAGGGACGTCCTCACGGGTGAGGAAGTTTGGCGAGAACGCTGCGATGTGAACGGCAACGTCGTGTGCGGTGGCTGCGTCGTCGCCCGAGTAGGCAACTAGAACGCCAACCTGAGGAGGCAGGTCCTTGCTGGTGCGGTGCAGGTAAGCGTCGACGCCGGCGTCCTTTACGACTGCCACGCGACGAAGTTCGACCTTCTCGCCCATGATTGCGGCCTCGTCGTTGATGACTGCCTCGACGGTCGAACCGTCGAGAGGTGCAGCCAGCGCCGAAGCGAGGTCGGTTGCGTTGCCAGCGACGATTGCGTCGGCAAGCTTCTCGGCCAGGGCAACGAACTTGTCGGCCTTAGCAACGAAGTCGGTCTCGCAAGCGAGCTCGATCAGGTAGCCGGTGCCGCCGTTTACGCGAGCAACGATAAGACCGTTGCTGGTGGTGCGACCCTCGCGCTTTGCAACGCCCTTGAGGCCCTGAACACGGAGGAACTCGAGAGCCTTCTCGACGTCGCCGTTCGACTCGTCGAGTGCCTTCTTGCAGTCCATCATGCCGGCGCCCGACTTGTCGCGGAGTGCCTTTACGTCTTGTGCGGTGTAGTTAGCCATTTGTATTGGTTTCCTTACTCTGCTGCTGCAGCCGGAGCTGCCTCTGCTGCTGGTGCCTCTGCGGCTGCGTTGTGCTGCTCGAGGAGCTCGCGCTCCCACTCGGCCATAGGCTCTGCTGCTGCCTCTGGCTTTGCGTGACGAGCGATCAGGCCGTCGGCAACTGCATCTGCGATAACGCGGGTGAGCAGGTGAACCGAACGGATGGCGTCGTCGTTGCCTGGAATACCGATGGTGACGTCGTCTGGGTCACAGTTGGTGTCAAGAACACCGATTACTGGGATGCCAAGCTTCTTTGCCTCGGTGATTGCGAGGTGCTCCTTGTTGGTGTCAACAACCCAGATCGCCGAAGGGGTCTTGGTTACGTTGCGGATACCGCCGAGCGACTTCTCGAGCTTGTCCTTCTCGCGACGGAGGATGAGGAGTTCCTTCTTGGTAAGACCGGTCTTGGTCTTGCCAGTGAAGTCCATAACCTCGAGCTCCTTGAGGCGGGTAAGACGCTTCTGGATGGTCTGGAAGTTGGTCAGCAGACCACCGAGCCAACGCTCGTTGATGTAAGGCATGCCAACACGCTGAGCCTGCTCAACGATGGCTTCCTGGGCCTGCTTCTTGGTGCCCACGAACAGGATGGTGCCGCCGTGTGCGACGGTCTCGCGAACGAATTCGTAAGCCTTGTCGATGTGGGTCAGCGACTTCTGGAGGTCGATGATGTAGATGCCCGAGCGGTCGGTCAAGATGAAACGACGCATCTTCGGGTTCCAACGACGGGTCTGGTGCCCGAAGTGAACGCCAGCGTCAAGCAGCTGGCGAACGGTTACTACTGCCATGGCAGTGCTCCTTTTCGGCGCGTAAAAGCGCCACTTGGTTGACTGCGATTCAACGGTTGTTGATCGCACCTGGTGTCGCGGTTCCGGCACACGCACACGCAAGACACTCTGGGCGAATTGCGCCGCCCGCGATTGTCTTTCGTTTTGCGTGACCAAGTCAGAACCGTTGGTCGACACGCGAAGTCAGTCC
>JBEEJX010000044.1:0-4808 GCA_041168965.1 Actinomycetota bacterium
AACTGATCTTTTGGCTGCTTGCTTGCAGTGGTAGCCGAGAACAGCATGGTTTCTTCGTCGATGTAAACGGCTGCGGCACCCTGTGCCTGCTGAGCCAAACGACCGGTTTCAAAGCGGATTACGCGCTTGCCGTACTTGCCGTTGTCGATAACCGCTTCGGCGAATTTGATTTCTGGACCTTCCATGGTCCCTCCTCTTTATTCCTCAATTTGCGCTGAATCGTTGCCAATTGGCATTGTGCGATTCTCGCGCGCGAGCGAACGCGGCAAATTAACTTGCCCACATTGGAGGGATGCCCTGGTCTGCAGTAACCAACCTTGAAAACCTAACGCTTTGGGTTTTCAAGATTTGCAACCGAAGACCAGCAAACCTGCCACGGTGCTCTTGCCTCAAGGCTACCAGAGGGGTCTGACAAAAGACAGGAAACGTCAGGTTAAAGAAAATCACCCCGAGCATGCCCGAGGTGATTTTCGAAGACTGAATGCGACTAGCGACGCAGACCCAGACGCTCGATGAGCGAACGGTAGCGAGCGATGTCGACGCCCTGGAGGTAACCAAGGAGGCGGCGGCGCTGACCGACCAAGAGCAACAGGCCACGACGGCTGTGGTGGTCGTGCTTGTGGGTCTTGAGGTGCTCGGTCAGGTCCTTGATGCGCTTCGAAAGAACCGCGATCTGAACCTCTGGCGAACCGGTGTCACCTGGGTGGGTTGCGTACTCGTTGATGATTGCAGTCTTCACTGCTGCTTCTAGTGCCATAAGTGACTCCTTCGATTCGCTGCGCGGTGCACAAAACGGAAATGTTTTGGCGCTCTTGATCCGCGGCCGATACACGGCAACCTGACAAGCCTAGTGGATGCCTCCTGGCGAGGCAAGCCGCTGCTCGACTAGAGCTTTGGCTGCCAATCGTCGCCACCGGCAAAGTCGTCGCTCTTCGGGTCGCGAGTTGCGTCGTAGCCCGGCGCATACTTGTTGCCCTGCTGCCCCGATTTGCTCGGTTGCAGGCTAACGATGAAGAAGAACAGGAGGATTCCGCCAGCGATCAGCGAGGTTGGATACAGATAGCCGAGCGAGTTGAGATTGCCATCGACCGTGCCGGTCTGACCCGCGTCTTCGACCGACAGAATGGCAAAAGTCGCGAGCATCGCAAAGCCGAAGGCCCCAACCCAGAGCCACAACCAGCGGGCACTAAACCCGACATCGCGCAGGCGACGACCGAGCATGCTCAACTGCGGAAAGAACAGGAGTGCGTTGAACACCCAGGTCAAAGGGGTTCCGAGAAGCTGCTGCTGCATGGGTGCGTCGGCCGGAATCGGAAACAGCAGGCCATCGAGCGTCGAAACAACGATGCCGACCAGCGCGCAAAACAGTTGGAAGAACCAATACTCGCGTCGCCCCGCAAGCCCGACGAACTTAAAGGCATTCTTGAGGCCCGACTGAACGGCCTCGGCAAACGTCATCTTCAAAGCACCACGCTCCTATCGATTTCGAGACGCACTTTTTCGACATCAGCGGCGATCGCCGAGATTAATTCTTCGATCGAACCGAACTTGAGCGTCGGGCGCACAAAACTCAAAAACTCGATGGTCACGTCGAGGTCATACAGGTCGAGGTCGTCGCGGTCTAGCACGAAGGCCTCAAGCACGCGCGGCACCGCCTCAAAGGTTTCGTTCTTGCCAACCGAGAGCGCCGCCGGGTATGTGATTGAGCCTTCGTCGTGGTTGACCGTAAGAAAACCCGCATAGACCGCGTCGAGCGGCAGGTAGCCCTCGGCACTGCGGCTCATGTTTGCCGTCGGGAAGCCGATGGTGCGGCCGAGCTTCTTGCCGTGTTCGATCACGCCGCGAACCGCATGCCGGCGGCCAAGCATCGCGTTCGCCTTGGCGATATCGCCAGCATCAAGCGCCTCGCGAACGGCACTAGTCGAGATCCGACAATCGCCCAATAACACGGGCTCGACCTCGCGAACCACGAACCCGAGCTCGACGCCCAACAGGCGCAGCAGGGCGACATCGCCCGCGCCGCCCGCGCCGAACCGGAACCCGCGGCCGACCACAACCGCTCGCGCGTGCAGGGCATCCACCAGAATCTTTGCCACGAAGTCGTCGGCGGTCATCGACGCCAGCTGTTCGTCGAACGGCAGGGTCAGGAGCGCGTCTGCCCCCGACGCCTCGATGAGCTCGGCCTTTTGCCGGGCGCCTGTGATTGGTTGAACAACGCGTTCCGGATGCAACAGCGCATCGGGGTGACGATCGAAGGTGAGAACTACGGCGGCCAACGAGTGTTCTTCGCTGATATTGAGCGACTCGGCGAGCAGGCGCTGGTGCCCAAGATGAACGCCATCGAACTTGCCGATGGTCACAACCGTGTCGGCGAAATCGGGCATGATCTCGGCGAGGCTTGTCCAGCGTTCCATGAATTAGCCCCGCTTGGTTTGCTTTCGCAACCAGACCAGTCCAAGAATCGGCAGGGCCAAAGGAATGAAGCCATAGCCGATGCCGAAGAGACTCCAGACGCTCGAGTGCTGGAAAATCTCGGGGTGAATCAGGCTGAGCAAGCCGACGATGACCACGCCGATGAGCTCGAACCACACGGTGATCAGGGCAACGCGGTGCCAGACGAGCCGCCCAGCAGCGGATCCCGATTTGGCCAAGGCAATAGTCGCCAGAATGTAAACAAGTGCGCTCACCGCCGAGAGCGAATAGGCCAGCGGCGCCTCGTCGAACTTGCGAACCAACTGGTATGCGGCACGCACGCTAGCGGCCGTCGCCAGAATGCCATAAACGGTGATTAGGAGTCTGCCAACGCCTAGAACTCGCTGGTTTTTTGTCATTCCCCTAGCCTACCCGCCTAGTTCTTTGGCAACCCCTTGGTGACCAGGTCGAGCTCTTCAACACGCACGGCCTCGGGCAGCGGCAACAGGTTGCTCGCGCCCAGCATGCCCTGGCTATCCTGACGCAGCAAGAATCGGGCTACGGCGCGCGCGACGAGGTTGTCGGCGCCAACCAGATTCAACATGGCCGCATACACGGCCTGATAAGGCTCCACGGCCTTGTCTTGACCGGCCGGCGCTAGCGGTTTGCGATTGGCATCGAGGCTGACCGTGACACCGCTGGCACCCTTGATCGCCTTGAGCTGACTGCCGCCAGAGTTGATGTGGTCTGAGTCAGGAACAATTGCGCTGTCGTTGGCGTGCTTAGGGTCGGTGACGATGCCGGCGGTGACCCACATGGCCTCCGAGTCGACCGAGTAAGGCAAGAACGCGATGCCGCCTTCAGGCAATGTCATCGCATCTTCGACGGTGATTTGGTCGACCTGCTGCAGCTTGCTCGTGTCGAATGCCTTGCCCGTCAAACGCGCAAACCAATCGGCCAACGGTGCTACACCGTTTTTCTGGATACGCGGGTCTAGCACGATCGGTTCGGCCGTGAAGTCGACTCCAGGGTTTGATGCGGCAATCGTCTTGTCAGACCAATCGGTGACCTTGCCCGAAAGGATGTCGGCGATGTTCGCCGGAGTGAGATTGATCGAGCTGAGACCTGCGATGTTCACCGCAACCACGGTGGCATCGAGGGCGAACGGAACCGAAACATATGCTCCGGTTGGCTGATTGCCCAGCAGGTCGATGTCGATCTGCGCGGCAGAGGCGTCTTTAGCCAGACTCATGGTCATATCGCTGCAGGCACCCGCAAGCGAATCCTGCCAACCGGCAGCCAGACCTTGAATCGCGTGTGGGAATGCCACAGAGGCGTCACCGGCAACACAAATGTATTTGCGCTCGGCCAGAGCGGCACGCACCTCGGGCGGCATTGGTGGAGTGCAGCCCGTCAAGGCCAGGCTTGCTCCGGTGAGGATAGCCGTTGCAGCTGCGATGCGCTTGCCGAGATTCATGAGCCTTGGTCCTTCGGTTTAGAAACGGGTTGGCCGGTGGTTTAGAAACGGGTTTGGGAGTGCGGCCGCATGGCCACACTCCCGCACCTGAATCGCTTGATTAGTCGATTGCCGCAATCAGCATCTGAGCCGAGCTCTTGAGAGCGCCGGTCAGGGCAACGTAGCCCAGGTCGGCAGCCTTCGAAGGTGCGCAGCTCTTGATGATGTAGTTTGCGAAGTCCTTCACAGCGGCAGCCTTGGTGGTGTCGCTAGCGTCGGTCGGAGCAATCATGTAGGTCAGGATGCTGAGGTTGTATGCGCCATTGACCTTCTTGGTGAAGTCGATGGTGACGATGCCCTTGCCCTTGACGTCGACTGCCTGAGCAGCGAGGTAGGCGGCGGCGGCCTTGGCGGTTGGCTGAACGAACTGGCCAGCGCCGTTCTTCAGTGCGGCAACGGTCAGGCTCTTCTTCTTGATGTCAACCAGGTCGGCGTAACCGATCGAGTTGGCGGTCGAAGCAACCTTGTCGGCCAGTGCTGCCGAGGTGGCTGCACCTGCGCCTACTGGGGTCTTCTGTGCCGAAGCGGTTGCCCACGACTGGCTTACGGTCCAGTCGGCTGCCTTGTTCTGCATGAGGTAGTTAGCGAAGTTCTGGGTGGTGCCCGAGTTGCTCGAACGGTAGTTGACGTTGATGGTCGCGTCAGGAAGAGCCGCCTTTGGGTTCAGCTTCTTGATCGCTGCATCGTTCCACTTGGTGATCTTGCCCGAGAAGATTGCACCGGTGGTGACTGCGTCGAGGTTCAGGGTCTTGACGCCTGCGATGTTGAACATGATGGCAACTGGGCCACCGATGATTGGCACGTAGGTGTAACCCGATGGCTTCTTGTCGGTTGGGTTGTATGCCGCGTCCGAACCAGCGAAGTTGATGCTGCCGTTAGC
>JBEEJX010000045.1:0-3748 GCA_041168965.1 Actinomycetota bacterium
AACCCACCGAGATCTTCAAAGTTGGTGGTGAATGCCGTGAAATTGCCGCGCTCCAGAAAACCGCGCATGGCAATCTCTTGACGTGCCGCATACCGCAGGCTGTCGTGACGAGCGGCGCCAGGCGCGAGTTCGGGTGCCAGCTCATATTTTTCGCAATAGATCGCTACAAGGGCGTCGACCTGGGCCTCTGTGACTCGCTCGACCTCGGCGACTAAGTCATTGACCGCAAAGGCCTCGACCGAAAAGCCAAACTTCATCTGCGCCGAGGTTTTGTCGCCATCGGTCACGGCGACGTAACGCATGTTGTCGCCGAAGCGCGCAAGGCGAAGATTTTGAGCGGTATTCCAACCGATTGCGGCGCGAATCCAGTTGCGAATCTTGCCGTGCACCACTGGGCTGTCATAGTGGCCAACCACGATCTTGCGACCGCGATCGAAGCGCGCCTGAATGTGGCCGTGTTCGCGATCGCCATGGGCTGCCTGATTCAGGTTCATGAAGTCCATGTCGATTGTGCTCCAAGGCAAAGCCTGATTGGCCTGGGTGTGCAGGTGCAGCAGCGGCTTGGTCAGAATTGACAACCCATTAATCCACATCTTGGCTGGCGAAAAGGTGTGCATCCAAACCACGATGCCTATGCAGTCATCGCTTGCCGAAGCGTCGGCCATGGCCCGCTTGACCTCGTCTTGAGTCTTGAGAATCGGCTTCCAAACCAACTCGGCCAACCCATCGAGATTTTCGGCAAGTGCCGCCACCACTGCCTGCGACTGCTCGGCGACTTGGGCCAGCGTCTCTGGGCCATACAGATTCTGGCTGCCAGTGAGAAACCAAATCTGCTTTGGTGCGTTCTTGATCTGCGACATTAGTTGCCTTCCTTTGGGCCGTTTTGGCCATAAACGTTTTGATAGCGGTCGAAAAGTCGGTCTACGAATTCATCGGGGATGCGATCGATCGGCGCCAGAGATTTGGCAATCCACATGGTCTTAGCGACGTCTTCGCACATTACCGCCGCCTTCACGGCCGACTTCGCGTCTTTGCCGATCGTGAAAACACCGTGATTCTTCATCAGCACTGCTGGCGACCGGTGACCGGTGAGGGTTTCGACAATTCCGTGACCGATATCATCGTTGCCGATGATGGCGAACGGACCAATAGGGATTTCGCCGCCGAACTCATCGGCCATTGCAGTCAGTGCGCATGGAATCGGGTTGCCAGCCGCAGCCCAAGCCGATGCGTAGTTGGAGTGCGTGTGCACGATTCCGCCGACCTCGGGCATGTTCTTGTAAACGTATGCGTGAGCGGCGGTGTCGCTGCTTGGCGCGAGCGAGCCTTGCAGAACATTGCCGTCTAGGTCACACAGCACCATTAGTTCTGCGGTCAGGTCGTCATAACTAATGCCGCTCGGCTTGATCCAGAAGGCTTGACCATCGGCCGTACGCTGACTCACATTGCCACCGGTCCAACGAACCAGACCCTCGTCGCGCAAGGCGATATTCCAAGCGCAAACTGTCTTGGCTAGGTCGCTTAGATCAGCAGCTAGTTCACCCGTTGACGGGCCTTGCGGTGCCGGTTGGCTTTGCAGCGCGACACTTTGGCTGGCTGCGATCTGCCGGTTGCGCAACCGACGCAACGAGTGCATGACATCACCCTTGCCGAATTGGTCATACAGGTGGTCATAGTGTTCAAACAGCGCGTCATACGCCTCGACGTTGGCGGCAATCGGTCGATAGACGAGTTCCTGCACGCCACCCATGGCTGCGGCGGCTACCTCGACCGAAGAGTATGCGCCGGCGGCAACCGCTGCGTGAATTGCAGAGCCGAGCGCCGGCCCCTGAGTTGACCGAATCAGCTTGATTGGCATGCCCAGCACGTCGGCATAAATCTGCATCAGGAACGCGTTTTTTAGTAGACCACCGGCGGCGATAAATTCGCGAACCGGAACACCCGAGCGATTAAAGGTCTCGATGATTTTGCGGGTGCCAAAGGCAGTGGCCTCGACTAGGGCGCGATAAACCTGCTCGGGGCGCGTCTGAAGCGTCAGGCCAATGATTAGGCCAGACAACTCGTGGTCGACCAGCGTCGAGCGATTGCCGCTCTGCCAATCGAGGGCAATCAATCCCGACTCACCAGGCAGTTCGCGTGCGGCCAACAGCGACAAGTATTCGTGCAAATTCAGGCCAGCCGCCTTGGCCCGCTCAAGATATTCACCGTCGACGAATCGGTCAACGAACCAACCAAAGATATCGCCAACCCCTGACTGGCCGGCCTCATAGCCGAGCTTGCCGGCCACGATGCCGCCGTCAACGACTCCGCACATGCCAGGAACCTCGGCCAGCTGCTCGCCGACCATAACGTGGCAGGTCGATGTGCCCATGATGGCAACCATTTGCCCCGGCAACACCGCGTTGGCCGCAGCCGATGTTACGTGCGCGTCGACGTTGCCAACAGCCACGGCAATACCAGCCGGCAGGCCGGTCAGCGCGGCAGCGCGTTCGGTCAAACGCCCAGCAAGCTCGCCCAGTTGAGCAATAGGCCATTCGAGTTTCTCGGCCACAAATCCGGCGAATGCGGGGTTCAATTCCGCCAAGAACTCAGACGACGGATACCGGTCATCTTGATAGATGCCCTTGAAGCCGGCCGTGCACACGTTGCGTCGATATTCGCCACACAACTGCCAGGTAATCCAGTCGGCAGCCTCGACCCAATGGCGCATCGCGGCATAGACCTCGGGGGCCTCTTCTAGCAGTTGCAGAGCCTTGGCGAATTCCCATTCCGAAGAGATCTTGCCGCCATAGCGATTGATCCAGGATTCACCGCGAGCGTGGGCGAGATCGTTAATGCGCTCTGCATGCGACTGCGCCGAGTGATGCTTCCAGAGTTTTACATAAGCATGCGGGTTGGCCGCAAACTCGGGCTGTTCGCACAACGGCGTGCCGTCGGCGAGCACCGGCAGCGGCGTCGAAGCGGTGAAGTCGGTTGAAATGCCGATCACATCGGCTGGGTCGATGGCCGAATCGCGAAGCACGGCGGGCACGGTATTGGCCAGCACATCAATGTAATCCTGCGGCACTTGGAGTGCCCAGTCGGCGGGCAGCTTGGCGCCGCCCTTTTTGCCGGCGGCAGCACCGATTGCCAGCGACTCTTCAAGCACGGCGTGCGGATACTCGAACACGGCCGAGGCAAGTTCGGCTCCGTCGCTCACTCGCACGAGCAGGGCACGACCCGACAGAGTGCCGTAGTCGACTCCGATCACATATTTATCAGTCATCAAATCCTCCTGAAGTGATTTGGTCAATGGGCTAGCAGAACGCGAACACCCCAGGCACCAAGTGCAAAGGTTTGGCCCGAGCGAAAGTTCTCGCCGGTCAGCAAGTCAGCGACATCTGAATTGGCAGATGCCTCGGCCGGGGTCCAGCTCCAGTTGAAAACGAAGTACGCGTCGCGCCCATCCGCAGTTTTCGCGCGGTTGGTGATCACGCTTGACGCTTGTGAAACCACTGGTTGCTTGTGGCCGATTTGGCGCGCAAGCCGCTCCCCAAGCCAAACCGAAAGCGCTGCATCGGGATAGCTGGCCAAATAGGTGATGCTTCCGGCGCCATGGGGTGCCTCGGCGACCGCAGCGAATTGACCAAAGAACGGGTGACCGAGTCGCGCCAGCACACTCGCAGGCGAATCGGCAGTCAGCTCGAGCTCATCGATCCAGCCGTACCCTGCACCTATTGTGTTGCCCGAAACATCGAAAGCGGCGACC
>JBEEJX010000046.1:0-3331 GCA_041168965.1 Actinomycetota bacterium
GCAGCTCGAGGAAGATGCTGCTGTAATAACGTGGCTCGTTGTTCGTGTTCATGCTTGCTCCTTGTTTTTGGTTGCGGTTAGTTTGGCCAGCTGCTCCTTTGACCAAATTGCCTTTGGGGCGAGTGCCGTCCACCCTCTAGACCGATTGCCGCGATGCCCGTGCGATCGTGGTTTTTTGAAGGTGCCGTCGGGCGAGAAGCGGGCTGGCGCAAAGTCTCCACACTCGAGGCAGGTCCAGCGGGTGTCTACCAGCGTTGCCGCCGGCTGAATCCAGTACTGCCGAGCGGGCCACTCCAAGACTCCGCGAACAATGGTTAGCGGCGATGGCAACGCCGTTCGGGTGTCGAAATGGCCGTTGAGCGCAAACAGCAACTCCTCAACCTCGGCCCTGGTGATTGGTTCGCGACTCCGAACGCGTTCGACATCAAGCGAGAATCCGCAACTGCAAGCCGATCCAATCAAGGCGTGAATGCCACGCGTGTTCAACTCGAGCGCCAGTTCGGCGTCTATGCGCCACTGTGTCACAGCCGCTTTGCTGACGATGCTCATCTGGGTCACATCTTCGGTTGCGAGACGCCGAACCGCTGCCTCGGCGAAAAGGAAGTCGCGTTTGATTTTGGGTCGAATCTTGAAATCGCCCACACGAAGCCAGGCGGTTGGATTTTTGCGTTCTAGGTTTGCTTCGGCCACGTTGATGAAGCTCATTCGAACCAACTTTCCGGGATGCAAAAAGGCCCCCATCTAAGGGGGCCGCACCCCCATCGTTTTATCGACCGCGGGCTTGTGGTCGATCTGCTCTGTTTCACCTATGTGTGCACCTTGACGATGGGCCAAGGTTGCCCGCTGGATTGCGGTGGTGGGGCCGATAGGAGTGCCCTCACCTCTGGAGCTATTCAGTTATTTGATTCGCGAAGACACTAACGCGAGCTGGCGACTTTTATTACGCCGGCTTCTCGAACCGCATCCTGTTTCGTTCAGTGATCGTCGAAATCACCAAGATTCCACGTTTTTCCCGACGCGCCGCAATCGGAGTCGAACCAAATGTCGAGCGCGTCATAGCTTCGCGATATCTCGTCATCGTATTGGCTCGCAAATGATTCTTCAGCTGGCATGGTTTTCCCGTCTAGTTATCGAGGCGAAGTGCCTCAGATATAGGTGGAACATGTAGGGGTGATTATCAGTTTCCTAATTTTGCCTAGCCGCGCATCTTGAAGGTGTCGTGCAACTCGATGCCGTCGAGCTCATAGCCCCCGCCATCCAGCTTCCAGAAGTGCAGGCGCATGGCCTGCGGAGTGTTTTCTTCGACATACATGCGGTTTGCGCCGGCGCCCTCGCGGCGAACCTGGCCCTTGAAGTCGTCGCTTAGCGGGTGTGCCTCAGTCGTGGCTTTATCGAGTGCGTTGCGGTTCGAAACCAACTCGACAATCGTGCGGATAATCTTGCGCAGCTTGGTCGCGTCAAAGTTCGCCTCGGTGAAATCGTCAAAGAAGCGCTCGCCGAACGACCACTTGACCGCAGTCATGTCGTACTTCTTGCGATCGGCAGCCTTGTATGTGTCGATCCAGTGGCGGCGCAGTTCCTCTTCGAGCCACTCTGCTGCCGAGTCGAACTGGCCGCGCGAGCTCCATGGGTCGCGATCGTTGCGCTGGGCTGCTGCTCGCTTTTCTTTCTTGAGTTCACTGAGTTCAAGGCCCTGTTCGCGGTGTCGTTCCTGCAACGCAGCGTGCTGCTTCGACAGTTCGTTGCGATCTGCGGCAATCGCATCGGCCTCGTCCTTAGCACCTTGAGCTGCGGCATTTGCTTCGGCGATCTTCTTGGCCGCGAGCTTCTCTTGGCTCTTGTAGTAATTGATTAGGAATGCGTTGTCGCGCAGCAGCTTCTGGTCTTCTTTAGATGCCTTCGCGATGGTGGCTTCGGCAGCAGTAGCAAGCTCTTGCTCGATGTCTTCCTCGCTTGCCAGCTCGAGCTCGGTCGTGACAACCTCATCGGCTACGACGGGCTCATCCTCGGCTACGACACCGATGCCTTCTTCAAGCCAAGGAAAACCGCCAGGCAGAAGAGCCAAAGCTGGCGCTAGTGGTTCATCGTCGTCGATGTCGTCGCAGCGCAGGCGGGTTCGACCCTGTGGGTCTTTGTATAGGCGAAACGGGTAGACCTGACCCGGGCTAAATACCTTTTCAAGCAGATCCTTTGGGTTGCCCGACACCTCTTTCTGGGTGATTTCGAGCGTCAAATTTGGGTGCAGCGCAATGGTCGCCACCTGGCGTTCGGCCGAGCGCACCAAGCCCAGGGTCACAGTGTTGAACCCAAAGTGATGCACCATGTCGCCGAGAGTCGGGTTCTGCGAAGGGAACGCGAAGGCCTTGTTGCTTGGATCGTAGATTCCCTCGACCTGTTGACCAACCGTCAAGACACGGTCTAATGAGATGCCAGGGAACACCGTCTCGGAGCGAATCGAAATCAGGTCGCCGTTTTTGCGTTCAAGCAGCGCGGTTGAGCCGTCGAAAATCATCTTCACGGTGACAAGCTCAGGTTTGAGGCCCAGCGCCGGTTTGGCGATCAGCCCTGCCTCGTTTGCGTAGGCCCAAATGTCGCGCAGGAGCGCATCGGTAGCCTTCTTCAACTGCGCAGCCGGAACCGGATATCGCAGCGCGCTCGCAGCTTTGCGAGCCGCGAAGTCGACGGGATACACGCGGGCCGCACCGCCATACACCTGGGTGTCTACCGGCATCGAGGCCATAAATTGCCGAGTCAAGTCGCCCGTCTTAATTACAAAGAACTCGGCCACTTTGCCCGCCTCTTCAAGCAGGTTGTCGATGTCGAAACCAGGTTGCTGCTCGCTAAGCGCAATCGAGACAACGCAGACCGGCAGTTTTCGCTGCGGATTCTTGATCTTCGAAATCAGGTCAGTGACGTCTTGTTCGGTTTGAATTTGCTGCTCCATTTGAACCCCCAATGGTTTTGTTGAATAGGACCCTCAGATTATGGATGCGCTCCGACATTTATATGTTTCAGCAATCTCCAGGTGGCTTTCACTTGCGCCAAATAAATGTCGGAGCCTCGGCGCATACTGATTCTCCAATTTCAAGAAACGGGGGATACGATGAGTTTCAATCCATGGGGCGGCAACTCTGAGCCAGTTGACGAGAAGAAGCAGCTCGAAAAGCGCATTGCGGGCGACGACCTCTCTGACCGCGCAGACGCCCTTGAAGAAATGGCCGATTACCTAGCCGAGAATGAGCCAGAGGTTGAGCGGGCTTCATATCTGATGGCGGCTATCGAGGTGAATCGCGAACTTGGCCGCGAACGAGCAATGGCCGAGCTCTACATC
>JBEEJX010000047.1:0-4786 GCA_041168965.1 Actinomycetota bacterium
AACCCCAATCCCCAGATCTGGAGGCCCAATAATGACTATTGTCACCCTGCGTAGCGAGTATGACGGTGCGCTAATCGGAGTAGCCGGCAAGACTCCGTTGCTCTCTTGGGTCGTAGCCTCAGCTCCAGTCGGCACCGCGCAGAATGGCTATCGGTTGCAGGCCTCAGACTCCTACGAGTTTGCGCGTATTGCGGCCGAAATCAGCTCAGTTTCAGGTGACTCGCAGTTCATCGCAGCCCCCGGCGGTGAGCTCAAGAGTCGCGAGGTGCGCTGGTATCGCGTTGCGGTTGAATTTGACGACGGCTTGACGGTTTGGTCAAACCCCGTTTCGGTGGAGGCAGGGCTTCTTGCCGCGCAAGATTGGGTGGCCCAATCGATAACCGATGGCAGCGCGACGAACAGTGCCCCGACCTTGTTTCGCAGCGAATTTGAGCTCGCCAATCAAGCGGTAAAGGCCCGCGTCTACGCCACAGCGCACGGCAATTTCGAGCTCGTTATCAACGGTCGACGAGTTGGTGAAGAGTACTTTGCCCCTGGCTGGACCACGTACCAAAAGCGACTTTTGGTGGCCACCTACGATGTCACGGAATTGCTGTCGGTAGGAGTCAACACCATCGGTGCTGTACTGAGCGATGGCTGGTGGCGTGGCAAATTCGGCTTCTTGAACATGTACGACAATTACGGAACCAGCACCGACCTGTTAGTGCAGCTTGAGATCGAATTCGCGGATGGCTCGCGCACAGTGATCGGCAGTTCAAGTGATTGGCATACCTCTACTGGTGAGATTCGCAAGGCAAGTATCTACGACGGAACGACAACCGACTTCAATCAGGCACAGCCCGGTTGGGCTGAGATTGGTTTTGATGCGTCTGCCTGGGCTATGGCCCTGCCCGGTCAAATAGATTTTGCGACGCTCGCCCCCCGGGTCGCCGCGCCTGTGGTCGTGATTGCTGAATTACCCGCCAGCCATGTCGATCGAATCGGCGACCGCATAAAGATTGACCTCGAGCAGAACATTTCGGGCTGGCTGCGCTTTAAGGCTCGTGTATCAGCGGGCACCACTATCACCATTCGTCACGCTGAACTTCGAGAGCATGGCGACATTCTTCACACCAAGGCTTTGCGTGGTGCGGCGGCGATCGACACTTTTGTTTTCGCCGAAGATGGCGTGATCGACTTTGAACCAAGCCTCACATTCCACGGATTCCAATACGCCGATGTCTTTATCGAATCGGGCGAATTTGACTTGCTTTCGGCCGTGGGCGTGGCAATCAGCAGTCGCAACGCAGTGCGTGGTGAATTTGAATCGAACCATCAGCTGCTCAACAAGTTGGTGAGCAACACGTTTTGGTCGCTTCGAGACAATTTCGTGTCGCTGCCAACCGACTGCCCGCAGCGCGATGAGCGACTTGGTTGGACGGGCGACGCGCAGGCTTTCGCGTACGCCGCGCACACCCTTGTCGACGACTACCAATTCTTCAAGTCGTGGCTCATTGACCTTGGACTCGAACAGCAGTCGAACGGAATCGTGCCAGTGATCGTGCCCGACTTGCTGACCATTCAATGGAAGGGCGAGAGCCCATTCGGAAGCGACGGAACCACCGGTTGGGGTGATGCGGCGACCGTAATTCCGTTCTCGATGTACCAGCGTTTTGGCGACCTTGAAATTTTGCGACAGCAGATCGACTCGATGCAACGCTGGGTCGATTATCTGCACACGCTAATCCTCGAAGATCACCTGTTTAAGCCTGAGGGAATGCAGTTGGGTGATTGGCTGGATCCCGACGCTCCTGAGGGTGCGCCTTGGGCCGCAAAGGTCAGTGGCCGATTCGTGGCAACCGCATACACCGTGCATTCAACTCGGATTCTTGTCGAGTCGCTGCGGCTATTGGGGCGAGGCGACGAAACGGCCAAGTATGAGGCATTGGCTGAGCAAATTCGGGCTGCGCTGTGGGTTCATCTTGCGCCTGAAGCAGTTCAGTTCCCAACTGGCGCGGCGCTCGCTCTCGAATTTGACCTGGCCCCAAGCGCCGAGAGAGCTCAAGTCGCAGACGGACTTGCGCAGTATGTGCGCGATCATGAAGGTCGCATAGCCACTGGCTTCCTCGGCACCCCGGTGGTGCTTGATGCGTTGAGCTCGAGCGGTCACTGGCAAGAGGCGTATCTCATGCTGCTGCGCACTGGCATTCGCTCGTGGCTGTATCCCATCACCATGGGCGCCACCACAATCTGGGAGCGTTGGGAAGCGATTCTAGAGGATGGCACAATCGCTGGCGGCAAGCTCGATAACAATGCCGAGGGCAGTGACGACTCCATGATCAGCTTCAACCACTATGCCTATGGCGCCGTTGTCGACTGGATTTATCGAAACGTCGGCGGCATCACAGCTGCGGAGCCCGGTTACCGTCGAGTGCTGCTAGCCCCCATGCCACACGAGGGGCTAACAAGTTGCGCGACTGCGATTGAAACTGGCTACGGACGGGTTTCGCTGCGCTGGCACATCGACGCCAACACGAGCCAAATAATCGCCGAGGCCGAGGTCCCCTTCGGTGTGACAGCTGAACTCGGTGGCGCGCTAGCAGGCTCGACCGCTGGGCGCCAGCTCGCCCACGGCATCCACCAAATCACCGCCGCTTACTGAACGAGAGACATCCAATGGGCAACATCAAACGTAGGTTTCCAAACCCTAAAGCCATGGCACAACTGATGCGTTTCAAGGCGCCGAGCTTTGATTTCAAGCGTCAGCGACTCGATGGCGCGCTGACCATTTACGATCTTCGCGAGCTTGCTAGGCGGCGCACTCCGACGGCGCCGTTTGACTACACCGATGGTTCGGCCGACCAAGAACTTTCGCTTGCTCGCGCGCGCCAGGCCTTCGAAGACATTGAGTTTCAGCCGCGCATTCTGCGCGACGTGAGTGATGTTGACCTGAGCAGTGAAATTCTTGGCAAGCGTTCAGCTATGCCTTTTGGCATTGCACCTACGGGTTTCACGCGCATGATGCACACCGAGGGAGAACAGGCTGGTTCTCAGGCGGCGGCGGCGGCCGGCATTCCTTTTGCCCTTTCGACCATGGGAACGCGGTCGATCGAAGAAGTCGCTTCATATGCTCCTGAGGGGCGCAACTGGTTCCAGCTCTACATGTGGAAGGATCGCGATCGAAGCATGGCTTTGGTCGAGCGTGCGCAGAATGCTGGCTTCGACACGCTCCTCCTGACCGTCGACGTTCCGGTGGCCGGAGCCCGCTTGCGTGACAAGCGCAACGGCATGACAATTCCGCCTCAACTCACCTTGGGAACAATTGCAGATGCGTTACCGCGTCCGGAGTGGTGGATAAATTTCTTGACCACCGATGCATTGAAGTTCGCCTCGCTAGATTCATGGAACGGAACTGTTGCCGAACTGCTAGACAAAATGTTCGATCCGACCGTCACCTTCGAAGACCTCAAGTGGATACGTGAGCAGTGGAAGGGAAAGCTCGTCGTCAAGGGGATTCAAAACGTCGAAGATGCCAAGCTGGTCGTTGCGGCCGGGGCCGACGCAATCACTCTCTCGAACCATGGCGGTCGTCAGCTCGACCGCGCTCCGATTCCTTTCCATTTGCTCCCCGACACCGTGAAGACCGTTGGTAGCGATGCCGAGGTGCACCTCGATACCGGCATCATGCACGGCGCCGACATCATTGCCTCGATCGCCAAGGGTGCGAAGTTCACCATGATCGGCCGTGCCTATCTATACGGCCTCATGGCCGGTGGGCGCGAAGGAGTCGACCGCACAATCGAGATTCTCGAGTCGCAGATGATTCGCACCATGAAGTTGCTAGGCGCAAGAAGCCTGGATGAGCTTGAGCCGGCACACGTGAAGACCCTCGAACGCTTGGTCGAGCGCCGCTAGCTTTTACGGTTAGGTCAGCTGTTCGACCAGAGAACGGAAACGGTCAAGAACTTCTGCCGGATATTCCTCTGCCACCACGCGCTCGCTAACGACCCGCCATCCGTTTGGATCTAAGCCCGCAACTTCGGCGGCCTGTCGAGCCGCACCCAGGGCAACATACTCGGCCTGGTCAGGTAACTCCATTCGTCCACCAAATAGCCCTGCCGCAATATTTCGGACCGCAAGGTTTTCGGCGGCTCCGCCGATAAGTTTCACGCTGCGAACCGGTCGCCCCGTATCTCTGAACAGCTGCAATGCGTTGGCGAGGCTCAACAGAATGCCCTCAACGGCAGCACGGGCAATGTTCGGCGGCGTGAAGTTGGTCAGCGTGATTCCGTGCCAAGAGGCACGCGCATTAGGAAGATTTGGTGTGCGTTCCCCCTGAAAGAATGGCAACAGCATGAGGCCTTCGCTACCGACCGGTGCCGATAGAGCCAATTGTTCGAATTCTGCAAAATCTACGCCGAGTTGAATCGCAAAGTGGTCAAGCACCTGTGCCGCATTGAGTGTGCAGGCCAGCGGGAGGTAGTGCCCGTCTACGTCGGCGAATCCGGCAATCTCAATCGCGCTTGTGCCCGGCGAGTCTGAAACTGCGAACACCGTGCCGCTTGTGCCGATTGACACCACTGCGTCACCCGGTGCGAGACCAAGCCCCTTCGCTGCGCCAGCGTTATCGCCCGCACCACCAGCGATTGCAATCCTTGTGCCAAACACGTGCCCACCGACTTCGGTGGCGCCCAGCACTCGAGGCAGTGTGATGCGTGCCGAGGCATGAGACCCCAGGCAAAAGTCGATCACCTCTGCAAGGTAGGTGTTTGTCGCCGGATTGAAGTAGCCGGTGCCGCTGGCATCG
>JBEEJX010000048.1:0-3276 GCA_041168965.1 Actinomycetota bacterium
CTCATTGCGTAGGCGGCCTTGGCTGGGTCGGGGTTGCTTAGGTGATGTCCCATCTGGATGGGAGTAACTTGCCACGACAGACCCCATTCGTCTTTGAGCCAGCCGCACCGGCCGGCTTCGCCGTGCTCGGTAAAGGCGGCCCAGAGGCGATCGACTTCATCCTGCCCGTCGACGTTCAGCGAGAGCGAAATTGAGTCGTTGAATTCGGGCCCGCCCTGCCAATTCATGCCGATGAATTCCTGACCGAAAATGTTGAATTCGGCGGTGAAGAGCGGCTGGCCCGCACCCATGCGGTTTTCGCTGAGCACGACCACATTGTCTTGGCCAAGAACCCGAGCATAGAAGGCCAGGGCCTCGTCGAGACCGCCGTTGAACCAGAGGAAGGTCTTGAGCTTAGTTGGCTGCATGGGCCTTGACCTGTTCCGCAAATGCCTTCGAAAGCGCGATTGCTTGTTCGCGGTAGCGCGGCCAATTCTGGTGGCTTAGCGCGATCTGCTCGTCGACATCGATGCCCTTGCGTTCGTACGATTCGCGGTATGTGCTGAACCACGCGAGCATCTGGGCCAGGCCAACCTCGGGGTGAAACTGGGTGGCCCAGGCGGCCTTGCCGATTCGGTATGCCTCTTTGATGCCGTTGGTGGTGCCGAGCAGCGCCGCACCCTCGGGCAGGGTGAAGGTGTCGTAGTGATAGTGAAAGGCCAGTGGCTTGGTGCCTGGGCCTTGGGTTGCAAGAGCGCCGATGACGGGGTCGGTCGCTGCCTCGGGGGCTAGGTCGACCTCGGTCCAGCCGAATTCGCCAACCGGGGCCTTATAGACCTCGCCACCGGCCGCCGAAGCGATCAGTTGTGAACCAAAGCAGAGCCCGAGCAGGGGAGTCTCGGTGGCTAGCGCCCACTCAACAATCTTGCGCTCATGCGACATCCACGGAAAGTCGGCCTCCTCGAGCACACCGGCCTGGGCGCCAAGCGAAATGATGCCGTCATACTGGTCGAGTTTTTGCAGGTCTGGAATGTTGGTCTTGTTGTGTTCGGCATCCCAAACGTCAAGATAAAGGCCCTCGGCGGCTAGGGGAGCGGCGAGCTCATTGAGGTTGCCGTCTTTGTCGTGAACGACGACGAGAACTCGTGGTCCCATTGAGGTTGGTGCGGATGACTTGGTGGCGTCGGTGGCGGTCATAGTTTGAAGTCTGCCACGTTGTGATTACGAGATTGTTTCGAATGCCCTAGCGAAGGCTAGTGACGATCTCGCGCAGTGCTTCGACGACCTCGGCGAGGCTGTCGTTGGTGACTTCTTGGTTAGCGCCCGGTGCCGTGCTGGGCCATTCGGCAAGCGCTGGTGTGAACGAAAAACGCACAGCGGTTCGGGCCAGATCGGCATCGAGGCCCATTGCGGTTAAGACGTGCGATGGTTCGTCGCGACCCGCAGCACAGGCCGAGCCACTCGAGCAGATCACGTCACGACGCTCTAGTTCGAGCAGCACGGTTTCGCCAGCTACGCCCTCAAACACGAACGATGCGATCAGCGGCGAACGCGAGGCACGGTCGCCGCTGAGTTGCGCACCTGGAACCTCGCGCAAAACTCTCTCGATGAACGCGTCGGAATCGAACGCGAGCGCCTCGCCGCGGTTCTTGACTCGAATATCCAACGCGACCGCGAAGGCCACTGCCCAGGCAACATTTTCTGTGCCAGAGCGCTGGCCGGCCTCTTGGCCACCGCCGCTCAACAGTGGTTCGATGTGGCTGCCCGAGCGAACAAACAATGCGCCCGAACCCTTAGGCGCGCCAAGCTTGTGGCCGCTGAGGGCCAGCGAGGTGCAGGCGATGTCAGACACATCCACGGTCTCGTGAATAACGGCCTGAACGGCATCGACGTGCAGCGGCACATCGACCTGCCGGCAGGCCTCGGCGATTTCGGCAATCGGTGCCATTGCGCCGGTCTCGTTGTTGACCCACATGAGAGCAACGAGGGTGGTGTCAGGTCGAATCACGGAGAGCAAGGCATCGGTGGTCACCAAGCCGTCGCGACCGACCGGCAGCCAGGTCACCTTGAAGTCGTGGATGCGCACGAGGTGCTCGATGGCCTGCAAAACCGACTCGTGTTCGGTCGGCGACGAAACGATGTGTCGCCCGCGCGGATTGGCCAGCGCGAGACCCTTGATGGCCAGATTGTTGGCCTCGGTTGCGCCCGAGGTGAAGACGACCTCGCTCGACTTCGCGCCAAGCGAAGCGGCAACACTCGCGCGCGCCTCATCGAGCGCGGCCTTGGCTCGCAACCCGAGCTCGTGGGTCGACGACGGATTGCCGAACTCGGTGGTCAACCAAGGCCAGGCGGCTCGAAGCGCGGCCTCGAGCACCGGCGTAGTCGCGGCGTTATCCAAATAGAGCATTTGAGTTAGGCGATCTCGAGTTCGATGTCGAGCCCGAGGTCGAGCGCGCGGGCGCTGTGGGTCAGCGCACCGACCGAGATCACGTCGACGCCGGTCGCCGCAATCGCGGCAACGGTGTCGAGGTTTACGCCGCCCGATGCCTCGACGATGGCGCGCCCGCCGATGAGCGCGACGCCCTCGCGAAGGGCATCGAGGTTGAAGTTGTCGAGCATGATGATGTCGACGCCCGCGGCCAAGACCGGCGCGATCTGGTCGACGCGGTCGACCTCGACCTCGAGCTTCATGGTGTGCGGCAGGGCGGCCCGCACGCGTGCCAGCTCGGTGGTTAGGTCTTTGCCGCCCGCGGTCAATACGGCCAGGTGATTGTCTTTGGCCATGACCGCGTCTGACAACGAGAATCGGTGGTTGCGGCCGCCACCGCAGGCAACGGCGTGGCGCTCGAAGGCGCGAAGCCCGGGGGTGGTCTTGCGAGTGTCGGCGATGCGCGCCTTGGTGCCGGCAACGCGCTGGGCATACTCGGCGGTCAGGGTGGCGATGCCGCTCATGCGCTGTGCAAAGTTGAGGCCGATGCGCTCAGCGGTCAGGATCGAACGCGCCGAGCCGGTCACGACTGCCAGGCGCTGCCCTGCCTCGAAACGCTCGCCATCGGCAACCATCAGGTCAACCTCGACACCTGGGTCGGTCAGCTCGAAGGCAGCGGCGAACACCTCGGCACCGGCAAAGACACCCGCCTCGCGAGCGTTCAGGATCGCGGTGGCGCGAGCGGCCGCCGGAATCAGCGTCTCGCTGGTCACATCGCCCCAAGGGGCGTCTTCGTCGAGCGCGCGCTGAACCACATCGGCGATGATCTTGTGAGTGAGCATTAGCGGGCCTTTCGAACAATGGTGATT
>JBEEJX010000049.1:0-22187 GCA_041168965.1 Actinomycetota bacterium
CCCTCGCCGCGCTCGAGTCCGATGCCCGAATAGGTGGCCCAGTAAACCTCTTTGCGACGCGCATCGGTGGCCACCAAGAGGCGCGCGACCGGTTCGAGCGTTAGGCCTGCTTCGCGTTCGGCGAGCGCAATCGCGTCGAGGCTCACGACGCCGTACAACGGCAGCCTGGCGCCTTCGGCAAACATCACCGCGGCCGCAATGCCGACTCGCAGGCCGGTGAACGGCCCTGGGCCTCGACCAACCACGACGGCGTCCAGCTTCGATGCGGTTAGTCCGGCCTGTTGCAGAGCGGCGTGGATTGCCACACCGATATTTTCGGCGTGCTTCATTGGGTTGTCGCTGTGCCACGAGCCAACGCATTGCGGCGTGGCGCCTATTGCTCCACCCAGCTCGACCACGGCAACCGAGGTGCCTGCCGATGTGTCGATGGCCAAAATGCGTCTCATGCAAAATCCTCGGCGGCAATGTGCAGGCGACTTCCGTCAAAGTCTGCCCAACGCTGGCCGTGACCGATTAGCGTCACGAGTCTCGACTCGCTCTCGCCGCTGTGGTCGCGTTCGATTTCGACATCCAGCCAGTCGTCGCTAATGCCTTCGGTATAGCCCCGGCCCCACTCGATGATCGTTATCGACCGCTCAAAGTCAATGTCAAGGTCGTCGAGTTCGTGCGCGCTACCCAAGCGGTATGCGTCGACATGTACCAACGGCACCTCGCTATCGACCCGTTTGTGGGTTCGTGCGATCACGAACGTCGGACTCGAAACCGTGCCAATGCAGTTCAGTGCCTCGCCGATTCCGCGAGTCATTGTGGTTTTTCCGGCGCCTAGCGGGCCGGTCAGCACCACGAGGTCACCGGCAACAAAGACATGCCCGAGGCGCATGCCCAATTCGTGCATGGCTTCGGGGGTGTGTATGTGTTGCTGGCTCAGTAGTCGAGCCGAAGGTTGAGTCACTCGACCGCACCAAGGTATCGCCGCGCGAAACGACCGCCCATTCGGGTCACAATTTCGTAGTTGATGGTGTCGGCGGCTGCGGCCCAGTCGTCTGCCGAAGGCACGCCCGCAGCTGGGTCACCAAAGATAGTGACCAAGTCGCCAGCCTCTACGGCGGCGTCGCCGACATCGACCACGAACTGATCCATGGCAATGCGGCTCGAAACCTCGTAACGCTTGCCATCGATCGCCACCCAGGCTTTCCCGCTGGCCTCTCGCGGCAGACCCTCGGCGTAACCGACAGGAATCAGCGCCAGAGTCGAATCGCTCGTGGTTCGGTGCAGATAGCCATAGCTGACTCCCTGACCAGTCGCGACTCGCTTGGTTTGCACAACCAGTGCGGTGGCCGTCATGGCTGGCACCAGGTCAAAATCTGCAGAGCCGTGTTCTACAAACGGGCTGAGGCCATAAAGCGCAACACCGATTCGCACCATGTCATACAGGGCCTGCGGATAGTTCAGGCTGCCGTCGCTCGCAGTCAGGTGACGAAGTTCAAAGGTCACGTCGGCCGCACGCGCCTGTTCGACAGCCGCATCGAATCTAGCAATCTGGCGCAGGTCGTCGGCCTCGCTGGTGCACGACAGGTGGCTGAAGATTCCTACCGTCTGAATCAGCCTCGAAGCGACTAGCTCCTTGGCTCGTTCGAGAAGGCCGAGCCAGTCGCCCTCGGTCGAGCCGTTGCGACCCAACCCGGTGTCGATTTTCAGGTGGATGCGTGCCACGCGTCCGGTTTGTTTTGCGGCTTCGGCCACTCGGTCGAGCTGCTCGCGGTTCGCAATGCCGAGCTCAATGCCCGCCGAAATCGCGGCCACAAAGGTCTCGCGGGGCGAGTGCAACCACGCCAAGATCGGCAGGTCGATTCCGGCATTGCGCAGGGTCAGCGCCTCGCCAATGTCGGCCACGCCCAGGTAGTCGGCGCCCTCGGCCTCGAGTTTGCGGGCCACCGGGATCATGCCGTGGCCGTAGGCGTCGGCCTTGACCACGCACATCACCAGCGGGCGCGACTCATCGTGCCTGGTGACCTTTGCGGTCATGGTGCGCAGATTTTTAGCGATTGCATCGAGATCGACGATTAGTTCACGCATGCGCACCTTCCTTTCGAATTCCGTGGCGGCCACTCTCGGCCACAACGTAGGCAATGGCCATGCCTCCATCATGCGCTATCGACAGGTGCAGGGCCTCGATGCCAGCCTCGGCAACGATTGCCGCGGTGTTGCCTTCAACCCGAAGGCTTGGCTTGCCGGCTGCATCTTTGACCACGAATACATCGTGCCAATTCATGCCCGTGGCGTCGCCTACTGCCTTGATAAATGCCTCTTTGGCGGCAAATTTGCCTGCCAGGGTCGCCGGCTTTAGGTCGGCCGCGGTGGCCAATTCGACTGGAGCAAACAGGCGCTCGGTCAGCCCTTCGGTCTCTGCAAGTTTGGCCTCAAACCGAGCGATGTCGACTAGGTCGACCCCGACTCCGCAAATTGCCATGCCTGCAGTCCTAGCGTCTTGATTATTCGACGGTTACCGACTTGGCCAGGTTGCGTGGCTGGTCAACGTCGAGGCCGAGTGCGGTCGAAAGTTCTAGCGCGAAGACCTGCAGCGGAATAACGGTCAAGATCGGGCTGAAGATGTTTTCGCTCTGCGGCACAAACACCACGTGCTCGGCATAGTCGCCAACCTCGGTGTCGCCCTCTTCGGCGATCGCGATCACACGGGCACCACGAGCCTTGATTTCCTGAATGTTCGAGATCACCTTTGGGTGCAGCGAGTCCTCGTCGTGGAGGCTCGGCACGATAACGATCACTGGCTGACCCTCTTCGATCAGCGCGATCGGACCGTGCTTGAGTTCGCCGGCGGCAAAACCCTCGGCATGGATGTAGGCAAGCTCCTTGAGCTTGAGCGCACCCTCCATGGCAATCGGGAATCCGACATTGCGACCAAGGAACAGAACCGACTTTGCTCCGGCCATGTCTTTGCCAAGTTGACGGGCAAGTTCGATGCCATCTAGCAGTTCGCTCACCTTGGCAGGCATCTTGAGGAGCTCGCGGCCCAAACGCTGGAGCTCGCCGGCGTCGATGCTCTTGCGGCCAGCGGCTGCGCGGCCATCGGCCAGCCACAGGGCGAGCAGCATGCCCGCAGTGATCTGCGCGGTCAGCGCCTTGGTCGAGGCAACGGCAACCTCAGGGCCGGCGTGGGTATAGATGACCGCATCCGATTCGCGGGCCAGCGTTGCGCCCTGGGTGTTGCAGATTGCCAACACCTTTGCACCCTGTTCCTTGGCGTAACGAGTGGCCATCAGAGTGTCCATGGTTTCGCCCGACTGGCTCACGGCAACGATCAGCGTGTTTTCGGTCACGATTGGATCGCGGTAGCGGAATTCGTGCGAGAGCTCGACCTGCACCGGAATTCGGGCAAATTTCTCGATTGCATACTTGGCCACGTCGCACGCATATGCGGCGGTGCCACAGGCGACCATAACGATGCGATCGATGGCGCCGATGTCGGCAATCGACAACCCGTCCATTTCGCTCAGCTTGACGGCACCGTCTGACTCGAGACGGCCCATGAGCGTGTCGGCGACGGCCTGAGGCTGGTCGGCGATCTCCTTCGCCATAAACGAGCTCCAGCCGCCCTTGCTGGCTGCCGAGGCGTCCCAGTCGACCGTGAATTCCTCGTGCTTTACGGGCTCGCCGTCAAAGCCGCGAACCTCGACCGAGTCGGCACGCAGGATTACGATCTCGTCTTGGCCCACGCTGATGGCGCGCTTGGTGTGTTCTACGAACGCGGCCACGTCCGAACCCAGGAAGTTCTCGCCGTCGCCAAGGCCGATCACGAGCGGCGCGTTACGACGAGCCGCGAGCACTACATCCGGCTGCTCCTCGTGAATCACAAGAATCGTGAACGCGCCGTGCAGGCGGTTGACCACTTTGGCAAATGCGGCCGGCAGGTCGCCCGATGCCGCGAATTCGCGCGCAATCAGGTGCGCGGCAACTTCGGAGTCGGTCTGGCTGGCAAATCGGGTTCCATCGGCCACCAACTCGGCCTTGAGCTCGGCAAAGTTTTCGATGATGCCGTTGTGGATCAGCGACAGCTTCAGCTCTGGTCCGCCTAGGTGCGGGTGAGCATTGCCATCGGTTGGCGCGCCGTGAGTTGCCCAGCGGGTGTGGCCAATGCCAACGTGTGCCGTTGGCAGCGGATTATCGCCAATCTCGGCGATTAGGTTGTCTAGCTTTCCAGCCTTCTTGCGGGTCTCTAGGTGCCCGTTAGGGGCGATCACCGAGACGCCCGCAGAGTCATAGCCGCGGTACTCCAAACGGCGCAATCCGCCTAGCAAAACGTCGAGGGTTGACTTCGGGCCGATGTAACCCACGATTCCACACATGGCTACTAATTTACCCGCGGATTAGGGCAGAATTGCTCTTTGTGACCGACCTAGTTAGCCCATTCGTCGAGATTTCTCGCGCCGATTGGGCCGCGCTCGCTAACCAGACCGCATTGCCGCTAACCGAGACCGAAATCTCGCAAATTCGCGGCCTCGGCGACTTCCTCGATCTGCGCGAGGTCAGCGAGGTTTACCTACCGCTAAGCCGCCTGCTCAACCTCCACGTGGCAGCCACGCAACGCCTACACGCGGTCACCAACGACTTCTTCGGCGAGCGCGCGACGGGCGTTCCGTTTGTGATCGGAATCGCTGGTTCGGTGGCAGTCGGCAAGTCGACGGTTGCCCGCCTGCTCAAAGAACTTTTGTCGCGCTGGGAGGGCACACCGCGGGTGGCCCTGGTTACCACCGACGGATTCCTGCACCCGAATGCCGAACTCCAACGGCGCGACATCATGCATCGCAAGGGTTTCCCCGAATCGTATGACCGCCTCGCACTCCTGAAGTTCGTTTCCGACATCAAGAGTGGCGTGCCGGTGGTTGAGGCCCCTGTCTATTCGCACCTCGTCTATGACATCGTCGATGGCGAGCGAATCGCAATCGAGAGCCCAGACGTACTAATCGTCGAGGGCCTCAACGTTCTGCAGCCGCCTGCGGCAGGTCAAGAGGTCGCGCTCAGCGATTTCTTCGACTTCACGATTTATGTCGATGCCGACGTCGAAAATGTAGCCGACTGGTTCATCGGTCGATTCGAAAAACTTCGCGAATCTGCATTCACCGACCCGGCCAGCTATTTTCACCGCTACGCCGAAATGCCGCATGCGGATGCGCTTGCGCGCGCCAACGAGATCTGGCGCACGATCAACCTGCCGAACCTGACCGAGAACATCTTGCCGACCAAGTCGCGCGCGAGACTCGTGCTCAAAAAAGGCAAACAGCACGCCGTTGAGAGCGTGCTGTTGCGCAAGAGCTAGGGCTCGTTGCCTTCTCGTCGAGCGTTAACCTAATCGAATTACGCCACGCAGCACTTCGAGATATCGCGTGGCTGAACGAATCCCCCAGCCGCCTGAGCCGGAACGGTTGAACCGACCAACAGCATTGCGGCCGCCACAATCGTGATAACTGTTTTCATGATTTCCCCTTAATCCCGCGCTAATTGCGCGATGCTTTAACTGTTGTTAACAAAGTGGGGATTATCAATGAACGACACGGTCGCGCTCGGTACGAGCCTTCGTCGCCGACGCCAATCGCTTGGCATGACTCTGGAGAGCCTGTCAAACGGCATCTGTAGCACTGCATATCTTTCGCTAATCGAGCAGGGCCAGCGTTACCCAAGCGAGCGCATCCTTGATCTGCTCGAGACTCGACTGCACGCACTCGGCAGCGAGACCGGCCTCAGCGCACAACTCAATGCCCTCCGAGTGGCTGAATTCCAGATTCGTCACCACGGCATCGATTCAGTCGAAGAAAACGTTGCAACCAAACCACACCAGCTAATGCTCGATGCGCTCGAGCACGAGCGGCGCGGCGAATGGGCTACCGCGGTCGGCCAGGTGGCCGTCTGGCTCAAAGAGAACGAGAACAGTCGCGACCTTGTTCTTTTTGGTGCTCGAATCAAGTTGCGCCTTCTTCGAGAGCTCGGCTACGACGCCGAGGCACTTCGCTTCGCCTCGCAAATCCTGGCCGGCCCCAAGCCAACCATTCGCAATCGCCAGAGCGACCTGCTAGACATCGCATTTCAGACCGCATCGCTTTACGCATCGGCCGGGGCATGGCGCGATGCACAGATGGTCGTCGAGCAGCACCGCGAGCTCATAGCTGAACCGCGGGATTTGGTGAACTCACTCTGGGCGGCCTCGTCGGCCAGTTTCGCCAAGGGCGACCTAGGTGCGGCTCTCGCCGAAACCCAAGAGGCTCTGCGAGCCGCACTCGAACTAGACACCCCCGTTTTGCACGCAAAGCTGGCCGGCAACAGCGTTTGGTTTGAGCTGATGGCCAACGAGGGCGACGCGGTCGAGCAGGCCAAGGTCCTCGACGATGCCATCGAAAAGCTGCGCAAGGCCAACTCGGCACCAAATCTGTCGAACACCTACAGCGTCTATGCCTTGCTGCACGCGCGTAAGGGCAGCGTGCCGGGTTTCCTTGAGGCCGCCAATCAAGCGTTGACCATGAGCCTCGATCGCAACACCCGCAACCACGACCAGCTGCTAGTCACGCTGGCGGAGGTCGCGCTTTCATGTGGGCAAGACGAGTATGCGCTTGACTGCCTGAACCAGCTCGATGCCCGCACGCGCAAGATTAGCGCTGGGCGCGCCGAGGCGATCATCGTTCAGCGTGCAAGCCAGATTGCGCAGCGACTAGGTCATACCGAACGCGCTTTGAAATATTTGGAAGAAAGCCAGCGGCTGCTCGGCTTTGTGAATCTGGCGCCGTAATCCAGTCGAGGTCTAGAGCGCTAGGCGCTTCTCGACCACTCGCGCGATGCGGTCGGCCCAAGACTGGGCGCTGCCCTCATCGGCGGCCTCGACCATAACGCGCACTAGTGGCTCGGTTCCAGAGGCACGCAACAGCACACGACCCGAGCCGTGCAAGTCAGCCTCGGCCTCTCGCACGATCGACTGCACCTCGACATCGCTATCGACTCGCGACTTGTCGACACCCTTAACGTTTACCAAAACCTGCGGAAGAATCTGCATTACCGAGGCCAGTTCGGCCAGCGACTTGCCCGATCGAGCCACCTCGGCGGCAATCTTCATGCCGGTCAGGATGCCATCGCCCGTGGTCGCGTACTGCGAAAAGATCACGTGACCCGACTGCTCGCCACCGAGCGTGTAACCGCCGTCGCGAATCGCCTCGAGCACATAGCGGTCGCCGACCTTGGTTTCGATCATGTCGATGCCAGCCTCGGCCATGGCGAGCTTGAGCCCGAGGTTGCTCATCACCGTGGCAACCAGAGTGTTTCTAGCCAATTGCCCGCGGGCCTTTAGCGAGATGGCCAGGATTGCCATGATCTCGTCGCCATCGACAATCTTGCCGTTGTGGTCGACCGCAAGGCAGCGGTCGGCATCGCCGTCGTGCGCGATGCCAAGATCGGCTCGATGCTCGATGACGGCACTCTGCAGCGCGCTCAGGTGGGTCGAGCCGTAGCCCAGGTTAATGTTCAGGCCGTCCGGTTCGGCACCGATCACAATGACCTTCGCGCCGGCATCGCGAAACGCCTCTGGCGAAACGCCCGAGGCCGCTCCGTGCGCGCAGTCGAGCACCACGGTTAGGCCATCCAGGCGGTTAGGAATCGAGCGAAGCAGGTGCACCAAATAGCGGTCTTCCGCATCGGCAAATCTGTGGATGTGCCCCACGCCCCCACCGACTGGAGCCAATGGAGGCTGCTCCATAGCCGCTTGAATGGCGTCCTCGATGGCGTCAGGCAGTTTGTGGCCGCCGGCTGCAAAGAACTTGATGCCGTTGTCGGCGGCGGGGTTGTGCGACGCCGAGATCATGACACCAAAGTCGGCATCCAAATCGGCCGTCAAGAATGCAGTTGCCGGAGTCGGCAGAACACCCGCATCAAAAACGTCAACCCCCGAACTCGAGAGACCCGCTGCAACTACTGCAGCTAGGAACTCTCCCGAGATACGGGGGTCGCGACCGATTACGGCTTTTGGCTTTAGGCCTTGGCTTCGAGCGGCATCGCCCAGCACAATCGCGGCAGCTTGTGCCAGCGAAAGCGCCATCTCTGCGGTGATGTCTCGGTTTGCGAGACCCCGAACACCGTCGGTACCGAAGAGGCGAGCCATGCTCTTGCGTTTAGCGAAATCCGAGGATTAACGCTTCGAGAACTGCGAAGCCTTGCGTGCCTTCTTGAGACCGGCCTTCTTGCGCTCGATGACGCGTGCGTCGCGCTTGAGGAAGCCAGCCTTCTTGAGAGCTGGGCGGTTGTTGTCGCGGTCGATCTCGTTCAATGCACGAGCGATTCCGAGACGAAGTGCGCCAGCCTGACCAGCCGAACCGCCACCGTTGATGCGAGCGATGACGTCGTATGCGCCCTTGAGCTCGGTAACGGTGAATGGGTCGTTGATCAGCTGCTGGTGCAGCTTGTTAGGGAAGTAGTCAGCGAGTTCGCGACCGTTTACCTTGATGGCACCGGTGCCTGGAACCAGGCGAACGCGAGCAACTGCCTCCTTGCGGCGGCCGAGGCCGGCGCCACCCTGAGTCAGAGGACCACGCGACTTGGCAGCAGGTGCCTTAGCAGCAGGGGTCTCGGTGGTGTAGCTCTCTGGAGCTACTACGTCTTCTGCGATTTCGTTCTTAGCCACGATTTTCCTTACTGGGCTACCTGGTCAATGATGAATGGCTTTGGCTGCTGTGCAGCGTGTGGGTGCTCGGCACCCGCGTAAACCTTGAGCTTCGAGATCTGGCTACGGCCGAGGCTGGTCTTTGGCAGCATGCCGCGGATTGCCTTCTCGACAGCCTTCTCTGGGCTCTTCTCGAGGAGCTCCGAGTAAGTGGTTGCAGTCAGACCACCTGGGTAACCCGAGTGACGGTATGCCTTCTTCTGAACCAGCTTCGAGCCAGTCAGAGCAACCTTGTCTGCGTTGATGATGATGACAAAGTCACCGTTGTCCATGTGTGGAGCAAAGGTTGCCTTGTGCTTGCCGCGCAGCAGTGCTGCTGCGTGGGTTGCCAGACGGCCGAGAACCACGTCGGTGGCGTCGATGACGAGCCACTGGTTGCTGAGCTCGTGGGCCTTTGGTGAATAAGTACGCACGCTAAATTGCCTTCTACTTCTGTTCCGGATTGAAATGAATCCTCATCAGAAGTCTTGCTTCTAGGGATCCAAGCTTTCACATTGGCTCTAACTGCCAATACCAAAGGTCAAGTCTAGCCCGATAGTGCCACGCTGGTCAAACCCTAATTCCGAGAATCTGGTTGCTCAGGCGTCGAGTTCGTCGTGGGTTCGCAGATTCTTGGTCTTTTCGGCCTGCTCTGCGAGCAATTCATCGGCGGGATAGCCAATCTCAATAAGCGTCAATCCCTGCGCGGCGACGACACGGTATGACTCCGTGCGGTCTGCGCGGTCGAGCGCAGCACGAACGTCTGCTCGCGTCGCCTGACCCCGCCCTACGGCAATCAGGGCGCCAACCAGCGAGCGAACCATGTTGTGGCAAAAGGCGTCGGCCAACAGCTCGATCTCGATTACATTCCCGGCGTTTGAGTTGCGGCGCACGGTTATGTCGCGCAGCTCACGGATTGTGGTCGAGCCTGGTCGAGGGCGGCAAAACGATGCAAAGTCGTGCAGCCCAAGCACCTCGAGTGCCGCCGACTGCATGTCTAATAGGTTGAGTTCGCGAAAAACCGTCAGCGTGTATCGCGATTCGAGCGGGTTCTGAGTCGAGGCGCCATCGGCGATTCGATAGCGGTAGCGCCGGTAAGTCGCCGAGAAGCGAGCATCGAACCCATCGGCGGCCAGAGCAAAACTGTGCAGCCGCACGTCTTGCTTCAGGATTCGATTTAGGCGGTCTGCCATGAAGGCCGGGTTCGCAATTGCTGCTCGATCGCGCCCTAGACGATCCAGCTGACGTTCACTCAACTCGATGTGTACCTGTTGGTTTAGCGCGTGCACGCCGGCGTCTGTTCGCCCTGCCACGCGCATCGCAAAGTCGTCTTCGGATGGACCGAAAACAACTTCGAGCGCCTCCAGCAAGTCACCCTGAACCGTTCGCAGCGCCGGCTGCTTGGCCCAGCCATGAAAGTCGGTGCCGTCGTATGACAGCGACAGTCGCCATCGCGTCGTACTTAACGAAACGAGTCCGTCAACCATAGGGTCGACGGACTCGTTCATCAGAATCTTTCGATTCACCAGGAACTAAGCGCTTGGCTTAGGCCTCGGTGGTCTCGGCTGGTGCCTCGACTGCTGCGTCTTCTGCAACAACCTCAACGACCTCAACCGGTGCCTCAACTGCGGTTGCCTTGATGGCGTTCTGCAGCTTTGGCTTCTTGGTTGCGTTCTTGGCCACTACAGGCTCAAGAACGAGCTCGAGGCGAGCCAAAGGTGCGTTGTCGCCCTTACGGAAGCCCAGCTTGGTGATGCGGGTGTAACCGCCCTGGCGGTCGGCAACCTGAGGTGCGATGTTGGTGAACAGCTCGTGCACAACCGACTTGTCGGTGATCTGAGCAAGAACGCGACGACGTGCGTGCAGGTCGCCACGCTTTGCGAAGCTGACCAGACGCTCAGCCACTGGACGCAGGCGCTTGGCCTTGGTCTCGGTGGTGGTGATGGCACCGTGCTTGAACAGCGAGGTAGCCATGTTGCGAAGCATGAGGCGCTCGTGTGCTGGGCCGCCGCCGAGACGTGGACCCTTAGTTGGGGTAGGCATTCGTTTCTCCTCTTAGTTTTCTGACGGCAGGCTCTTAGGCCTGGTCCTCGTCGAAGTTTGCGCTGAAGTATGCGGCGTCAAAGCCTGGAACCGAGTCCTTGAACTTGAGTCCCATTGAGTGCAGCTTGTCGCGCACCTCGTCGACCGACTTGCTGCCGAAGTTGCGGATGTTCATCAACTGGTCTTCCGACAGAGCGATTAGCTCGCTGACGGTGTTGATGCCCTCGCGCTTGAGGCAGTTGTATGAACGTACGGTTAGGTCGAGCTCCTCGATTGGCATTGCCAGCTCAGGGGCCAGGCCGGCCTCAACCGGTGCTGGGCCAAGCTCGAGGCCTTCGGCCTCAACGTTGAGGTTCTTGAACTCGCCGAACAGCTCGACAAGGGTCGATCCAGCCGATGCAATTGCATCCTTTGGAGTCATCGAAGGCTTGGTCTCGACCTCGATGATGAGCTTGTCGAAGTTGGTGAACTGGTCTGCACGAGTTGCCTCAACGCGGTACGACACGCGGCGAACAGGCGAGTAGATCGAGTCGACGGCGATGACGTCAACATCTAGACCCGATGCCTTGTTCAGGTCGACAGCCACGTAGCCAACACCGCGCTCGATGGTGAGCTCGACGTCGAGCTTGCCCTTCGAGTTCATGGTTGCGAGCTTGAGCTCAGGGTTGTGAACCTGAACGCCAGCTGGAACGGTGATGTCTGCTGCGGTTACGTCGCCAGCGGTGGTCTTAGTCAAACGAGCAACAACTGGCTCGAAGATTTCCGACGAGACAACGAGGTCCTTGAGGTTCAGGATGAACTCGGTTACGTCTTCGGTTACACCAGGAATGGTGCCGAACTCGTGACGAACGCCATCGATCTTGATCTTGGTAACCGAAGCACCAGGAATGCGCGAAAGAAGGGTGCGACGGAGCGAGTTGCCGAGGGTGTAGCCGAGGCCTGGCTCGAGCGGCTCAAAAGTGAAGGTAGCCTCGGTGGCCGACTTCTCTTTCACGGTGAGGTTTGGGCGCTGTGCAATCTGCACGTTTGTTCCTTTCAGCTGGACATCCGCTATTTGATATCCAATTTGGGGTCTGCGCAGTGGCCACTACGCAGATTGTTGCTGTTGAAGCTGTGGGTGACTGTGGCCTCGCCGAAGCGAGGCGCACAATCAACGAATCACGAAATTAGACGCGACGACGCTTTGGTGGGCGGCAACCGTTGTGAGCCTGTGGGGTTACGTCCGAAATCGAACCAACCTCGAGGCCTGCTGCCTGAAGCGAACGGATAGCGGTCTCGCGGCCTGAGCCTGGACCCTTCACGAAGACGTCAACCTTCTTGAGGCCGTGCTCCTGAGCCTTGCGAGCTGCCGACTCGGCTGCAAGCTGAGCTGCGAATGGGGTCGACTTGCGCGAACCCTTGAAGCCGACGTCACCCGACGACGACCATGAGATTACTGCGCCGGTGGCGTCGGTGATCGAAACGATGGTGTTGTTGAAGGTGCTCTTGATGTGCGCCTGTCCAACGGTTACGTTCTTCTTTTCCTTGCGACGTGGCTTGCGGCTCGATGCTGCGCCGGCCTTTGCCTTAGGTGCTGCCATTAGATTCTCCTAATACTTTCTCGGAAGTGCTCGCGAGCCAGAGGCTACTTGCGAGCCGCCTTCTTCTTGCCGGCTACGGTGCGCTTTGGACCCTTGCGAGTGCGAGCGTTGGTCTTGGTACGCTGACCGCGCACTGGGAGGCCCTTGCGGTGGCGCAGACCCTCGTATGAGCCGATCTCAACCTTGCGGCGAATGTCAGCAGCGACGTCGCGACGGAGGTCACCCTCGACCTTGTAGTTGCCTTCGATGTAGTCACGAATTGCAACGAGCTGGTCGTCAGTGAGGTCCTTTACGCGGATGCTCTGGTCGATCTTGGTGTCTTCCAGGATCTGAACCGAGCGAGTACGGCCAATGCCGTAGACGTAGGTGAGTGCGATTACGACGCGCTTGGCGTCTGGGATATCGGTACCGGCAACACGTGCCATTGGATTTCTCCTTGTATTTCGAAGGTCTGCAGCAGCGCTACCCCGGTCGTACGACCAGGCTCCGGCCTTCTCCGGAGGTGCCACCACGAGCTGCGGACCGCAAGGGTTCGGGTTTCGTGGCTGAGCGTTGCCTTGTAGTTATTCAGTTGTATTGCGAAGCGAAGTTCGGACTAGCCCTGGCGCTGCTTGTGACGTGGGTTCTCGCAGATGACCATGACGCGACCGTGGCGACGAATGACCTTGCACTTGTCGCAAATCTTCTTGACGCTTGGGTTTACCTTCATGTCTCTTACTTCTGTTTGGGGTTATTGCTAACCGGTTTCAAGACGCTGGTTCGATTGAGCCAGTCGCCAAGTCTTTACTTGTAGCGGTAAATGATTCGACCACGAGTCAGGTCGTATGTGCTCAGCTCTACGATCACGCGGTCCTCTGGGAGGATTCGGATGTAGTGCTGGCGCATCTTGCCTGAGATGTGGGCCAAGACCTTGTGGCCGTTGGTCAACTCGACACGGAACATTGCGTTCGGAAGAGCTTCAACTACTGAGCCTTCGATCTCGATGACACCGTCTTTGTTGGCCATGTACTCACTTATCTGCTAGCAGGTTCGACGTTTCGAGCGCACGCAAAAGCACCAACCTTGTGAATTGGGATTACGTGCAGAAACACCGAGTTTCAATCCTAGGGGAATTCACTCGATATTGGTAATTAATACTTTTAGCCGAGGGCCACGGGAGTGACACCATATTTGGCCAGGCGGGCTGCGCCGCCGTCTTCGGCGGTGAGAACCCAAATGCCCTTATCGTGCACTGCTACGGTGTGTTCCCAGTGCGAAGCGTCTGACCCATCCTTTGCTGACACGGTCCAGCCGTCCTTCAAAATCTTGGTCTTGTTGCTGCCAGCCGTAATCATCGGTTCGATGGCAACACACAGGCCTGGAACTACCTTCGGCCCCTTGTCGCGCACAGCAAAGTTGTAGACCGGTGGGTCTTCGTGCATCGAGCGACCAATTCCATGACCGACATACTGATCAAGAATGCCAAAGCGCTGCTTGTGCGCCTCGCTCTGTTCGACGACGTAATCCTCGATGGCTGCACCAACTTCGTGAAGGTGCTCGGCCTTTGCCAAGGCTGCAATGCCGACCCAGAGCGACTCTTCGGTTACATCCGACAAGAGACGACGGGTGGCCAGCGTGGCCGGGGCAACCTCGGCAGCAGTAGGTTCGCCGCCATCCGCACCTGGCACTATGACCGAGATCGCAGAGTCGCCGTTCCATTCGCCCTTTTCAGCGCCGCAATCGATGCTGACCAAATCGCCGGCCTTCAAGACGCGGCCGCCGGGGATGCCGTGCACGATCTCGTCGTTTACCGAGGTGCAAATGGTGTGAAAATAACCGTCAACCAGCTGAAAGTTTGAGTGCGCTCCGCGCTTGATAATCGCGGCCTCGGCAATTGCATCAAGTTCGAGCGTGGTCACACCCGGGCGAATTGCCTTACGCACTTCGCGAAGCGCCGCGGCCGTAATTAGACCAGCCTCGCGCATGAGGATGATTTGCTCGTGGGTCTTTAGTTCGAAGCCGTGACGACTCATGGGAATCTGCCTAAGCGGGTGCTTAGAGGTTTTCGATACCGCGGGCGGCAAGGCCCTCGAGGATGCGCTCGGTCACTTCGTTGACTTCGCCGAGACCGTCAATCATGATTACGAGTCCGCGTTCCGCATAGACGCTGATGAGCGGAGCGGTCTGTTCCTCATAAACTTCGAGACGACGGCGAATGACGTCCTCGGTGTCGTCTGCGCGACCCTGCTCGAGCGCACGGTTCAGCAGGCGTCGAACAACCTCGTCGGTGTCGGCGGTGAGCAGAACTACCGCTTCAAGCTCGGTTTCATTCGACGCAAGAATGTCGTCGAGTTCAACGACCTGGTCGGCAGTACGTGGGTAGCCATCGAGCAAGAACCCTGCTGCGGCGTCGCTCTGCGAGAGGCGGTCGCGCACAAGAGCGTTGGTGAGGCTGTCTGGAACATACTCGCCACGGTCCATGAACGCCTTGGCCTGCTTGCCTAGTTCGGTCTCATTCTTGACATTGTGGCGAAAGATGTCGCCGGTCGAGATGGCCGGAATAGAAAAAGCTGCTGACAGGCGTTCCGCCTGGGTTCCCTTGCCGGCGCCTGGGGCACCGATCAAAAGAAGGCGGGTCACTTCAAGAGTCCTTCGTAGTTGCGCTGCTGCATCTGCGCGTTGATCTGCTTGACGGTGTCAAGACCAACACCAACGATGATCAGAATCGTGGTTCCACCGAATGGGAAGTTCTGGCTCACTCCAAGGAGCGAGAAGGCAAGCAGAGGAACAAGCGCAATCAAACCTAGGTAGAACGAACCCGGGAAGGTGATTCGGCTCAGCACGTACTCGAGGTACTCGGTGGTTGGACGACCGGCGCGGATACCAGGGATGAAGCCGCCGTACTGCTTCATGTTGTCGCTGACCTCTTCAGGGTCGAAGGTGATGGCGACGTAGAAGTAGGTAAAGCCCACGATAAGCAGGAAGTACAGGATCATGTAGAGCGGGTGGTCGCCCTTGGTCAGGTAGTTCGAAATCCAGGTAACCCAACCGGCTACCTTGCCGCTGGCATCTGGCTTGTAGAACTGGGCGATAAGCGCAGGCAAGAAGAGCAGCGACGAGGCAAAGATGACTGGAACGACGCCGGCCATGTTGACCTTGATCGGAATGTAGGTGTTCTGACCGCCATAGGTGCGGCGACCAACCATGCGCTTGGCGTACTGCACTGGAATGCGACGCTGCGACTGCTCGACAAGAATGACGAGGGCCACGATAGCGACGCCCACAGCCAATACAGGCAAGAGGCCGAAGACGATTCCGACGAACTCGTCGAAGCTTCCTGGCTTGGCGCTTGCCGACTTGGCGGTGCCAATGGCAATCAGCGAAGCTGGGAACTTTGCCGCGATCGAGGTAAAGATGAGGAGCGACATGCCGTTGCCGATGCCGCGCTCGGTGATGAGCTCGCCGAGCCACATGATTAGACCTGTGCCTGCGGTCATGGTCAGAACCATGAGGGCAATCGCCCAAGGGTCGCTTGAGGTCAGAACGCTCTGGTCCTGGCACTGTTCACCGAATAGCGCGCGTGAACGAGCCACCGAGATAAGAGTGGTCGACTGCAAGATGCCCAGCGCGATGGTGAGGTAGCGGGTGTACTGCGTCAGAATTGCCTGGCCCGACTGGCCCTCTTTGTGAAGGGTTTCGAAGCGCGGAATTACTACTCGCAGCAACTGGATGATGATCGACGCCGTGATGTACGGCATGATGCCGAGCGCGAAGATCGAAAGCTGCAGTAAAGCGCCGCCGCTAAACAAGTTCACCAGCTGATACAGACCACTAGTGGACTGAGTCTGGGTCAAACACGCCTGCACCTTGCCGTAATCGACAAACGGCGCCGGAATCGTTGAGCCGAGTCGGAACAGGGCTACGATCGCGAGCGTGAAGAGCAACTTGTTGCGCAGATCCGGGGTGCGGAATGCGCGTGCGACGGCGCTAAACATTAGGCCTCCTGGCTTATAAAGCTAGACGTTGATTATTCGGTGACTGAGCCACCAGCAGCGACAATCTTCTCAGCGGCTGAGCGCGAGACCTTGTCGACACTGACGTTCAGTTTAACCGCGATGTCGCCGTCGCCGAGAACCTTGACGAGCTCGTTCTTGCGAACTGCACCCTTTGCTACAAGATCGGCCACGGTCACGTTGCCGCCCGCTGGGTAAAGCTCAGCAAGCTTCTCAACGTTAACGACCTGGTACTCAACGCGGAATGGGTTCTTGAAGCCACGCAGCTTAGGGGTGCGCATTACGAGACGAACGCCACCACCCTCGAAGCCTGGACGAACCTGGTAACGAGCCTTAGTACCCTTGGTACCGCGACCCGCGGTCTTACCCTTCGAACCTTCACCACGACCAACGCGAGTGCGCTCCTTCTTCGAACCCTCTGCTGGACGCAGGTGGTGAAGCTTTAGAACGGTGACCTTCTCGGCAGCAGCCGACTCGGTCTTCTTCGCGGCTGGCTTAGCGGCAGCCTTCTCGGTGGTTGCCTTAGCGGCAGCTGGCTTCTTTTCGGCGGCTGGTTTAGCAGCAGCCTTTGCAGCTGGCTTGGCAGCCGGAGTCTTCTTCTCTTCGGCCATTAGTTGATCTCCTCAACCTTTACGAGGTGGGCTACCGTGCGGACGAGGCCGCGTACCGATGGGCTGTCGTCCTTGACGATGATGTCGCCAATTCGCTTCAGTCCGAGGGTGCGCAGAGTCTCACGCTGGTTCGGCTTGCCACCGATTTCACTCTTGATCTGGGTTACCTTGAGGCGCGCAGCCATTAGGCACCTGCCTTCTGCTGGCGAAGCATGCCCGCAGGGGCAACTTCGTCGATGCTGAGGCCACGACGAGCTGCAACTGCGGCTGGCTCTTCGAGTCGCTTCAGTGCATCGATGGTGGCGTGGACGATGTTGATGGTGTTCGACGAACCGAGCGACTTGCTGAGTACGTCGTGGATGCCTGCACACTCGAGTACGGCGCGAACCGGACCACCAGCGATAACACCGGTTCCCTGAGCTGCTGGGCGAAGCAGAACTACGCCGGCTGCAGCCTCACCCTGAACTGGGTGTGGGATGGTGCTTGCGATGCGTGGGACGCGGAAGAAGTTCTTCTTTGCCTCCTCGACACCCTTGGCGATAGCCGAAGGAACTTCCTTCGACTTGCCGTAGCCGACGCCTACCAGGCCGTTGCCGTCGCCGACGATTACGAGAGCGGTGAAGCTAAAGCGACGACCACCCTTCACAACCTTCGAAACGCGGTTGATGGTTACAACGCGCTCCAGGAATGGGCTCTTGGTTTCTTCGCGGTCGCGACGCTCGCCACGAGGTGCACGGTCGCGGCTGCCACGGCGGGCCTCACGCTCGGTGTTCTCGGTGGTCTCGGTGGCAACTGCGGTTGCGTTTGCGGTTGACTCGGTCAACTCTTGCTCCTTGATCTCAGCCATTAGAGGACCAGCCCGCCTTCACGAGCGCCGTCAGCAACTGCTGCAACGCGTCCGGCGTACTTGTTACCGCCGCGGTCGAAGACGACCTCGTCGATGCCAGCCTTCTTGGCGCGCTCTGCAACAAGCTGACCGACCTTGGTGGCCTTAGCAGTCTTGTCGCCGTCGAACTTGCGCATGTCGGCTTCCATGGTCGAAGCCGAAGCCAGGGTGATGCCCTTGCTGTCGTCTACAACCTGAACGAATACGTGGCGAGCCGAGCGGGTTACCACGAGGCGTGGACGCGATGGGCTTCCGACAACCTTCTTGCGAAGACGGAAGTGACGACGCGCACGTGCGGCTGACTTGCTCTTGCCGCGAGTCTTTGAAGTGAGACCCATGATTACTTACCTGACTTTCCGGCCTTGCGACGGACAACCTCGCCAGCGTAGCGAACACCCTTGCCCTTGTATGGCTCTGGCTTGCGTAGCTTGCGAATGTTTGCGGCAACCTCACCGACGGCCTGCTTGTCGATACCCGACACAGTGACCTTGGTGTTGCCTTCTACGGTGAAAGTGATGCCCTGAGGAGGCTGCACGAGGATTGGGTGCGAGTAACCAAGCGCGAACTCGATGTCCGAGCCTTTTGCGGTCACACGGTAACCAGTACCAACGATTTCAAGGCCCTTTGAGAAGCCCTGGGTAACGCCAGTGATCTGGTTTGCAATCAGGGTGCGGGTCAGACCGTGGAGCGAACGCGAGTTGCGCTCGTCGTCTGGACGAGTAACGACAACATTGCCGTCCTCGACTGCAACAGTGATAGGTGCAGCTACGTTCAGGTTCAGGGTGCCCTTAGGACCCTTAACCTCGACAGCGCTGCCGTCAATCTTTACTTCGACACCGGCTGGAACCGGGATCGGCAACTTACCAATACGCGACATCTGTGATTACCAAACGTAGGCGATGACTTCTCCGCCTACTCCCTTCTTGGCAGCCTGACGGTCAGTGAGCAGACCGCTTGAGGTGGACAGGATGGCGATGCCGAGGCCGCCGAGAACGCGAGGGAGCTCGGTCGACTTTGCGTAAACGCGAAGGCCTGGCTTCGAAACGCGCTTGATGCCAGCGATTGAACGCTCGCGGCTAGGGCCGTACTTGAGGTCGATGGTAAGAGTCTTACCAACCTCTGCGGCCTCAACCTTTACAGCGGCAATGTAACCCTCTGACTTGAGGATCTCAGCGATACCGGCCTTCAGCTTGCTGTAAGGCAGGCTGACGGTCTCGTGGTAAGCGCTGTTGGCATTGCGCAGCCGGGTCAGGAAATCTGCTACCGGGTCTGTCATTGTCATTTGTGTTGCACCTTTTTCTTCGGGTGGTTTCCAGGCGCTTTACAAGGCGCCTGGACCCTTCCGATTAGTTGTTGGTCTTGAATGGGAAGCCAAGGGCCAAAAGCAGGGCCTTGCCTTCCGCGTTGTTCGCTGCGGTGGTTACGACGGTGATGTCCATACCACGTGGGCGGTCAATCTTGTCCTGGTCGATCTCGTGGAAAACAGTCTGCTCGGTTAGACCGAAGGTGTAGTTTCCGCGACCGTCGAACTGCTCGCCGTTGAGACCGCGGAAGTCGCGGATACGTGGCAGAGCAAGGTTCAGCAGGCGGTCAAGGAATTCCCACATGCGGTCGCCGCGCAGGGTTACGTGGGCGCCAATAGGCTGGCCCTCACGAAGCTTGAACTGTGCGATCGATTTGCGAGCGAGGTTTACCTGAGGCTTCTGACCGGTGATTGCGGTGAGGTCCTTGATGGCACCTTCGATGAGCTTGCCATCCTTGGCGGCGTCGCCGACACCCATGTTGACAACAATCTTGGTCAGGTTAGGAACCTGGTGAGGGTTGCCGAAGCCGAACTCCTTGGTGAGGGCTTCAACGATCTCGTTCTTGTACTGAGCCTTCAGACGTGGCAGTGCACGGCCGGCTGCGTTGGTGGTTACGTTAGCCATTAGATGTCCTTACCCGACTTCTTCGCAATGCGAACGCGGACGGTCTTCTTGACGCCGTTCTTGACGACGGTCTCGACACGAGCACCGATACGGGTCGGCTTCTTGGTCGATGGGTCAACGAGCATGACGTTCGAGATGTGAATTGGAGCCTCGACGGTCTCGATGCCACCGGTGACGGCACCCTTCGCGTCCTGGCCAGCCTTGACGTGACGCTTGACGAGGTTTACGCCTTCAACGAGGACACGGTTGGTCTCCTTGTTTACTGCGAGGACCTTGCCCTGCTTGCCACGGTCGCCGCCGCGCTCCGGCTTGCCGCCGGTGATGACCTGTACGAGGTCGCCCTTCTTGATGCTTGCCATGATTAGATAACCTCCGGTGCCAGCGAGATGATCTTCATGAACTTCTTGTCGCGAAGCTCACGGCCTACTGGGCCGAAAATACGGGTGCCCTGAGGCTCGCCGTCTTTCTTGATGATCACTGCTGCGTTCTCGTCGAACTTGATGTACGAACCGTCTACGCGACGGGTCTCCTTCTTGGTGCGGACTACAACCGCCTTGACGACATCACCCTTCTTGACGTTGCCGCCAGGGATGGCGTCCTTGACGGTAGCGACGATTACGTCGCCCAGACCCGCGTAACGACGACGCGAACCGCCCAGGTTACGGATGACCAAGAGCTCCTTGGCGCCGGTGTTATCGGCAACCTTGAGTCGTGACTCCTGCTGAAGCATTGCTTACTCCTTGTTGTGTGGCTATCCATTCCGACGGATAGCCTCGGGGTTTTACTTGGCCTTTTCGACGATCTCGACTAGGCGCCAGTTCTTAGTGGCCGAAAGTGGACGGGTCTCGCTGATGACAACGAGGTCGCCAATGCCGGCGGTGTTCAGCTCGTCGTGAGCCTTCACCTTGCTGTTACGGCGGATAACCTTGCCGTACAGTGGGTGCTTTACGAAGTCTTCGAGCAGCACAACGATGGTCTTGTCCATCTTGTCGCTCACTACGTAACCACGACGGGTCTTGCGGTCGCCGCGCTCAACTGCTGGTGCAGCTGCCTCGGCCTTTGCCTTCTTCTCAGCCATGGTTATGCCTCCTCGGTGGCAGCTGCGTCAGCCGACGCAGCCTTCTTGGCCTTGGTAGCTGGCTTGGCAGCTGCAGTTGCTACTGCACGAATGCCGAGCTCACGCTCACGGATGATGGTGTAGATACGGGCGATGTCGCGCTTGACTGCACGCAGACGTCCGTGGCTTTCAAGCTGGCCGGTGGCCGACTGGAAGCGCAGGTTGAAGAGCTCCTCGCGAGCCTTCTTGAGCTCCTCGATCAGGACTGAGTCCTCGATCTTGTCGAGCTCTGCTGGGGTTAGGTTCTTCGAACCGATCGACATTATGCGTCACCTTCTTCACGCTTGATGATGCGTGCCTTAAGAGGCAGCTTGTGGATTGCACGAGTCATTGCCTCGCGAGCGAGCTGCTCGCTAACACCGGCTACCTCGAAGAGGACGCGGCCTGGCTTGACGTTTGCTACCCACCACTCAACGTGGCCCTTACCCGAACCCATGCGGGTTTCGGCAGGCTTCTTGGTGAGAGGACGGTCTGGGTAGATGTTGATCCAAACCTTGCCACCACGCTTGATGTGACGGGTCATGGCGATACGAGCGGACTCGATCTGACGGTTGGTGACGTAGGCAGGGGTCAGAGCCTGGATGCCAAATTCACCGAACGCTACCTTGGTGCCACCACTTGCTGCGCCTGAACGCGATGGGTGGTGCTGCTTGCGGTGCTTTACGCGACGTGGAATCAACATGAGTTATGCCTCAACGCTTTCTGCTGGTGCAGCTGCTGGAGCGGCTTCAGTAGCTGCCGGAGCTGCTGCTGGTGCGGCGTTGCGACGTGGGCGCTCTGGGCGCTTTGGTGCGTTTGCCTGCTGAGCTGCGAGCTCCTTGTTGGTGATGTCACCCTTGTAGATCCAGACCTTTACACCGATGCGACCGAAAACGGTCTTGGCCTCGTAGAAGCCGTAGTCGATGTTGGCGCGGAGGGTGTGCAGTGGAACACGGCCTTCACGGTAGAACTCGGTGCGGCTCATTTCTGCGCCACCGAGACGACCTGAGGTCTGAACACGGATGCCCTTAGCACCGCTGCGGAGAGCGCCCTGCATGCCCTTACGCATTGCGCGGCGGAATGCCACACGTGCGTTGAGCTGCTCGGCGATACCCTGAGCGACGAGCTGTGCATCCATGTCTGGGTTCTTAACCTCAAGGATGTTCAGCTGGATCTGCTTGCCGGTGAGCTTCTCGAGGTCGGCGCGGATTGCCTCGGCCTCGGCGCCACGGCGACCGATTACCAGACCCGGACGAGCGGTGTGGATGTCAACACGCACGCGGTCACGGGTGCGCTCGATCTCGACACGCGAAACACCGGCACGGTCAAGGCGCTCGGTGAGGAGCTTGCGAACCTTGA
>JBEEJX010000050.1:0-5099 GCA_041168965.1 Actinomycetota bacterium
AGTGCTTGGCTGAATTCCGAATCTGCCCAGTCTTGCTCGACGATTTGGCAATAGTCAAAACTCTGAAATGACATCGATTCTCTCGTACGCCCCGTGTGTTTTAGCCTTACTGTCTTCAGGCGAATACCGGCTTTTTGAAGTTCTCGGACCGAGCTGCCACCGCCAGAGAGAATCTTGACTAACAGGTCATAACGCGCCGATTTGCTCAGTCTCACGCCCTCTCTCACCAAGCCGAATTGGTGAAAAAGCTCCTTGGATGGCATCCCCAAGTACTTGGTGAGCCGCCTGCTAGTTGCCAGTTCGAATGTCTCGTCTGGGCTGATTTTCAAGGATCCGGCGTTAGGTTCCGAGCCGGCAATTAGGGCCGTCAAATAGCCGGTGTTGAATGACCAGCTTCGCCGATTTGCCTTGGTTGCCGAGTAAGGCTGGTCCGACAAGTCCTTGTCGCCGCCAGCTCCCTTGCGGTTGGCCTTGAGATAGAAGGTGTCACCCTCAGAGAGTTCGTGAGCCAGCCCTGCTTTGACCTTGCCTTGGACAAGTTCCCAGTCGCGTTTGATCACGGAGAGCTCTTGGTCCACAAGCCGAAAGATGAATTGGTTTTCAGTGAAGACTTGGTCAACTTCCAAAATGGACTTGTCATACAAATAGCAAAGAATGAGAATCTTCTGGCACTTCTTGTAAAACGAGCTAGTTTCAAACGTCTCGTTCACAATCTCTTGAAAATTAATCATGTTCAGAACCAAGCGTTCTTTGGCTCTGATGGAATTCGGCGCGGCCGACTTGAGGCCGGTTACCTTTAGCTCAAGGCCTGCCTTAGGGAAATCAGGCTCGGGATTGTTGTTGGGTTTGTAACCGAAGAAATATTCTTCGACGAGATTTCCGAGCCGTCCCTTGCCTTTGCGGTCCCGATCCAGTTCACTCGCGGGTAATTCGGCTACAGCGGCGAGAGACTTGCCAATGAGCCCCGCCGCGTAGCGAAGAATGTCCGTCTCTGAGGTCTCATCAAAACGGTCACTGAACATCGGAACCCCCATAATTTCGCGCCAAACGAAGCACGAACTTGAGTCTACGACTGCTTAGCCGCGAGCAGCGGTGTCAACCACATTCTTCACGAGCATCGCACGGGTCATAGGCCCCACACCGCCCGGGTTAGGTGAGAGGTAGCCGGCAACGGCAGCCACGCCTGGGTCGACATCGCCAACCAGCGTTGCAACGCCGTCGTCACCAAGCACGCGAGTGATGCCAACGTCGAGCACGGCAGCGCCCGGCTTGATCCACTCCGGCTGCACAAAGTGCGCGACGCCCAGGGCGGCAACCACGATGTCGGCGCGAGCAACCGCCTGCTCGAGGCCCCGCGAAGAAGAGTGCAACAGCGTCACCGTCGAATCGATGCCTTTGCGGGTCATGAGCAGGCCCAGTGGGCGCCCAACCGTGACACCTCGGCCAATCACGGCAACCTCGGCGCCCGCGGTCGGCACGTCATAGCGACGCAGCAACTCAACGATTCCGGCAGGGGTGCACGGCAGCGGCGAGTTCAGCTCGCCCGAAACGCCAAGCACCAGTCGACCAAGGTTGGTTGGGTGCAAGCCGTCGGCGTCTTTAGCGGGGTCGATCAGCTCGAGCATCTCGTTGGTGTCGATGCCAAACGGCAGCGGCAACTGCACGATGTAGCCGGTGACATCCTTAGCGTCGTTCAGGTCGCGAATCGCGGCACGCACGTCGGCCGCCGATGCCGAAGCCGGCAGGTCGATTCGAATCGAGTTGACGCCTACCTGAGCGCAGTCGCGGTGCTTGCCCGAAACGTATGAGTGCGAGCCCGGGTCGTCGCCCACGAGCAGCGTGCCAAGACCAGGCGTTACGCCCGACTGCTTGAGCGCAATCACACGCTCGGCCAACTCGGCCTTGATCGCCTTAGCGGTGGCTAGTCCGTCGAGCTTGATTGCGTTCATGCGCCAGTGACTACCAGTTCTCGAGGCCGCTGTAGAGCGGGAACTTGTCGGCCAACGCCTGAGTGCGCGCACGAAGCGAAGCGATGTCTGGGTTTGGCTTGAGCACGGCGGCGATTACCTCGGCAACCTCGGTGAACTCGGCGGCACCAAAGCCACGAGTCGCGAGTGCCGGGGTGCCAACGCGAACACCCGAGGTGGTCATTGGTGGGCGTGGGTCGTTAGGAACCGAGTTGCGGTTCACGGTGATGCCAACCTCGTGCAGCAGGTTCTCGGCCTGCTTGCCGTCGATCTCGCTGTCGCGCAGGTCGACCAAAACCAGGTGAACCTTGGTGCTGCCGGTCAGAACCTGAACGCCGGCGGCCTTCATGTCGGCCTGGTTCAGGCGGTCGGCGATGATCGCCGCGCCCTCGACGGTGCGCTTCTGGCGGTCTTTGAACTCCTCGCCCATCGCTGCCTTGAACGCAACTGCCTTAGCAGCGATCACGTGCATGAGCGGGCCACCCTGCTGACCAGGGAACACGGCCGAGTCGATCTTCTTGGCGTATTCGGCCTTGCACAGAATCAGACCCGAGCGCGGGCCGGCAAGGGTCTTGTGAACGGTGGTCGAAACCACGTCGGCGAACGGAACCGGGTTCGGGTGCAGACCGGTGGCAACCAGGCCCGCAAAGTGAGCCATGTCGACCCACAGCTTTGCGCCAACCTCGTCGGCGATCTTGCGGAACTCGGCAAAGTCGAGGTGCTGCGAGTATGCGCTCCAGCCGGCAATCAGAACCGCAGGCTTGACCTCGTGCGCACGAGCGCGAACGATGTCCATGTCGACCATGTGGGTCTCTGGGTTGAGCTCATACGCGTGAGCCTCATACATCTTTCCCGAGAAGTTCAGGCGCATGCCGTGGGTCAGGTGGCCACCGTGGGCCAATTCAAGACCAAGGATGCGGTCGCCAGGGTTCGCCAGTGCCATGAGCACTGCCGCGTTTGCCGAAGCACCCGAGTGTGGCTGAACGTTTGCGTGCTCGGCACCGAACAGGGCCTTGGCGCGCTCGCGAGCGAGCTCCTCGGCAACGTCGACCGCCTCGCAACCGCCGTAGTAGCGCTTGCCTGGGTAACCCTCGGCGTACTTGTTGGTCAGCACCGAACCCTGTGCCTCGAGCACACCGCGCGAAACAAAGTTCTCGCTCGCGATCATCTCGAGCATGTTGCGCTGACGGTCGAGCTCGGCGGTCAGAACCGCTGCGATCTCTGGGTCAACTTCGGCAAGCGGAAGGTTGTGAGTTGAAGGGATGCCCGACATAGGTCTATTCCTTTGATTTCGCGGTTGGCGGAGGGGTTTGCAGTTTGTTTTGCAGATGGCGTCAGCGCCAGATAAGACCCGCTAATTCTACCAATTCGGTTGCCCGACACGCGCCCTGTTCGGTTATCCGCACCTAGCCGACTTTCGGTCGCCGAGTTAGCTATTTTTGAAGCGTTCTGGGGAAAAAGATAAGGGTTTTAGCTGTGCAGGTTGCCGCAATTGTGGGGTCGGTCATGATCATCGCCGGATTGGCTTTGACGGGTTACGTAGTTATGCAGATTCAGCGCGAGCGTCGAGGTCGCCGCTAACCTTTAACGCATGACTGAAGCGACCACCACCCACTGGGTGCTAACCCTCGTATGCGAAGACAAGCCGGGCATCGTGCATGCGATCTCCGGGGCAATCTTTGCCGCGAACGGAAACATCACCGAGTCGCACCAGTATTCGTCGCCAGACACCGGCCGTTTTTTCATGCGCCTGCAGATCGAGTCGGCTGTTCCACGCGAGTTCTTTGTCAACCAGTTGACCCCTGTGGTTGAGCGCTATGGCATGGACTGGACCTTGGATGTGGTCGGCCGCCCAACCAAGACCCTCGTGCTGGTCTCGAAGAGCGCCCACTGCCTCAACGACATGCTGTTCCGTCAGCGCGAAGGCCGCCTGCCGGTCGAGTTTCCGGCCGTTTTCGGCAATCACGCCGAGCTTGCGCCAATGGCCGAGTTCTATGGCGTTCCGTTCGAGCACCACGCAATCGAGGGCGAGGCCGACAAGCGCGCCTTCGAGCAGATGCTTCGCGACTACATCAAGTCGGCCGGCATCGAGTTGATCGTGCTCGCGCGCTACATGCAGATCCTGTCTGAAGAGTTCTGCCGCGAGTTCGAGGGTCGCATCATCAACATCCATCACTCGTTCCTGCCAGGTTTCAAGGGCGCCAACCCGTATGCGCGTGCGCACGCCCGCGGCGTCAAGCTCATCGGTGCGACGGCTCACTTTGTGACCGCCGACCTCGACGAGGGCCCGATCATCGAGCAGAACGTCATTCGCGTTCAGCACTCAGATACCAAGAACCGCCTGGTGTCGCTTGGCTCAGACATCGAGGCCAAGACCCTGACTCAGGCGGTCCGTTGGTTTGCCGAGCACCGCGTGCTTCTCGACGGCGATCGCACCGTTATCTTCAGCTAGTCGCCAGCACTCGCTGCCGCGGGCTTTGGCTCGCTAAGCGGCTTCGTTTCGCCCGGCGAATCGCCAGGTATGCGCCTGCCGCACACACCGCTGCCAGCGCGCCGATGCCCGCCGTCGTGGCGATATTTGCGCTCTTCGGCATGTCGTTGCCTGGCGCTGACGGCGCCGCAGGCTTGGCTTCGGCCAATGCCTCCTTCTTTGCCGCATGGGTCGCAGGCTGCCTGCTCACTATTTTTGGCTGCGCCCTAGCTGGCGTCGGCCGTTGCGGCAGGGCCTCGACGACCGGCTGTGATTCACTTTCGGCGGCGAGTTCGACTGGCGCGGGAGTCGGCAACGGCTCTGAGGTCGACACGGGCGCTGGGGTCGAGACGGGCGCCGGAGCGATCACCGAGATTGCCTCGACCACCGCGACCACCGAGATTGCCTCGACTGGCGGCGCTGCAGTTGGTGTTGGTGCTGCAGTCGCAGTCGAAGTTGCTGTGGGCGTCGTCGTTGGCGCGGGGCTCGACGAGCTCGACGAGCTTAAAGAACCCGACGAACCCGAGCCCGTTAGCCCCGCGCCCGCGGCGGCCGCGGCAGCCGCGGTGGCGGCCGACACATACGGCTGGATGGGCGCGAAGTAGTAGTCGGCGACGGGCCCAGGGGCCGTGCCAAACACTGATGCGCGGGCGAGCTTCAGG
>JBEEJX010000051.1:0-3855 GCA_041168965.1 Actinomycetota bacterium
ACGATGCCGAGGCAGGCAATCAGCGACAGAACGAGGTTGCGAATAGTTTGTTTCGCGCGGTGCTTTGCCGCTGAGTCTTCAGACACGACTATTCGGTGACTTTCTTGGCAGCGAGGGCAGCGTCAAGTCGCTTGCGCGCGCCCGAAAGCCAGTCTTCGCACTGAGTTGCGAGCGCCTCGCCGCGTTCCCAGAGATTCATCGATTCTTCGAGCGAAACGGCGCCTTGTTCGAGTTGCGAAACAACCTTGGCGAGCTCGTCGCGTGCCTGCTCGTATGACATTGCCGCGATGTCGGCATTGGCCTTGCTCTTGTCTGCGCTCATTGTTTCTCCAGTTTAATTGGCTGCCGGTTGGATCGGATTTTGGTTCAGTCGGCAGTTGCCGAGAGTTCACCTTTGGCGAGGCGCACCTTCAGCTTTGTGCCTGCCTTGACCTTGGTGGCGTCGTTGACAACATGACCCGCGGCATCGCGAACCACCGAATAACCACGGTCTAAGGTTTTTTGCGGCGAAAGCGACGTGACTAGGTTCTTGAGGTTCTCGATGCGCACGCTCTGCAGGTGCAGGTAGTTGCCAACTAGTTCGCGAGAGCGATCGCGGTCGCGCAACATGTCTTGCTCGTGGTCTTCGATGAATTGGTATGGATTGCTGAGCACCGGGCGGCTGCGAAGCTGGCCAATCAGGTCATTCTGCAACGTGACGTAGTGATTCACGCGGTTGAAGATCTGACCCAGCGATCGCGCAATGTTGGCTCGTTCTTCGGCGACATCGGGCACGACGCGCTTGGCCGCATCGGTAGGCGTTGACGCGCGAAGGTCGGCAACATCGTCGAGCACAGGGCGATCGTTTTCGTGCCCGATTGCCGAGATAATAGGCGTTTTCGCTGCTGCCGCGGCGCGCACAAGTGCCTCGTCGCTGAAGACCACCAGATCGAGGAACGCGCCACCACCTCGAGCGATGATGATCACGTCGACCTCGGGGTCGTTGTCGAGTTCTTTGATGGCGGCGATGATTTCGGGTGCGGCCTTGTCGCCCTGAACGAGTGTGTTTATAACTCGAAATTGTGCGTCTGGCCAGCGCAGCAGGGTGTTTTTGAGAACATCCTTCTCGGCGTCAGATTGCTGGCCGGTGATTAGCCCGATGCGGTTAGGCAGAAACGGAATCGGCTGTTTGCGCTCTGGTGCAGTTAGGCCCTCGGCGCTCAACTGGGCGCGAAGGCGCTCGATGCGCTCTAGAAGCTCGCCAAGACCAATCTTGCGAATCTCGACGACCTGCATGGTCAGTTTGCCGTTTTTGCCCCAAAAAGCCGGCTTGATGAGCGCAACCACGCGATCGCCCTGCTTGAGGTCGCCTGGAATCCGCGACATGTCCCAAGCGTGAATCTCGATCGAATTTTCGACCTGCAGGTCGCGAAGCGCGCCGAACATGCTCGTGGGATTGATGCGAATCTGCGAAAGCTCGCCCTCGATCCACAAATAGCCGAGGCGGTCGATCCAGTCTTTAAGGGTGGCAGCTAAACGCGAGACGGGCCAGGGTTGTTGCTCTGACGAAACGCGAGACGCCCCAGGGGCATCCATATTCATTCCGTCGTTCATCAAAAACCCGCATTCTGCTGGCCCAAGGGCCCTGTTTATCATTGTCTCGTGACTGAAACCAAGGATACCCGCGACGACCGACAACCATCGGGCTCAAAGAAGGTCTTGCTGGCCTCGCCCCGCGGTTATTGCGCGGGCGTCGATCGTGCTGTGATTGCGGTCGAGAAGGCGCTCGAACACCACGGTGCACCTATTTATGTGCGCAAGCAGATCGTTCACAACAAGCATGTCGTTTCGTCGCTCGAGCAGCGCGGCGCAATCTTTGTTGACGAGGTTGACGAGGTGCCGACGGGTTCAGTGCTCGTATTCAGTGCGCATGGCGTATCGCCGGCCGTTGTCGCCGCTGCCAAGGAACGTGGCCTCGAAACCATCGATGCCACCTGCCCGCTAGTCACCAAGGTTCACCGCGAGGTGCAGCGTTTCGCCAACGAGGATTACGACATTCTGCTGGTTGGCCACAAGGGTCACGAAGAGGTCGAGGGCACCATGGGTGAGGCCCCCGAGCGCGTGCAGCTCGTCGACGGCCCGAGCGACCTAGCAAACGTCACCGTTCGCGACCCAAACAAGGTCGTTTGGCTTTCGCAGACCACACTTTCGGTTGACGAAACCATGGAGACTGTGAATGGCCTGCGCAAGTTGCTGCCGACGCTGCAGAGCCCGCCGTCGGACGACATCTGCTATGCCACCCAGAACCGTCAAGTTGCCATCAAGAAGGTCGGCGCAGCGAGCGACCTGGTGATCGTCGTTGGTTCGGCAAACTCCTCGAACACAGTGCGCCTGGTCGAGGTGGCGCTGCAGGCGGGAGCCGCCGCCGCATACCGCGTCGATTTTGCGAGCGAGATTGAGGATGCCTGGTTCGCCGGCGTCGAGACCGTCGGAGTGTCGTCGGGTGCCTCGGTGCCAGAAGAGTTGGTCGACGAGGTTCTTGCGAGCCTTGCGACGCGTGGCTACGGCGATGTCGAATTGGTTCAGACGGCCGAAGAAGACGTGCAGTTTTCGCTGCCTGCCGAATTGCGCAAGACCATGAAGGCCGCCGGCGAAGAGACCACCAACAAGATCAAGCGCCACTAGGCGTTTTGGGTGCGCCGCCCACGCGACAAGGTATAGATTGACCACAACGGCACCGTTTGAGTGCTAACGAAAGGTCATCTGATGAAGTCCATCGAATTCATGGCATCAACCACCGGACGCGCAGTGCGTGCAATCGCAGGCGCAACCCTCCTGATCTGGGGGCTCTTTGCAGGCATCGTTTGGCTCGATGTCGTCGGCGCGATCATCGCCGCAGCGGGTCTATTCGACTTCTGCCTGTTTGCTCCGTTGTTCAAGATGCCGCTGAGTGGCAAGAAGATTCGCAACGGCGACTTCTAAGTCGCTGCCAGGCAAACGAAAAGGCCCCACTCGAAACCGAGTGGGGCCTTATCTTATGAGTCTTAGAGCGACATCGACTTTCCGGCCGAGCCGAGCTGCTGAGCTGCCTCGATGACGCGAGCCGACATGCCGGCCTCGCCGATCTTGCCCCAGGCGCGTGGGTCATAAGCCTTCTTGTTGCCAACTTCGCCGTCGACCTTGAGCACGCCGTCGTAGTTGGTGAACATGTGAGCTGCGATTGGGCGAGTGAACGCATACTGCAGGTCGGTGTCGATGTTCATCTTGATTACACCGTGGCGCACTGCCTCGGCGATCTCGGCGTCGGTCGAGCCCGAACCGCCGTGGAACACGAGGTCGAACGGCTTGTCTTTGCCATACTTTGCACCGACTGCGGCCTGAATCTCGCCGAGCAGTTCAGGCTTGAGAACAACGTTGCCTGGCTTGTAAACACCGTGAACGTTGCCGAAGGTCAGAGCAACCATGTAGCGGCCGTTCTCGCCAAGGCCCAGGGCCTCTGCGGTCATAAGGCCATCCTGTGGGGTGGTGTAAAGGTGCTCGCCGTGGCCACCCTCAACGCCGTCTTCTTCGCCGCCGACAACGCCGACCTCGATCTCGAGAACTGCGCCGATGCCGCGGGTCAGTGCAAGCATCTCTTTAGCGATCTCGAGGTTCTCGCCCATTGGAACAGCCGAGCCGTCCCACATGTGCGAGTTGAACAGTGGGTCCTGGCCTGCGCGGACGCGCTCCTGTGACATTGCGATCAGTGGGCGAACGAAAGCGTCGAGCTGGTGCTTGGCGCAGTGGTCAGTGTGCAGCGCAATGGTGATGCCGTAGTTCTTAGCAACCTCGCGAGCAAATGCAGCCATCGCTGCGGCACCCGAAGCCATGTTCTTG
>JBEEJX010000052.1:0-4094 GCA_041168965.1 Actinomycetota bacterium
GCCTTGGGTGGTTTCTAGCGCTTTGGAATCATCGATTGGCATCTCGATGGGTGCCCACCTGGCCGCGCAGAGCGCTCAGCCACTGGCCGCAGGGCTTGCGACCTTGAACCTCTTTGCTGGCGATGTTTGCGATCAGCCATTGGCCCCTAAGGGCGGCTGGCTCGAGGTCAAGCGCGTGACTCCGAGCGCCGCCAAACTCGATATTTTTGCAGCCGAAGACCACCGCCAAGACTGGTGGTTCGAGCGCCTAGAGCGGTGCTACGCCCTGCTCTAAACCGAGCAAACGCGCAAGGCGCATCGCTGTTATTTCAGGCCGCTGTAAACGTGCAGACCCTTGAAAAACAGGTTGACGATGGTGAAGTTAAAGATGATTGCCGCGAAGCCGACGAGCGCCAGCCAGGCCGAACGCTTGCCCGTCCAGCCGCGAGTCGCGTTGGCGTGCAGGTAGCCCGCATAGATGGTCCAGATGATGAAGGTCCAGACCTCCTTGGTGTCCCAGCCCCAGTAGCGGTGCCACGCGCGTTCGGCCCAAATCGCACCCGCGATGAGCGTGAAAGACCAAAGAATGAAGCCGATGATGTTGAAGCGGTAGGCGCTCTTCTCGAGTTTGTCTGAACTTGGGAACAGTTCGATGACGCGACGAACGAAGCCGAACAACTTGCCCTTTGCATTGGCCAACCAGGCGGCGTCGCGCAAAAGATAGACCACGGCGAACGCGGTCGCGATGCTAAAGAACGCGGTGGCGAGCACGGCGACCAGCACGTGAATGACCAGCCAGTATGACTGCAGCGCCGGCATCAGAGTCTTGACCTTGATGTACCAAACCGAAGTTGCGAGGCCAAGCACCAGCAAAGTGATGCCCGAGATGAAGGTGGCAATCAGGCGCACGTCGCGAATCAGGAGCGAGAACAAGAAGATCACCACGACGATTAGCGAACCGGTGATGCTGAATTCATACATGTTGGCCCAGGGCACGCGGTTTGCCGCGATGCCGCGCAGCACAACGCCGATTGCGTGCACGATTGCCGACAAAATCAACATGACCATGGCGAACTTTTCGACGCCCGAGGCGGTCTTGCGCGACGCCTCTTTGGTCGATGCCAGACGCGAAAGGTGGGTGGCAAACGCGAGGAACGAGAACGTGTAGAGCGCCATCGCGCCATAGATAAACAGCAGCGAAATCTGCGAGAGGTTTTCGTTTAGCAACGCGCTAGTCATTGGTCTTGCCTTCCGTTGATGAGCCGCCGGCCGCGGTGCCGCTAGGGGCCTCGGCCATGGTCAATTCTGCCGTAATCTCGGCAACCACTCGCTCGAGTGCCGGGTCATCGCCGCGAGCCAACGCCGCAACCTGAAGCTCGCCATCGCGAACCGCGACCCAAACGCGTCGACGTGGAATGGTCAGCGACAGCGTGACGCCGGCCAATGCCAGCAGAGCAAAAATCAACACCCAGAGGCCACCCGGGTTATATGAAACGTCGAGCGACGCGTAGCGCTTGATGCCATCGAATGTCACGGTGCCTAGGTTCTTTGGCAGTTTGACGGTCTGGCCAGGCACGAGCTCGAGGCCCTTAACGCCCGACTTGCCACCGGCAACCTGCTTCATCGACTTGATGTCTAGTTGAAACACATTCTTTGGCTGCCCCGAGTCGAGGCCAAGGTCGCCAACATACACATTCATGGTCAGCAGTGGGTCGATCGGGTCTGGATAAATCGAGGTCTTGGCGCCGGTGTTCAGCTTGTCTTGAGTCGGATAAAAGAACGCAAGGATTCCGAACTGCGGGCCGGCGCCGTCTGGCACTTTGATCACGCCGAGCGAGGTGTAGTTGCGGTCCTGCGGCAAGAATTCGGTTGGGCCGCTGAAAGCAACGTCGCCGTTTTTATCGCGGATGGTGATTACCGGCGCATAGCCGTTGCCGGTCAGGTAGAGCTTGGAGCCGGGCATCTCGAGCGGCTCGTTGACACGAATCACCGAGTGCGACTCGGTGGTCTTGCCGTCGACGCCAACCAAGCGGCTGGTCACATCGGCACGAAAATCGAGCGGAGTGCCGATGTTGGTCTCGTTTTGCAGATCGAAGGTGGCCTTGAACTTGTCGAGGGTCACGCTGAACGGGGTTAGCATCTCGGGCTTGAAGAACGCGCCTGGGCTGAACGAGTCATAGCCCGCGAGGTTGTTTACGAAGGTTTCGCCCTCGACCAAGACTCGCTGGCCGCTGTAGCTAAAGCCACCGCCAAGACCAACCGCAAACAGCACGCCAATTAGTGCGACGTGAAACACGAGGTTGCCGGTCTCGCGCGCATAGCCGCGCTCGGCGCTGAACGAAACGCCACCGTCGGCATCGACCTGTCGAGCCACGCGATAGCGCTGTTTTCGCAACAGCGATTCGGCGCGTTCGATGGCCTCGCGCTGCGCCGCCTTGCCCAGCTTGGTCGCCAAGAAGGCCGGCATGCGACGCAGGTTGCTAGGGGTCGCTACCGGGGCCTCGAACAAGTTCTTGGCGTGCGCAATCGTGCGCGGCAGCACGCATCCGATCAAAGAAATGAACAGCAGAATGTAGATTGCCGAGAACCATGCCGAGGTGTAGACGTCGAACAGCTGGATGCCGTCGAGGATCTTGGCCAGGTCGGGGTTGTCGTCGAAGAACTTGCTGACGCCATTCGGGTCGGCGCTGCGTTGCGGATAGATCGAGCCCGGCACGGCCGCCGCCGCGAGCATGAGCAACAGCACGAGTGCGGTGCGCATCGAGGTCAACTGGCGCCAAATCCAACGCGCCCAGCCCTTTAGGCCGAGTTCTGGCGAGCTTGCGCGGTTAGAAGCTGAGCTGGAAATAGTAGAACACCTCTCCCTGAAGCCAGGCGGTCAACTTGTCCCACCAGCCGAGGGTCAACAAAAGACCCAGAATCATGAGCATCACACCGCCGACGACGTTGAATGTGCGGATGTGCCGCTTGAAGAACGCCATCGATTTGGTGGCCCAACTAAAGCCGGCCGCGATCAGCAAAAACGGAATGCCGATGCCGAGCGCATACACAAACGCCAGAACGGCACCCTTGATCGGGTCGCCGGTCTTCGAAGCGAGGGTCAGCACGGCCCCGAGGGTCGGGCCGATGCACGGGGTCCAGCCAAGGCCGAAGGTAATGCCCAGCAGTGGCGCACCAATCAGGCCGAGCCCGGGGCGCGCCTGAAACTTGACCGTGCGTTGCAGCCAGTCAAACTTGCCGATCAGCACCAGACCAAACACGAATACCAAGACACCGAGGATTCGCTGCGCCCACGCGAGGCCACTCGCATAAACGATGCTGCCCAGGCCACCGAACAGCGCGCCGAACGAAACGAAGACCACCGAGAAACCGAGCACAAACAACAGCGAGCCGAGCAGCATGCGCGAACGACTCGAGCTGATGCCCGAAACGAATCCGAGGTATCCCGGCACGAGCGGCAGCACGCACGGGCTGATAAAGCTTGCGGCGCCGGCGAACAGGGCCATCGGGATTGCCAGCAGGAGCGATCCGTTCAGGATCACATCGCCAGGGTTAAAGCCAGTCAGCACGGCCTAGCCCTCGTCGACCACGCGCTTGATCAGCGCACGCAGAGTTGCCGGCTCGATGCGACCAAGAACGCGAGCCGCGACTCGACCCTTGCGGTCGATCACCAGAGTGGTCGGCACGGCCTGCGGGGTGACGATGCCGGTGAAGGCCAGCACCACCGAACCGGAGTCTGAGTCAAGGATCGACGGCCAGTTGATCTTGAACTTGCGCTCGAAGGCCTGTGCGGTGCCTGCCGCATCGCGCACGTTCACGCCCACAAACTGAACCTTCGGAAACTGTTTGGCAATCGCGACCAGGTCTGGAGCCTCGGCGCGGCAAGGTGCGCAACCGGCGTACCAAAAATTGAGCACGGTGACCACGCCACTCAAGTTGGCGCTCGAGAGCTTGTTGCCGCCGGCCAACGTGCCCTGCCAGTCAACCGCTGCACCACGGTCGGCGAGCGCGAACTCGGTTACTGTGCCGTCGCCGGCGATGTAGTTCTTGTTGTCGCCCGCGCGATACTGCGAGGCCAAAGGGTCGTTGCTGGCGCAACCCGTGAGGGTCAGGGC
>JBEEJX010000053.1:0-4178 GCA_041168965.1 Actinomycetota bacterium
TATTCGGCGATGGCGCCGTCGTAGTCGCCCTTATCGATTAGGTCGAAGGCCGCCTGATGTCGCGGCGGCAAGGCTGGGGATGGCGCTGCCGGAGCGGCATCTGAAACAACCGCAATGCCCAGGATGCCCTGCTGGGCCGCAACCTCATAGACACGGCCAAGTCGAGCCAAGACCTCTGCCTCGTCGAGGTCGGCGCTGATCAGCGGCACCGGTTGCCCCTTGAGCAAAGCGACCGCCACTCCCCCTTGGCGCAGCTGGAAAGCCTCGAGAATCTCGGGCTGCTTGTCGGCATCGACGCGGGCCAAGATGAACTGGCCTTTGGCCTCGAGAGCAAGACGTTCGAGCAAAGCCGTAAGGGCCGATGATCCCGGAACACCAGAGGTTTTGAAGTCAACCAAGACCGGCACATCGTTCGATAGCGCCAGTAGTTCGCGAAGGTTTTCGATGCCTGCGTCAATTACCAACGAGCGCACAGGAACCTGGTTTGTTTCACTCGCTCCCTGACCGTCGGCGGTCGGCGCAGGACCGGTTGTTGCCGCAGGCTCATTCCGCTTTTCGGCCTTGGCCTTCAACGCCGATAGGTCAACGGCACCGGCGAGCGACGCGCGTGCAAATGGGTTATCCATTGGGTTCCCTAGAGCTTCTTGATGCTGAGCAGACCCTGGGTCACTCCGAGCAGTTGAATCGTGGTCTTGCCGGTCACCGGCGGAACATAGAAAAACAGCATGTCGCCATAAACCGACTGCACGCCCGTGGTCGAACCGCCGGCTCCGAGCAGGATCTTCTCTTGACCATCGACAGCCACCGCGGCACCCGTCTTATTTGGCTTGATTACATATGTGTCGTTCATGAACACGGCCACGAGCGCGCCGGCGTTCGCGGTTGCCAGCGACAGCGTGTTCGGGTCGCCGAGCGTGTGCCTAAAGCTGATCTTGGCGTTGATCAGTGCGGCCGCCTGCGCCTTTTGCCCGCTCGAAACCTGCTCATAGAACGGGTTGCTCAGGTCGAACAATCCGGCGCTCAGGCTCGATCGGCCTTTGTTAATCACGTCGCCAAATGCGCCAGCCAGTTGCAACGGCGCAAGCTTCAAGAACACGCTCTTTGAATCGACCGGAATCGCGCCGATGGCCTGCGATGGCACGGCCGGAATCTTGATGCCAGGCAACAGACGCGACACATACCAAACCTTGTAGTTGTCGCGCGGGGTAGCCTGCTGCAGCACTAGCATCTGCGGCGGAATTCCCTGACCCGACTCATCGGTCACGGCCATGATCGTGCGTGGCCAGGTGTCGGTCGCGGCGGGAAGGCTGAAGGTGATCGGGCGTGCCGCAATTGCCTGCATGGCATCGACCTTGCTCGACTTTTTGCGCATCACATAGTTGACGGCTCGCATCTGAAACGCCGGGCCAGCAAAGCGCGAGGTCAAGAGCGTTCGGTTGTTGGCCTTATCGCCTGCGGCCGCAACCTTGGCTACGTCAGTCAGGATGCGCTCGAGCTGCGTGCGAGTCACGGCTGCCGGTGGTTGGGTGTCGGTGCTCACGCTTGCCGAGGCCGTCGGGTTCGCGGCCTGGTTGCCCCCGCCAAAGATTCCCGGCAACTGGATGCTGCAACCGGCGAGCGATGCCGTCAGCATCAGCGCCATTGGCAGCACCGCGATTCGGCGCGCAACCGGGTTGCGGTTTGATCGGCGCCCCTTTGGCTTGACGAGTGACTTGTTGCGGCGCACGCGCACGCGCTTGACGCGTGGCGCCCTTGGTGTGCGGCGGCGTGGGCCACGCTTCACTCGTGAGTGGCGCAGCGCGATTATCAGCATGATGGCCGCGGCAACGAAGAACGCTGCACCAATGCCGAGCATGGCGTTTGAATAGGTCAAATCGTGTGCGATTGGCCAGACCAGGTCGATCTGCTTTGGCGCGGCGAGTGTTCCGTCAACGGCGATCAGCGCGCCGCTGTCTGAGCGCGTGTTCATGGCGAGTCTTGCCATGCCCGTGCCCTTGGACTGGTCTATCCAAAGGTCGCTATCGAGCGGATTCGGGCCGCTGATTCCGATGTGTTCGGCGCCGAGCTTGATGACTGGAGTGCCAACTGCGGCGGTGTCGAGCATCAGTGAGGCATAGTCTGCATTGCCGAGCCAGGCCTGAACATCGGCCTCGCGACCGTAGGCCACAAAGGTTGTGCCGTCGTTTTGCGCGGTCAGCACTGGGCTGCCGCCGAACGCGTGCAATACCGACGATGGCACAAACACATACGGCGCTTTGACATCGATTGAAACGGCGATGCGATGGCTTGCCGGTGGCGCCCAGATTGTGCGGTCGCCAAGCCCCAGAACCAGCGAGACGACCGAGACAACGAAGAGCGAAGCGGCAATCAAAAAGCGCATTTGCATCCTCGGGCTAGGCGGTCGCTGGTGGCCAAAGACTAAACTTGGCACGGACTAAAAAGTCAGTCCAATAAGTTTAGCGAAGTGGCCTAGGAGCAGCATTTTGGCAGCCGAAGAGACCGAATTCCCCCTGGTCGTTAGGGGTTACGAGCGGGCGGCCGTCGACGATGCCATGCGCGACCTTCGACGCGAGATTCTGCAGCTCAGCGGTCAAAACGCCCAGCTTGCCACCGAACTCCGCGACACCAATAATCGTCTGATCGAGGCCCAGCAGACCATCTCTGAGGTTGGCGAGCCGACCTATGCCGGCGTGGGCGCCAAGGCGGCGCTGATTCTGGCAACCGCGGAAGAGCAGGCAAAGCGCCTTATTCAAGACGCCGAGACCGAACGCGACCGCATTCGCAAGAACCTCGCCGTCGAACTCGACGAACAGCGCGGCCAGGCCAAGGGCTATTACGACGCGCTCGTTGCCGAGGCCCAGCGCCGAGCCGATCGCATCATCGGCAGCAGCAAGACCGACTATGAGGCCACCATCGCCGAGGCTACCGAGCGTGCGGCCGAGCTGATTGCAACCGCCGAGCGCGAGGCATCGGCAACGCGTGGCGCCGTGGCAACCGAGGCGGCCCGACTGCGTGCAACCACCAAGCGCGAAACCGAACTATTGCGCGCTGCGACCGAGCGCGACCTAGCCGAAAAGAAGCTGATTGCCCAGCGCCAGAGCGGCCTAGACATCGACACCGAGCGTGCACGCCAGCTGGTCACCGAACAGGCCCGCATCGACCTCGAACTCGAACTGACCGCGCGTCGCGCCGAGGCCGAAACCGAATACCTGCGCAAGCACCAAGAGGCCGTCGCCGCCACCCAGAAATATCTGGACGAGGCAAACGCCAACCTGGCCAACGCGCTTACGCGTGCCAACGCCGCCCGCCTTGAGGCCGAAACCCTCGAGGCCGCCGCCAAGGCGATCACCCGCAAGACCACCGACGACGCCCGCAGCAAGGCCGACAGCACTATCGCTGCCGCCGATGCTGAGGCACGCGGCATCATCAAGTCGGCGCAGGAAAAGGCCAACACCGAGGTGCGTGCCGCCGAGGAACGCCTCCAGAAGCTCTATGTCGAGCGCGACGCCATCAAGGTCTACATCAAGAACCTGCGCACTGTGATGGACCGCATCCAGTTCGTTATCGATTCCAACTAGTCGCAGCCGACTAACCCAACGCCCACCGCCGAAAAGGAGCAAACGTGTCTTCGAACAACATCAAGGTGTCGAACCCGTTCCAAATCGGTCTGCTCGGTGGTCTGGGTGTTCTTGCCGCCCTCGTGATCGGCGGCATGTTTGTTTCGTTGGCGAACATCATCACGTATGTCTTTGCCGCGATCTTTCTTGCTCTTGGTCTCGACCCAATCGTCACCAAGCTCGAGCGTCTCGGCCTCAAGCGCGCCCTGGCCATCGCCACAGTCATGCTAGGCTTCATCGGCGTAATCGCCATCCTGATTTCTAGCTTCATTCCTCAGGTTTTGCGTCAGGCATCGCAGTTTTTGGCACAGGCTCCACAAGACCTGAACTCGCTACTGAGTCAGCCCCTAGTGGTGAGCCTCGACAAGCGCTTCGATGGCGCCATCGGCGACGCGATCAAGAACGCGGGCGACTTTATTGGCAACTCGGCCAACTGGCCGGGCATGTTCGGTGGCGTGGTTCAGGTCGGCATCAACATCGTCAACGGCTTCTTTGGTGGCGTGATAATCGTGATTCTGACCATCTATTTCATGGCCTCGCTAAAGCGCTTCAAGCAGTGGG
>JBEEJX010000054.1:0-7598 GCA_041168965.1 Actinomycetota bacterium
ATGCTCGATGTCGCGACCCTCGAGGGTCTGCTCGACGCGCATCTGAGCCAGGGCGCAGCCGCAACGATTCTGACCGCCCACCTCGACGACCCACACGGCTACGGCCGCGTCGTGCGCACCAGCGACGGCAGCTTCCTCAAGATCGTCGAAGACCGCGACGCCACCAAAAAGCAGCTCGAGATTCGCGAGGTGAATGCTGGTGTGTATGTCTTTGACGCGCAGCACCTGCGCACCGCGCTCGGCCGCATCGGTCTGCACAACTCGCAGGGCGAAAAGTATTTGACCGATGTGGCGGCCGAGCTGCTGGCCGAGGGTTTCGATGTGCAGGGCATCCCGGTGACCGACAACTGGCTGGTTGCGGGCATCAACGACCGCGTGCAGCTTTCTGAGGTTGCGGCCGAGCTCAACAAGCGAATTTGCGAGGCCTGGCAGATGGCCGGCGTCACGATTCAAGACCCAAGCTCGACCTGGATCGACGTGACCGTCGAGCTGGGCCAAGACGTGACTCTGCTGCCCGGCACATACCTGCACGGCATCACTCGCGTCGCCGGTGGGTCGACCATCGGCCCAGAGGTCGTGCTGATCGACACCGAGGTTGGCGAGGCCGCCAGCGTGGTGAAGGCCCACGCAACCGGCTCGAAGATCGGTGCTGGCGCGAGCGTCGGCCCGTTCTCGTTCCTGCGCCCAGGCACCGACCTAGGCGCCGACGGCAAGATCGGCACGTTTGTCGAGACCAAGAACGCCAAGATCGGCGCTGGTTCGAAGGTGCCTCACCTCAGCTACGTTGGCGACGCCGAGATCGGCATCAAGAGCAACATCGGTGCTGGCACGATTTTTGCCAACTACGACGGCATCAACAAGCACCGCAGCAAGATCGGATCGCACGTGCGCACCGGCAGCGACAACGTTTTTGTTGCCCCAATCGAGATTGGCGATGGCGCATACACGGCCGCCGGCACGATCGTTCGCCGCGATGTTGCGCCTGGCGAGTTGGCCATGAATGTGGCACCGCAGCGCAACCTGGCCGACTGGGTTATCCAGAAGCGCGAGGGTTCGGCTGCCGCCAACGCGGCGCTCGAGGCCAAGGCCGCTGGTGCAACCGACAAGACTTCAACCGAGAACTAAACAACAAGGCAAAGGGCACGCGCAAACATGGGTGAAATCACACTTCAGAACCAGAAGAAGCTGGTAATCGTTAGCGGTCGTGCCCACACGGCGCTGGCCGAAGAGGTGGCTGAGCTGCTGGGCACCCGCCTGCTGCCGACCACCGCCTATGACTTTGCCAACGGCGAAACCTTTGTGCGCTACGAGGAGTCGGTGCGCGGCGTCGACGCCTTCGTCATTCAGTCGCACGCAAACGGCATCAACAACTGGATCATGGAGCAGCTGCTCATGGTCGATGCCCTCAAGCGCGCATCGGCCAAGCGCATCACCGTGGTTGCCCCGTTCTTTCCTTACGCCCGCCAAGACAAGAAGCACAAGGGTCGCGAGCCTATCTCGGCTCGCCTGATGACCGACCTGTTCAAGGCCTCGGGTGCCAACCGCCTCATGTCGATCGACCTCCACACCCCGCAGATTCAGGGCTTCTTCGATGGCCCGGTCGACCACCTGTGGGCGCTGCCGATGCTTGCCGACTATGTTGCCTCGAAGTACGAGAGCGAGAACCTCACCGTGGTTTCGCCAGACTCGGGTCGCGTTCGCGTTGCCGACATCTGGGCAGAGCGCCTTGGCACTCCGCTTGCCATCATCCACAAGCGTCGCGATCCAGACCGCCCAAACCAGGTCGAGGCTCACGAGTTGGTTGGCGATGTTGCCGGTCGCACGTGTTTGCTGGTCGACGACATGATCGACACCGCCGGCACCATCGTTGCCGCCGCCAAGGCCCTCAAGGCCAATGGCGCCGCCAAGGTGATCGTGGCCGCAACTCACGCGGTGTTCTCGCACCCTGCGGCCGAGCGCCTGTCATCGGGAGTCGTCGACGAGGTAGTGGTCACCAACACCCTGCCGCTGCGCCCAGACCAGATGTTCGACAACCTGACCGTCATTTCGGTTGCGCCGCTGATCGCATCGGCCATCAAGGCCGTCTTCGGCGACGACTCGGTCAACAAACTGTTCCCCGGTCACGCCTAAGCCTCGCGCCAAGAACACAGGTTCAAGTCAATGGCAGCCCGTCAAACCGTAGGTCTGGCGGGCGCTGTTGCAATCGGGCTGGCCTCGATGCTCGGCGCGGGCGTTTTCGTGGTGTTCCGCGAGGGCTTTGCGCTGGCCGGCACTTGGGTTTGGGCCGCGTTGGCTCTGGCCGCGTTGGTGGCTGCCCTAAACGCGTCGTCGGTGTTTCGTCTAGCTCGTGTTATCGATCGCCCCGGCGGCACCTATGCCTATGCTCGCGTTTTCATTGGCGACGGATGGTCGTTTGCCGCCGGCTTCGCGTTTGTCGCGGGCAAGATCGGTTCGATCGCGGCCATCGCTCTCGCGCTCGGTGAATACACGTATGCGCCCGCGCGCAAGGCGGTCGGCATCGCGGCGATTTTGGTTATGACGATCGTCAACGTTTTAGGAATTCAGCGCACGGCTCGCGTGGCTTCAGTGCTTGCCGCGACCACCACTTCGTTCGTGTTGTTGACCGTGTTGATGGGGCTTGGCTCGCCACCGGCTGCGTCGAGCGAAATCTTGCCCACCGCGTCTTACTTCATTCCGTCGGTGCCAAACACGCCCAGCTGGGCGATCGTCACGGCGGCAGCAATCTTCTTCTTTGCCTTCGCTGGGTATGCGCGCGTGGCGACCCTCGGCAACGAGGTGCGCGATGCCAAGCGAAACATTCCGTTGGCAATCGTGATTGTGATGTCGGTGGTCACGGTGCTCTATTTCGGCGTTCTGTATGTGTTGAAAACCTGGCTGGGTGACGACCTCGCGGCACTCAACACTCCATTCGTGGCATTCTTCAACCTCGCTGCGCCGGGCCTCACCTGGTTGGTCTTGCCTGTTGTCGTGGCCGCAACGCTTGGCTCGATCCTCGCGCTGCTTGCTGGCGTCTCGCGCACCGCCGCCGAGATGGCCACCGATCGCGAGCTGCCGAGCGTGTTCATGGCTCGCAACCGTTTTGGGTCGCCGTGGCTGGCCGAGGTCGCGATTGCGGTTGGCGCATCGGTTCTGGTTTTGGCGGCCGACAACCTGGCGTGGGCAATCGGCTTTAGCTCGTTTAGCGTGCTGTTTTACTATGCCGTTGCCCACCTGAGCGTTTGCTTCATGCGCGGCGCCGAGATCGAGGCGGTTCGCAATCCGCTAGCGCGGTTTGCGCCCATCTCTGGAATCGTGCTCTGCCTCGCCCTGGCGCTGTGCGTTCCTGGCCCGGCATTCGTTGTCAGCAGTGCGGTGCTGGTGGCTGCCGTGTTCGTGCGCAAGGCCGTTCGCCGCGCCTGACAGCTTGCCCGCGGGCGCATCCGCCCTGTAAACTTGCCCGAGTAACAACGGCGAGGGCTGAAGTTCGCGAAAGCGAGTTGAGGCCGTGATCGACGGGGTGATTCGGCGAAGCTCTTTGCCAGTAATCCTCGCGTAAAACGCTTGAGTTGATTAGAAATCTGACAGAAAAGGAGCATCGCAATGAGCGACGCAATCAAGATTGCCGGTGAAGTTCGTACCACTTTCGGCAAGGGCTCAGCCCGCAAGGCCCGTGCCGCAGGCAAGACCCCTGCCGTAATCTACGGTCACGGCACCGACCCACAGCACATCACCCTTCCAGCACACGAGATCGCTCTGGTTCTGCGTCACAAGAACGCGTTCCTTGACATCGACATCGCTGGCAAGTCGAACCTGGTTGTTGTCAAGAGCGCAACCAAGGACCCAGTGACCCAGGTCATCGAGCACATCGACCTCGTTGTCGTTGTCATGGGCGAGAAGCTGCACCTCGAGGTTCCTGTTCACGTTGTTGGCGAAGTTCTTTCGGGCACCATCGTTGACCTCGAGCACAAGACCGTCAAGGTTGAGGCTCCTTCGCACGCAATCCCTGAGTTTGTTGTTGTCAACATCAACAAGCCAGCAGCTGGCACCCACTTCACCGCTGCAGACGTCGTTCTGCCTGCCGGTGTCAAGATGGACCTCGCTGCAGACGAGCTCATCGTCTCGATCCTCGAGTCGAAGGCTGCTCACTCGGAGGAGCTGGCTGCTCAGTAATTTCGACTGAGGGCTCGCCCTCGCGAAATCTGCGCTCCAACGCTCTATGAGCAATGACGTTTGGCTGGTAGTCGGGCTCGGTAACCCCGGGCCCGGCTATTCAGGCAACCGTCACAACGTAGGTCAAATGGCTCTTGCCGTTTTGGCCGATCGCGTCGGTGGATCGTTCAAGGTCCACAAGGCGAACGCCTCGGTTGTCGAGGCCCGGCTCGGCTTCGGCGGGCCGAAGGTGATTCTGGCCAAGCCGGGGTCATACATGAACACATCCGGTGGCCCTGTTTCTGGTCTGGCCAAGTTTTATGGTGTCGATGCCGCGCACGTGATTGTGTTGCACGATGAACTCGATATTCCCGCCGACGACGTGCGGGTCAAGGTTGGCGGGGGCCACGCGGGTCACAATGGTCTGCGCGACATCATCGCGGCTCTTGGCACTCAAGACTTCGTGCGCGTGCGCATTGGCATTGGTCGCCCGCCGGGCCGTCAAGAGGTTGCCGATTTTGTGCTCAAAGACTTCTCGGCGACCGAACGCAAGTCGCTTCCGGTGACGCTCGAAATCGCTGCGGATGCGGTTGAGGCGATCGTGACTTCTGGGGCGCTTGCGGCGCAGCAGAAATTTAACGTGTCTGCGTGACGATCTGCATCTAGTCGAAAATCTGTCGTTTTTTCGCTTCAAATTCGCTAATTGGGTAGTAAATATCGCGATATTTGGGCTGTAAAACTGGTCAAAAAACCGCAACTTTCCCCGATCAAGACCTCCGACGCCTTCAAGTCAAAAATCGTCGAATTTTCAGGCCAATCGGCAGAAATGAAGCGATAAATCGTCGAATTTCAATCGTGATGCAGAGCGTTCGACACCCACATCCCAAGGTGGCGAGTCAACGTAAACTTGACCCCATGAGCGCGAAAAACTCTGAGGCCCACGCACGCCCGTTCGCGCACCCGAATCCTCTTCACGGCCTGGTCGACCTCACGATCGAGGGCTACAAGTTCGCCAAACTGCAGTCGCAAATCGCATCGAAGCGCCTCGACCTGATTGCGCCACTCGGTGCTCACGCGACCGTCGCGAGCGCCGTTAGCGACCTGCGCTTTGGTCATGGCCAAACCCCAGTGAGCCTGGTCGTAACCGCGACCGGCCGCGAGGCCGAAGACCTGGCGGCCAACCTTCGCGCACTCGAACCGAGCGCCGAGGTAATCGAGTTTCCGAGTTGGGAGACCCTGCCACACGAGCGCTTGAGCCCAAGCCCAGAAACCGTGGGCAAGCGCGTGCGTGCCCTGCGTCGTTTGCATGAGCTGGCCAGCGCGGGCGCATCGCTCGATCACCCCGTGTTCGTTCTCGCTTCAATTCGAGCGGCGCTGCAGCCGGTGGTCGCCGGTTTGGGGGAGCGCGAACCGGTAATCCTCGAGCAGGGCCGCGACTATTCGCTGTTTGAGCTGCCGCTCAAGCTAATCGATTTTGCCTATGAGCGCGTCGACATGGTCACCAAGCGCGGCGAATTCGCGGTGCGCGGCGGAATCCTCGACGTTTTTCCGACTACGGCCGAACACGCGATGCGCCTGGAATTCTTTGGCGACGAACTCGAAGAGATTCGTCTGTTCGGTGTCTCAGATCAGCGCACAATCACTGGCGAATCGGCAACGGCCTCGGGAGCCGACGACAACGGCCGAATCGCCGCAATCACCATTTATCCGGCTCGAGAGCTGCTGATCACGCCGAGCGTGGCCAACAAGGCTCGGCAGATGCAACACGAGTTTCCGAATATCAGCACCATGCTGGCCAAGATCGCCGAGGGCATGCCGGTCGAGGGCATGGAGTCGCTGGCGCCCGTGCTGGTCGACGCACTCGAGCCGATCACGGCAACCCTGCCAACCGATGCCGCCGTCGTGCTCATCGCACCCGAGAAATCGGCTGCTCGCGCCGCCAGCCTCGTCGAAACCAACGAAGAGTTTTTGCACGCCGCCTGGGACGCGGCAACCGAGGGAGCCCAGGCGCCGATCGACCTGAGTGCCGGCGGATTCCTGGACATCAGTCAGTTCAAGGATTCGCTCGGCGGGCGGCAGCTAATCACCGTCAGCCAGTTCGGTGCCGACGACGATGGCCTGATCGACCTCGGTCTGTTTGAGATTCCCACGTTCGTGGGTGCCGACGGCCAGCGCGAAACCAGCATCGTCGATTGGATTCGCGATCAATTGGCCAACAAGCAGCGCGTGCTGATCACAGCCGAAGGCCACGGAACCATCGAACGCATCACCGAGATGCTGCGCGCTCAGGGCCTGACCGCCGAGTTGATCGATCAACTGCCTGGCGACCACAACAAGCGCAAGTGGCCGGCCAAGAGTGTGCTGACGATTCAGGCCACCCTGCGCAAGGGTTTTGCCGCGCCCGAGGCCGAGTTGATTGTGCTGACCGAAATCGAATTCTTTGGTCGCAATCAGGCCTATGTGAATCCCGAACGCCGTCGCCTTGCCGCCAAGCGCGGGCAGGCGGTCGACCCGTTGAACCTCAGGTCGGGCGACTATGTGGTTCACGAGGTGCACGGCATCGGTCGCTTCAAAGAACTCGTCACGCGAGCCGCCGGAGTCGGCAGTCAAAAGCACGATCGCGAATACCTTTTGATCGAATACGCACCGAGCAAGCGCGGCTACCCGGGCGACACCCTCTATGTGCCAACCGATCAGCTCGACATGCTCACGCGTTACGTTGGCGGCGAGGCGCCGGTGCTCAGCAAGATGGGCGGCACCGAGTGGGCCAAGGTCAAGGGCAATGCGCGCAAGGCCATCCGCAAGATTGCTATCGACCTGGTCAAGCTCTACAGCACCCGAGTTAAGTCGAAGGGCCATGCGTTTGGGCCAGACACGGCCTGGCAACGCGAACTCGAAGAGGCGTTTGCCTATGTCGAGACGCCGGATCAGTTGACCACGATCGAAGAGGTCAAACGCGACATGGAGCGCGAGGTGCCGATGGATCGCCTGCTCGCGGGTGACGTTGGCTATGGCAAGACCGAGGTTGCCGTGCGTGCCGCATTCAAGGCGATCCAAGACGGCAAACAGGTCGCGCTCCTCGTGCCAACCACACTCTTGGCCCGCCAACACTTTGAGACATTCGTTTCGCGCTATGCCGGGTTCCCGGTGAACGTGCGTCAGTTGAGTCGATTCCAGACCGAAAAGGAATCGAAAGAGATCATCAAGGGACTGGCCGACGGCAGCGTCGACATCGTGATCGGAACGCACCGAATCTTTGGCGCGAGCGTGCGATTCAAGAACCTCGGGCTCATCATCATCGACGAAGAGCAGCGCTTCGGCGTCGAGCACAAAGAAAAACTCAAAGACCTAAAGCACAACGTCGACGTGTTGGCGATGTCGGCAACGCCTATTCCGCGCACGCTCGAGATGGCGATCACCGGCATCCGCGAGATGTCGACCCTGGCAAC
>JBEEJX010000055.1:0-2647 GCA_041168965.1 Actinomycetota bacterium
GCCAAGTGACCGTGCTGGTCGGGCGAAGCGGAGTGGGCAAGACGACTCGACTCGAGCAACTGCGAGCCGGGCTTGATGCCGACGCGGTGGCCTGGTTGCCGCAGGGGCATCCGGTGTTTGCCGGAACCGTGCTCGAAAACATCGTCGGGCAGCGCGCGGCAGGTGGCGCGATCGACAGTCAACGACTCGCACGCGCCCTAGATCTTGCGGCCCTAGACGACCTGCACCTCGATGCCCATGTGGGTGTAACCGGTGCCTCGATTTCGGGCGGTCAACGTCAACGAGTTGCGCTGGCACGGGCATACTTTCGGGCTCTGGGGTTGACTCGGGCGAACCTGTTGCTCGATGAGCCGCTCTCGGCGATCGACGAGGTGCGTGCCGCACGCGTAGCACTTGGCCTTCGCGAACTAGCCTCCGCCGGTCATGCCGTGGTCGCAATCAGCCATCAGGACGCGCTTGCGGCCGCCGCCGATCGAGTAGTCGAGGTGCGGCAACCATGAGTTCGATGCGCGAGGTGCTGGCCATCGCCGTTCCTAAGGGGCGCGGTTTCAAGGTGGGGTTGCTTTTGAGCATGCTTCAGGGGCTGAGTGCGGTTGCGCTCTTGGCCTGCAGCGCGTGGCTCATTTCGCGAGCCAGCCAGCAACCGAATGTTGTCTATGTGTCGCTCGCGGTGGTCGGCGTGCGCGCATTTGCCGTTGGCCGGGCCGCCTTTCGCTACGGCGAACGCATGGTGTTGCACAACGCGGCCTTCGGCATGTTGACCGCTTCGCGCCCGCGACTGCTTGAGCGTCTGATTCCGCTCGCGCCGGCCGGTCTTGGCGGTCTGGATCGGGCGCAGGCTCTGCAGCGACTGGTAGGCGACGTCGACGAACTGCAAAACCTATCGCTGCGCGTAATTGCGCCGTTGCTGCAGTCGCTGCTGGTGTCGGTAGTCGCGGCGGGTTTCCTGGCCATCTTTGCGCCGCTAGCCGGAATCGCACTAGCCCTGGCGGCTCTGGCGGCACTCCTGATTGCCGCTCCGTTGGCCGCCGGTCGGGCAAAGCGTGCCGACCTGCAGTTGGCGGGGGCCAGAGAGCTTGTCGCGCAGCGATCGCTCGGCATTCTCGAGAACGCAGCGTTGCTAGAGGCATACGGTTGGCTCGACGACCGCTTCGCCGATTTTGCTGCGGCCGAGGCCGACTTGTTGCGCGTGCAGCGCAGGGGAGCGGCAGCCACCGGTTTGACGTCGGCCGCGTTTGCCGTCTTGGCGATTTTGGCCACGGTCGCCACGGCCTGGTTCGGCGCCGCTGAGGTGGCCGCTGGTCGACATCCAGGTGTGATGCTCGCGGTCTTTGCGCTGTTGCCAATGGCCGTGTTCGACGTCTTGACTGGCGCACAAGGTGTCGCACAATCTTGGAATCGCGTGCGCTCTTCGGCAGAGCGTGTGCTCGAGCTATTAAATCGCGAGGTTCCAATCGAGATTCCAGATGAAATTCGCGAGGCAACCGGCAAAGTCAAGGTCGATCCAGGCAAAATCGAAGAACTCAAACTAACCGATGTGTCGGCCCGCTATCCCGGCGCCGATGTGCTGGCGCTGGTTGGCTGCAACCTGAGCATTCGCCCCGGCGACAAGATTCTGATCACCGGTGAATCCGGTGCGGGTAAGAGCACAATCGCAAACGTCTTGCTGCGTTTTCTTGAGTCGGCCAGCGGCAGCTACGAGATCAACGGTCGACCGGCGGGCGCATACTCAATCGAATCGATTCGCACTCGAATCGGGCTTATAGAGCAGCAACCAACCATTTTTTGGGGAACCGTTCGGCAAAACCTGCTGCTTGCAGGCCCGAATGCAACCGATGTCGAGCTGGTCGATGCACTCGAGCGAGTCGGGCTCTGGGCGACGCTCGAACCGCGTGGCGGGCTCGAGCTATTTTTGGGTGAACAGGCGCAGGTGCTCTCGGGTGGCGAGGCGGCTCGTTTGGCGCTGGCACGTGCATTGATAGCCAAGTTCGAAGTGATCATTTTTGACGAACCGACCGCAAATCTTGATCCGGCAACGGCTGCGGCAACAATGGCCGAACTAGTCGGAGCAGCCAGCGACGCCAATCGAGCGGTGATCGTGATTAGTCACGATGCAACGATGGCGCGGTTGACAGCATCCGCAATCGTCGTTGAAACGCCTCGACGCGCTTAGTCGACTCAGCCGACACCGGCGCGATTGCGATCTCGGTGCCCTTTGACCCCAGCCAACTTGATGCCTGGCGCACGCCCTGCAGTGAGCTCAGAATCCAAACTTCGCAGCCCTCGAGCTGGTCTTCGGTGGCGGCAACTTCGCGGGTTTCGAGGCCGAGCTGCGCGGCTATGGCAAACACCTCGTGTCGCGTGATCGAGTCGAGCCAGGTGGTGTGCAAATCGGGTGCCTCAAGCGCACCGTCACGCCACCAAACGAGCGAACTTAGGGCGCCCTCGATGATGCGGCCGGTGTCGTCAAGCAAAACGGCCTCGTCGGCGCCATGCACCTGAGCCTTGCGGCGCAACTGCATACATAGGCTCAGATCCGGGCCCTTAACGGTTGGCAAATCGCGCGGATCTGCTTGATCGAAGCTCCAAAGTCGAGCCTCGCCGAGTTGTGCGGGTGCCTCGCGCAGCTTTACAAACAATGGCTGCG
>JBEEJX010000056.1:0-3463 GCA_041168965.1 Actinomycetota bacterium
TCGCTTGAACCGGCCCAGGCTCTAGCCGAATCCACCTTCGATCGGCTCTTCCGCACTCCGCAAGGGGTCGACCTATGGTCGCTCGCGCAGGCCTACGGTTGGCAGCACATCCTGGTCGGCAGCTTGGGCGAACTTGACGAGGCGTTGGCCACGCGCGGCCGCGTGCTAATCGAGGTCGTTCCCGCCTAGGCGAACGCGTTGCGCATCGGCGCAAACTTGAGTTCGGTTTCGGCCAGCTCGGCCTCGGGGTCAGATCCAGCCACGATGCCGCATCCGGCGTATGCCCTGATCTTGCCATCGGCAAGCTGGGCTCCGCGCAGCGCGATTGCCCACTCGCCATCGCCATCGGCCCCAATCCAGCCAACCGGCCCGGCATATCGCCCACGGTCAAAGCCCTCGAGTTCGGCGAGCATTCGCTTGGCGTTTTGAGTCGGGGTGCCGGCCACGGCCGCCGTCGGGTGCAGTGCGGCGGCAAGGTCGATCGACGACGCGTTGTCGCGCAGCGCGCCGCGCACATCGCTGGCCAGATGCCAGAGGTTTGGCAGGGCGAGGCTGAATGGCTGCGCGTCGGCCTCGATTGCCGTGCAATAAGGGGTCAATGAACGAACCAAAGAATCTACGGCGAATGCGTGCTCATTGCGATTTTTGGCCGAACCGGCAAGCGCCTGACTGATCGCGATGTCGATGCTTGGGTCGGTGCCTCGACCGGCGGTGCCAGCCAGCACTCGCGCCGAAACCTCGCCATTGGCAACTCGCACCAGAAGCTCTGGCGACGCACCAATCATGCCGTCGACCGAATAGGTCCAGCACGTGGCAAACCGGTTGGCCAACCGCGCAAGATTCGCGCGCAGATCGGCATCGACGGGCATGGCCGCCTCGATGTCGCGGGCCAAAACCACCTTTTCGATTTCATGATTACGGATGTGCTCAACCGCTCGCGCAACCGCTGCGGTGAAGCCCTCGCGGTCTAGGTCGCCATCGGTGAAGACCACCTTTTGCGCTGGCGCATACTTGCCGGTCTGGGTTGCAAACTCGGGCAGTTCGTCTTCGTATTCGAAGGCCTCGCCAGCCGCCACTATCTCGGTGATCCAGGTTCGGTCGTCGCGCTTGCCAAGAACTACCCTTGGCACAACCAAGACGCTTGACATGTCGCTCTGGTCGGCAAAGGCGAAGCTGCCAAAGGCAATCAGGCCCGAACCGCTGGTCTGCAGTTCGTCATCGACAAACGCGTGCGTGCAGAGTTCACGCCATTGTTCGGCTAGCGATTCGATGCGGTGTTCGCCGCTGGCCGACAGGCGGGCGGCCTCGCCGTAGCCAACCAGACCATCACCTTGGCGGCTAAAAATCAGGGGATTAGCTGGCAGGTGGTCTAGCAGCTGCCAGTCGGCAGATGCATCAAACTCGCGCGAGCGCACCTCGAGTCGTTGCATGGCCTGTGTCCCTTGTTTTGTCTGAGTCTTTGCTGAGAAAGCAGCAAAGCCAGTTTGGTCATTGCCAGGCCCAAGATAGCCTGAAATGGCACCTGAAAATCCTACGCCCGAGAGGTCGAACCCAATGCGCAAGTTAGTTGCCCTTGGTCTTGTGACCATGGCGCTTGTGCTACCGATTTCGACCGTGGCGGCCTCGGCCGAAGAAAGCGACAACGAGTCCACCTCGACCCCCAGTGCCGAGCCGACGACCCGTCCAACCGCGCGCCCGACCGCGCGCCCGGGCGAAAGGCACCTTCCGGTTATCAAGCCGACCGATGCCGCGCGCCTCGGCTCGGGAGCCGGAAGCGGCAGCGACGACAACGAGGGCGACGACGCCGTAACTCTGTTTGACCCGGTTGCCGAAGACCGCGCACATCACGAACTCGAGAAGCTCTATGGCAAAGAGGGCTCGTTCCAGATGCCAGCGCTCGTGGTCAAGCCGCAGGGCAAACTGACCTTTGGCAGCAACGGGGCCACTCAGCTCACCACGACGCATCCGGCCGGCCAATCGGCAACGGCCACCAACACGAGCGGTTCCGGCGTCTCCGGCAGCGCCGCCAGTGCGCCCATTGCCAACACGATCGCAGCCAAACCAATCGACTTTGACGTCGTGCTGCTCAACCAGCAGACCCCAGCCGACATCTTCTTTCAGAGCACAACCATCGCAATCACCGTCATGGCCATCGGCGCCGCAGCATTCGGCGGCGTAGTTGCCGTGCGCAATGTGCGAGCACTGCGCGGCCTTGGCAGTCAAGCCGTCAAACAACCAGACCCGCACGCCTAGCCCACGCCGCGGCTAGCAATCCGCCAGATTTAGCGCCGTGCACCGCGGATAGACTTGACCGGTGAGCAAAGCAGATTTGGACAAAAAACCAGCCGAGGTAGCGGCCATGTTTGACGCCGTGGCGCCAACCTACGACCTCACCAATGGGCTCCTCTCCTTCGGTCAGGATCGCGCGTGGCGCAAGGTGGTCGCAAAGGCCGTCGACCCTAAGCGTGGTCAACGAATCCTCGACCTTGCCGCAGGCACCGGAACCTCGTCAATGGCCTTCCTGCGCGATGGCGTAGAGGTAATCGCGAGCGACTTTTCAGAGGGCATGCTCGCCGAGGGTCGAAAGCGTCATCCCGAACTCGAATTTGTTTTTGCAGACGCCACCAACCTGCCTTTCAAGGACGCCGAATTTGACGCCGTGACAATCTCGTTTGGCCTTCGCAATGTTGTCGATGTCGATAAGGCGCTAGCCGAAATGTATCGCGTCACCAAGCCGGGCGGTCGCATCGTGATCTGCGAATTCAGCCACGTGCAAATTCCAGTTTTGAACGCCATGTACTGCGGCTACCTCAAGTCAGTGCTGCCTGTGTTCTCGCGTTTGGCCACCCGCGCACCAGAGGCATACGGCTATCTGGCAGATTCGATTCTGGCCTGGCCAGATCAGAAGGCGCTGGCAAAGTTGATTGCCAAGGCGGGCTTTGAGCGCGTCGAATTCCGCAACCTCACGATGGGTGTCGTGGCCGTGCACCGCGGGTTTAAGGCTGCCAAGTGAGCAAGCTGCCGAGCCAATTCAAGAAGGTTCAAGACCGAGCGCTGCTGAACGCCATCGAAGCCGGCCTTGATCTGGTCGAGCTCGAACTAGCCGATGCGGTTGCCAACACCAACGAAATCGTCGACGCCGCCTCGCGGCATCTGCTGTCGGCCGGAGGCAAGCGCATCCGCCCCGTTTTGACGCTTCTCACTGCCCAACTGGGCGACGCCAAGAAGCCCGAGAACATTCGCGCCGCGGTGGTTAGCGAGTTGACTCACCTTGCCACGCTGTATCACGACGATGTCATCGACGACGCCCCAACCAGGCGCGGCGTGCCAACGGCGCAACACGTTTGGGGCAACTCGGTGGCGATTCTGGCCGGCGATTTGCTGCTGGCCCGAGCGTCTTTTCTGGGCACCTCGCTCGGTGTCGAATCGCTTGCGCTGCAGGCTCGCACCTTCGAGCGCCTTT
>JBEEJX010000057.1:0-3143 GCA_041168965.1 Actinomycetota bacterium
AAGATTCGCGTCATCGCGAAGCTGTATTCCAATCGTTCGCTCGGCGCCCAAGAAATCGGCATGCACCCATACGTGGTCGACCAAATTCGCAAGCTCGTGCCCGGCTGGAACGAAGAAGGCATCGCGAATGTGATTACGGCGCTCGCCGAGGCCGACAGCGCCTCGAAGGGCGCGGAACGCGACCCAGTATTTGCCGTCGAGCGACTGGTAACGCTGATTGCATACCGAGGCGAATTGCCCCAAGACTCCAGACCAAAGACCCCAACCGGAAGCGCGGCCCAACGATGACCAAGACGAACGAGGCCGCCAAGCTGGCTCGCCTGAACCGCTTCATGGCCGCAACCGGCCTGTTGGCACTGATTTTCTCTGCGGTATCGCTCCGCCCGCCGGTTGCCGCCGTCGGCCCGCTGCTCGACGAAATCGCCGCAAATCTGCACCTTGGTGCCGCTCAGGTGAGTCTGCTAGCCGCCGCACCCGTGTTCTGCTTCGGCCTTGGCGCGTTCCTTGGCCCGTGGCTGGCACGCAACCTAGGCCTGCACGCGGCCATGCGTGCGGTCATCCTATTGCTGGCGTCGAGCATCATGTTCAGGGCGGCGACCGCATACAACTACTGGATGGTGCTGGCCTTCACCCTGGTCATTGGTCTCGCCATTGCCGTTGGCAATGTCTTGCTGCCGACCATCGTGCGCACCGACTACCCAAAGCGAATCGCGCTAATCACGGGCGTCTACACGACCCTGCTCGCGCTCTCGGCCAGCTTCGCCGCTAGTTTCGCGGTGCCGCTCTCGGCCACTCTCGGTGGCTGGCAGTGGTCGCTGCTGATTTGGGCCGCGCCGGCAGCCCTTGCTGGTCTGTTCTGGACAACCCAGGCGCGTCGCCCTGAACCGGCTCCAATCGCAGGTATCGCTCATGGCGACCACAGCCACGATGCCGAGAAGGCGGCCGTGCGCACCTCGCCAATCACTTGGGCGCTCGTTGGCTTCTTCGGTTTGCAGTCGCTCGGGTTCTACGCGCTGCTCAACTGGATGCCCACCGCGTTGATCGCGGCAGGAGCAGCCCCTGCTGCCGCAGGCCAGGCCCTTGGGCTAACCACGGCCATTGGCATTCCGTTCGGCTTGCTACTTTCGGCATTCGCCGGTCGATTCAAGTCGCTCGCCTGGTGGTCAGCGGCTGCGAGTGCGCTTACCGCAATCGGTTTCACCAACGTTCTCATCGAAATCACGGCCGGGGGAGCAGACGTAGCCTCGCGCATGCTGCTGGGTGGCCTCTTGATTGGTATGGGTCAGGCCTCGACCTTCCCACTCTCGCTGTCGTTGATCGGCTCGAAGGCCTCGACCAAGGCACAGACCACGATGCTCAGCGCGCTCAGCCAGGGCTGGGGCTATCTGTTCGCTGCAGTCGGCACCCTCGCGATTGGCCTGCTGGCCGACCTGACCCACGGATGGGTTGTGCCTTTCGTCGCGCTCATCGTTGCTTCGCTCGTGCAGATTCCGCTCGGCTTTGTCGCAGGTCGCCCGGGCCAGATTCCGGCATCGAACCGCAAGTAACAACTTTTAGCCCAAAGCTCAGGGCAAAAGAAAACCCCGCCGGATCACTCCGACGGGGTTTTTGAGCCTTTGATTTAGAGGGCTGCAGCCTTCTTAGCGATTGCCGACTTGCGGTTCGCTGCGTTGTTCGAGTGGATAACACCCTTCGAAACAGCCTTGTCTAGCTTCTTGCCAGCCAGTGCTACTGCAGCAGCAGCCTTGACCTTGTCTCCGGCAGCGACTGCCTCGCGAGCAGCGCGGATAGCGGTCTTCAGCTCGCTCTTAACAGCCTTGTTGCGCTCGGCAGCCTTGCGGTTGGTGCCAATGCGCTTGATCTGCGACTTAATGTTTGCCATGTTTCACTTTCTTGGTTTGCACGCTCACTTGAGCGCACATGAGAACTGAAAAACTTCAGGTTTGTGGACTTAGAGGGAGACACACCTCTGTATCGACTCACAAGAATACCAGCGCGAACGCCGACAGGCAAGTATTTCAGCGCTCGGCAAGCCGAAAATTCGAGTGGCTATGCGAGAATGGAACAACATCGTCCCGCTAGCGCCTCTGGTGCGCCGGCGAACACCCAAGCATCCCAAGAGGTAACCCTTGTCGCCACGCGCAAAGACCCGACTCGAGCCGGCCAGCACCGACCCGAGCCAGATTCGCAATTTCTGCATCATTGCGCACATCGACCACGGCAAGTCGACCCTCGCCGACCGCATGCTGCAGCTCACCGGCATCGTCGATGACCGTTCGATGCGTGCCCAGTACCTCGACCGTATGGACATCGAGCGCGAGCGCGGCATCACGATCAAATCGCAGGCCGTGCGCATGCCATGGGAACTCGACGGCAAGACCTACGCCCTCAACATGATCGACACCCCTGGGCACGTCGACTTCACCTATGAGGTCAGCCGCTCGCTCGCGGCCTGTGAGGGCGCCGTCCTGTTAGTTGACGCCGCGCAGGGCATCGAGGCTCAGACGCTCGCAAACCTCTACCTTGCACTCGAGAATGACCTCGAGATCATCCCGGTCCTGAACAAGATCGACCTTCCTGCCGCGCAGCCCGAAAAGTATGCCGAAGAGCTTGCCAACCTGATTGGCGGCGACCCAGAGGACTGCCTGCGCGTATCGGGCAAGACTGGCATGGGCGTCGACGCGTTGCTCGACAAGATCGTGCGCACCGTGCCAAACCCTGTCGGAGACCCGAATGCGCCTGCTCGCGCGATGATCTTTGACTCGGTCTATGACTCATACCGTGGCGTTGTCACGTACGTGCGAATGATCGACGGCAAGCTGCAGCCACGCGAAAAGATTCAGATGATGTCGACCAAGGCGGTTCATGAACTGCTCGAAATCGGTGTCTCGTCGCCAGAACCAGAACCGACCAAGGGTCTTGGCGTCGGCGAGGTTGGTTACCTGATCACGGGCGTGAAAGACGTTCGTCAGTCGAAGGTGGGCGACACGATCACCAACAACGCGAAGCCTGCTTCGGAGCCGCTGAAGGGTTACAAAGACCCACTGCCGATGGTGTTCTCGGGAATCTACCCGATCGACGGCAGCGACTATCCGCTGCTGCGTGAGGCGCTCGACAAGCTCAAGCTAAGCGACGCGGCACTT
>JBEEJX010000058.1:0-3310 GCA_041168965.1 Actinomycetota bacterium
CTACCTCGCCGGCAACCAGGCGCTCGAGCACCCAGGCCAGGTAGCCCGGGTGGATTCGATACATGGTCGAGCACGGGCAGACCACCGGGTCGAGGCAAAAGATGTTGTGCTTCGGGTGCTGCGCAGCCAGGCGCTGAACCATGTTGATCTCGGTGCCGATGGCAAAGGTGGTCGGTTCGGTGGCGGCCTCGACGGCCTTGCGAATGTAGTCGGTCGAGCCATACTCGTCGGCCGCGTCGACGACATCCATTGGCGACTCCGGGTGAACGATCACGCGAACGCCAGGGAACTCGGCGCGCGCCTTCTCAACCTGGCCCACTGTGAAGCGCTTGTGCACCGAGCAGAATCCGTTCCAAAGAATCACCTTGGCGTCGGTCAAGGCCTCGGCAGTGTTGCCACCGAGCGGCTTGCGACCCCACCACAGTGGCATCTGCTCGACGGCGACGCCCATGGCCTTGGCGGTGTTTCGGCCAAGGTGCTGATCCGGAAAGAACAGCACGCGCTGGCCGCGCTCGAATGCCCAACGCAGCACGGTCTCGGCGTTCGACGAGGTGCAAACGATTCCGCCATTTCGACCACAGAATGCCTTGAGTGCGGCCGATGAGTTCATGTAGGTCACTGGGATCACCGGCACGCGACCGTGCTCATCCGGTTCGGTGCCATACAGCTCGGTCAACTGTCGCCAGCATTCCTCGACCGAATCGGCGTCGGCCATATCGGCCATCGAACAACCGGCCGCGAGGTTCGGCAGAATCACCTTTTGCTCGGCACCCGAAAGGATGTCGGCGGTTTCGGCCATAAAGTGCACGCCACAGAACACGATCGCCTCGGCCTCAGGATGCGCCTTGGCGGCATTCGCCAGCTGGAACGAGTCGCCTAGGTAGTCGGCGTGCTGAACGATCTCGTCGCGCTGATAGAAGTGACCCAGAATCACGACACGGTCGCCCAGGGTGGCCTTCGCTGCACGAATGCGCTCGTGCAACTCGGTGTCGCTGGCATCGCGGTATTCCTGCGGCAGCACGCCCTGTCGTGGCGCATCACCAGGAATGTGATCCTCGTTCGAGGCGCCCGGGCCATAGCCAGGTTGCGCGTCGAAACCCCATGGCCCGTCGGCAAGGCTGGGGCTGCAGGTCGAGCCTGTGCCTGCGCCCTTGACAATCAGTTGGATGCGTTCGTTCACCGAGGCCAGGTTGGTCATTTGGTTGCTCCCATTTTGGTTTGATCCGCGGCCAGTGGGCCTTGGTCTGATAAGTCGAGATCGGAATTGTGTCGGTAAAGCATTGGTGGTCGATGTTTGGTGCCGGCGAGGCGCTCGCCGGTGGCGACGACCGCACCCGACGCCTCAACCGCGCGGCGAAAGTTGCCTGGGTCGAGCTGGCGTTCAAGGATCGCTTCATACACCTCGCGCAATTCGGCGAGTGTGAACTGTTCGTTCAAGAAGCCGTGGGCAACTCGGCTGTAGCCGACCTTGTTGCGCAGGCGCCAGAGCGCATACTCGACGATCAGATTGTGGTCGAAGGCCAGTTGGGGCAGGTCGTCGGCAAAGAACCAACGCACGTTTTCGCTCTCGTTGGCGCCGGCCGCCTCGGCCTGACCAACCAGGGCCCAATAAACGATCGAAACGACACGCTCTGCCGCGGCGTGGTTGTCGGCGTGGTTGTCGGTGTGAGCGGCGGCGGGCGAGCGGTCAAGGTTGCCGAACGCGTATAGCTGCTCTAGGTATGCCGGCTTGAGTCCTGTGGTTTGGGCCAGTGCGCGCGACGCGGTGTCGACGAGGGTTTCGGTTGCGCCCAGTGGGCCGCCAGGCAGTGCCCAGAGACCGTTGAATGGCTCACGAATTCGGCGCACAAGCGGCAGGGCAAGCTTCAGGCAACCAGAGTCGTCTGGGCGCAGCGCAAAGATCACGGTCGAAACCGCTAGCGCTGGCTGCTGGCTCATGGCCGGCTCCCATCTGGGTTGCTAAAAGTCACGATGACTTTATGTGTAAGAAATCTTAGTGTCACTCTGACTTTTAGTGCAAGTTGGCATACTGAACCTATGAGCCAAAACTTTGTCGGCATCGACACCATGCAAGACCTCAAGGCGCGTCACTCATCGAAGTGGCGTCGGTATGCCCCAGACGTGCTGCCGATGCACGTGGCCGAAATGGACTTCGTGCTCGCCGAACCGATCAAGCGCGTTCTTCGCGACCTAATCGACCACAACGACCTCGGCTACATGGGGCCGATTCCCGAGCTCGGCGAGGCCTTCGCCGGCTATGCCAAGCGCCACTGGGGCTGGAATGTCGATCCGCGCAAGTTTCGCCTCGCCACCGATGTGGGTGTCGCCACCGTCGAATTCTTGCGCGCCAACTCGCAGCCGGGCGATGCGGTCGTAATCAGTTCGCCGGTCTATTCCTCGTTCTTTGGTTGGATTCCAGAGGTCGGTCTGCGAATTGTCGACGCTCCTCTGCGTCACAACTTGACCGCCGAGGATGCACCGCACTGGCACCTCGACCTCGAGGCAATCGAAGAGGCATTCGCCGCCGGCGCCAAGTTCTATCTCATGTGCCAGCCGCAAAACCCCGTCGGTCGCATTCACACGCGCGAGGAGCTGGCGCGTCTTGCCGAACTCGCCGAGGCCCATGGCGTGACGGTTATCAGCGACGAGATTCACGCGCCGCTGACTTACACGGGCGAAAAGTTCGTGCCATACCTGTCGGTTAGCGAGGCGGCCGAGCGCACCGGCGTTTGCATCACCTCGAGCAGCAAGAGCTACAACACCGCCGGTCTCAAGGCCGCGATTCTGGTGTGGCAAGACGACGCGATCGGCGCAATGGCAAAGCGCGCGGTTGAGGCCATGCACTGGCGTTCGTCGCTGCTTGGCGCCTTCTCGATGGTCGCGGCCTTCAACGACTGCGACGACTGGCTGGCCTCAACCATGAACACGCTCGATGCCAACCGACACCACATGCTCGCCGAGCTGCACGCTCACCTGCCTGGCGTCGTTGCCCACCTGCCACAGGCCGGATACCTGAGCCTGTGGGATGTCTCTGCGCTTGGCTTGGGCGACGACCCAGCTGCCGTGATTCTGGCCGAGGCCCGAGTCGCCGTTGTCGCCGGGCCAGACATGGGCGGCGATTCCTACACGGGCTACATTCGCTTCAACTTTGCCACCAGCAAAGAACAGATCAGCTCGGCAATCGAGCGCATCGCGGCGATTCGCCGCTAGGCAAAAACAGTGGGTATGCGCCAGGCGCATACCCACAGTTTTGGCCCGTTGGTCGCGGGCTAAAGCTTGCCGAGTGCCTGAGTCAGATCGCGCACGAGGT
>JBEEJX010000059.1:0-2720 GCA_041168965.1 Actinomycetota bacterium
TAATCGAGGTGCCGGTTGGCTTCAAGTGGTTCGTGCCAGGCCTTATCGACGGCTCAGTCGGGTTTGGCGGCGAGGAATCGGCCGGCGCAAGCTTCTTGCGACGCAACGGTCAGGCTTGGTCGACCGACAAGGATGGCCTGATTCTTGCGCTGCTGGCCAGCGAAATCAGGCCGTCACTGGCAAAACCCCGACGCAGCATTACACCGCCCTAACCGAAAAGTTTGGGGCACCAGCCTATGAGCGCATCGATGCGGCGGCGACTATCGAACAAAAGGCCAAGCTTGGCAAGCTGGCCGCCAACGATGTAACGGCCGACACCCTGGCCGGCGAGCCGATTCGGCAAGTGTTGACACATGCACCAGGAAATGGCGCAGCGCTGGGCGGCTTGAAGGTGGTCACCGAGAGCGCTTGGTTCGCCGCACGCCCATCGGGAACTGAAAACGTCTACAAGATCTATGCGGAGTCATTCAAGGGCGCCGAGCACCTAAAGCAGGTTCAGGTTGCGGCCAAGACCCTCGTCGACGGAGTTTTGGGGTAGCCCAGAGCTACTTGAGGCGCGGCTGGTCTGGGTCGTGAGATTCGTCTTTGACGGTGAGGGCCAGGGTGGCCACTACGACTAGCGAAACGATGAAGGCGATTCCGGTGGCAATCAACGACTCGTCGAGTTTGTGCACACCCGCGAACCACAGGATTCCGGTGCCAAGACCGATGATTGCCGAGAAGATCAGATAGGTGCGCACGCCGCGGGCGTCGTTCTTCGGGGTGAGCTTGTTTGCCATGTGTCCAGCCTACTTTGCGGTTGACTCTGAGTCGATGGTGGCCGGCGAGGTAGCCGCAATGCCCAGATGCACGGCACTAAACATCATGTATGCGACGAACATGCCCACGGTTGTGGTGCGGTCCATCGGAATCGCAAGGTTGACGAGCCCGAGCAGCAGGCTAAGCCCCGAGAGGATTGCCCAGTCGCGACCGATTGGGGTGCCAAAGCCGGCACGACGGGCTAGGTAAAGCTCGAATGCGCCACTGGTTAGCGCCCATCCCGTGACTAGCCAGCTGAATTCTTGAATCATTTGGTGCGCCGAAGCCCCCGACTGCGCTGCCTGCACGGTAGCCAACGCGGCCAGCAGTCCCGTGGTGAGGCTGATGATCGACGACGGCACACTCTCGATGGCCGAAAGGCCGCCGCGACCGATGAACGCCAGGGCGATTTGAGCAATGCCGAGGGCGATGCCAAAGCCCGCCAGGGCAATCAGGCTCACGGCAACGTAGTGGCCCTGATTGAAAACTACAAAAACACCCGCCAGAAAGCTGACGATGGTTCGAACGGCAAAGAGTGATCGCACGAAGTTAGTGTTTCATATTCATGAAACGCGAGTACATGCCCTGGAACGCGACGGTCACTTGACCGGTTGGTCCGTTTCGCTGCTTAGCAAGGATGATGTCTGCCTCGCCCGAACGCGGATGCTCCTTTTCGCCCATGCCCTCGCGGTGCAGCAGCATCACGACGTCGGCGTCTTGTTCGAGCGAGCCCGACTCGCGGAGCTGCGAGATCTCGGGCTTCTTGTTGGCGCCACCTTGTTCGGACTGACGGTTCAGCTGCGACAGCGCGATTACTGGAATCTTGAGTTCTTTGGCCATGAGCTTAAGGGCTCGCGAGAACTCCGAAACTTCTTGCTGGCGGCTTTCGACCTTTTTGCCCGAGGTCATCAGCTGGAGGTAGTCGATCACGATGAGTTTTAGGTCGATGCGCTGTGCCAGGCGGCGGCACTTGGCGCGAATCTCGACCAGCGTGAGGTTTGGGCTGTCGTCGATGTAGAGCGGCGCATCGTTGATCTGGCTGCGCACCTGGGCAAACTTAGCCCAGTCGCTGTCGTTGACGTTGCCCTTACGCAGGTTTTGCATCGGAATCTGGGTCTCGGCCGAGATCATGCGCAGTGCGATGTCGGCTCGGCTCATTTCGAGCGAGAAAATTACGGTGGCCTGACGGTTCTTGATGGCTGCGTTGCGAGCAAAGTCGAGGGCGAGCGTCGATTTGCCCACTGCCGGGCGAGCAGCGACCAGAATCAACTGGCCCTCGTGCAGGCCGTGGGTCATGGCGTCGAGTTCGACGAAACCGGTTGGAACGCCCACGATCTCGCCACCGCGGCTCTGCGCACGCTCGATTTCTTGAACTGCGTCGTCGATGGCAACGCTGAGGTCAGAGATGTCTTCGCCACCGCCAAACTGAACAACGTTATAGACGTCGGCCTGAGCCTGGTTCACCAGGTCAACGACATCGCCCTCGTTGGCATAGCCCGACTGAGCAATCTTGGTGCCGACCTCGACCAGGCGGCGCAGAGTGGCCTTTTCGGCCACGATCTTGGCATAGAAGCCAGCGTTCGCGGCTGTAGGAACGATAGAGGTGAGCGTGTGCAGATAATCGGCGCCACCGGCCTGCACCAACTTGCCCGTCTTAACCAGTTCGTCGGTGACGGTAATCACGTCGGTCGGTTCGCCGCGGCTAAACAGGGTGAGGATGGCCTCAAAGATCAGCTCATGCTTGGGCGCATAGAAGTCACGGGCGCGGACCTCCTCGAAGACCTCGACAACTGCCTCTTGCGAAAGCAGCATTCCGCCTAGCGTGCTCTGTTCGGCCAGCATGTCGTTGGGGAGCACGCGTTCCGTGTTGCGAATGGGATCGTGCGAACGGTTGTCTGCGAACTGGTTTTCGGCCACCGTCT
>JBEEJX010000060.1:0-21248 GCA_041168965.1 Actinomycetota bacterium
AAGACGACACCACCGTTGTCTTCCACCTCAAGAACGCCAACGACCAGACCTTCCCTGCGACTCTCTCGAGCCCGGCTGGCCCAATCATCGACGAAGAAACCTTCCCGGCCGACAAGATCCTGGCCGACGAAGCAATCGCCAAGGCTCACCCGTTCGCTGGTCAGTACGACATCACCTCATACAAGAAAAATGAGCTGGTTGGCTTCAAGAAGTTCGATGGCTACAACGGCAACCTCGGTGCCGCCGTCAACAGCGTCGTAAACCTCAAGTACTACACCGACTCAAGCAACCTCAAGCTCGACGTTCAGAAGGGCAACATCGACGTTGCTGCCCGCAGCCTTTCGGCAACCGACATCGAGTCGCTCTCGAGCGACAGCAATGTCACCGTGCACAAGGGTCCTGGTGGCGAGATTCGCTACATCGTGTTCAACTTTGAGACCCAGCCATTCGGTGCCAAGACCGCTGATGCAGACGCCAAGAAGGCCCTCGCAGTTCGTCAGGCAGTTGCGCACATCGTCGACCGCCAGGCCATCAGCGACCAGGTCTACAAGGGCACTTATGCTCCGCTTTACAGCTACGTGCCAACCGGCATCCCTGGTGCTGTCGAGCCTCTGAAAGACCTCTATGGCAAGAACGGCGCACCTGACGTCGACGCCGCAAAGGCCGCATTCAAGGCAGCCGGCATCACCTCGCCGGTGACGCTGAACCTGCAGTGGACTCCGGCTCACTACGGCCCATCCTCGGGCGATGAGTATGCGCTGATCAAGAGCCAGCTCGAGGCATCGGGCTTGTTCAAGGTCAACCTGCAGTCGACCGAGTGGGTCACCTACACCGACGAGCGCAAGAAGGATGCCTACCCTGCCTACCAGCTCGGTTGGTTCCCTGACTACTCAGACGCTGACAACTGGTTGACTCCGTTCTTCCTTCAGGGTGGCTTCTTGCACAACCACTACGACAACGCAGCGGTTGACGCTCTGATCACCAAGCAGGGTGTCGAGACCGACGCAACCGCTCGTCAGCAAGAGATCGAGGCAATCCAGCTCGCAGTAGCAAAGGACCTCTCGACGGTTCCACTGCTGCAGGGTTCGCAGGTCGTCGTTGCCGGCAAGAGCATCAAGGGTGTGGTTCTTGACGCATCGTTCAAGCTGCGCTTTGCTTCGCTAACCAAGTAAGTAACGCCTTGGCAAAGGGTCGGTCGTTTGGCCGGCCCTTTGCTGTTGCTTGCCCTATTCTGGGCAAATAGTTTCGAAGAAGAAAACGGGTATGAGCACAACAAAATCCAATGCGTTCGGCTTTTTGAAGTCGCCGCTGCTGCGCTATCTGGGCGTGCGATTCCTGCTTATCTTTCCGACCGTGTTCATCCTGGTTTCGATGGTGTTCTTCGTTATGCGAGCCATCGGCGACCCAATCACGGCTGCCCTCGGCGGCCGCCTGAGCGACGAAGAGTTGCACAAGCGCATCCATGCCGCTGGTTATGACCGGCCGGTCTGGGTGCAGTATCTCGAATACCTGGCGCAGATCGCACGCGGCGACTTTGGTCGCACGATTTCGACCAACCAGACGATCGGCGAACTGCTCGGCACCTATGGCATGGCAACCGTCGAGCTGACCGTTTATTCGGTGATCATCGCGCTGTTGGTTGGCATTCCGTTGGGCATGCTCGCCGCTCGTTATCGCGACACCATGAAGGATGCCCTTGCGCGTCTGTTCGGCATTCTGGCCTATGCGACGCCGGTGTTTTTTGTTGGCCTGTTGCTCAAGTTGGTCTTTGCCGTGGCCCTGCCGATCCTGCCGGTCGCCGGTCGCGCATCGGTTGGCACCGAACTGTTGCTGCAGACCGTTCCTAGCCCAACGGGCTTCTTTTTTATCGATGCGCTGCGCACCGGCGATGCCGGACTGATCGGCGACGTGGTTAGCCATGCGGTCTTGCCATCGCTCGCGTTGGGTCTGTTGACCGCCGGCGTGTTTTTGCGTCTGGTTCGCACCAACATGATCGGCACACTCAACACCGACTACGTCGATGCGGCGCGTTCGCGCGGCGTATCGGAGTATCGCCTGGTCACCAAGCACGCATACCGACCGGCCTTGATTCCGGTTATCACCGTGATTGGCATGCAGATCGCCGTGCTGCTCAGCGGTGCCGTGCTGACCGAAACCACCTTTGAATGGAAGGGCCTCGGCTTTGAGCTATCGACCTTCCTGAACGCGCGCGACTTCGTTGCGGTGCAGGGCATCGTGGCCCTGCTGGCCGTGATTGTGGCCGTAACCAACTTCATCGTCGATGTTGTCGCGGCGCTAATCGACCCAAGGATCAAGTTCTGATGGCCACTGCAAAAAAGCGCTTCGGCGCAACACTGTTTGGTTCGATTCGACGCAGCCGCGGCGTGCAACGCGCGATGTTGTTCACCGGTCTTGGTCTGACCGGATTCTTCGTTTTGCTGGCGCTAGTCGCGCCGCTGGTGGCCCCGTATGGCTTTGCGCAGCTGCAGGATGCCTCGGGCTATTTTGGAGCGCAAGAGGGGCCATCGGCCAAGCACCTGCTCGGCACCACGGTCGGTGGCATGGATGTGCTCAGCCGTGTGATCTGGGGCAGCCAAACCGCGCTCATGGTGATCGTGGTCGCCGTTCTGATGTCGATCTTTGCTGGCGTGATTCTGGGTTTGGTCTCGGGCTATTTCGGTGGCTGGATCGACCGCGTGCTCGTAGTGATTGCCGATGCGGTCTATGCGTTCCCGTCGCTGCTGCTGGCCATCTCGCTCTCGATCGTGATCAGCGGTGGCCGCAGTGGCCTATTTAGCGGAATCCTGGCCACGGCGTCGTCAATCACCGTCGTCTTCATTCCACAGTATTTCCGTGTGGTGCGCGCCGAGACCCTGCGCGTCAAGGGTGAGGCCTTTGTCGAGTCGGCCAAGGTCATCGGCGCAAGCCACTGGCGAATCATGATTCGTCATGTGTTCCGGAATGCCACCCGCACGCTGCCACTGATTCTGACGCTGAACGCATCCGAAGCAATTCTGACCTTGGCCGGACTTGGCTTCTTGGGATTCGGAATCGACCCAACCATGGGCGCCGAATGGGGCTATGACCTAAACCGTTCGGTTGCCGATGTGTCGGCCGGAATCTGGTGGACCTCGGTCTTTCCTGGTGTGTCTATCGTGCTCGTGGTGCTGGGCATCACGCTGGTGGGCGAGAGCCTCAACGACCTTGCCGACCCACGCCTGCGCGCGCGGTCTTCGGCCGTGCTAGACGCCGAGGAGGTCGCCGCATGAGCGAGCCAATTCTTGACATCCAAAACCTGCAGGTGGCCTTCGCCACTGATGCCGGCACGGTGAACGCCGTTGCGGGCGTGAGCCTGCAGGTGCAGCCTGGCGAGGTGCTGGCCGTGGTGGGCGAGTCTGGTTCGGGCAAGTCTGTCACCGCTCGTTCGGTGCTTGGCCTGCTGCCTGGCACGGCAACTGCGAAGGGCGCGATCCTGCTAAATGGCCACGACGTGCTCACGCTCAGCGCCGAACAGCTGCGTGCTGCCCGTGGGCACGACGCGGCGATGGTGTTTCAAGAACCAAGCACGGCCCTGAATCCGGTCTATACGGTCGGCTGGCAGATCATCGAGGGTCTGCGTGCACACGCCCCTAAGGGGCAAAAGTTCGATGCCAAAGGCGCGCGCGCCAAGGCAATCGAGATCCTGCGTAAAGTCGGGATTCCCGAACCCGAGACCCGCGTCGACTATTACCCGCACCAGTTTTCGGGCGGTCAAAAGCAGCGCGTTGTCATCGCGTGTGCCCTGGTGCTCGAGCCCAAACTGATTCTGGCCGACGAGCCAACCACAGCACTCGATGTGACCGTGCAGGCCGAGATTCTCGACCTGTTGCGTGCCTGCCGCGATCTGACCGGCGCCGCGATCTTGCTCATCACCCACAACATGGGTGTTGTTGCCGACCTGGCCGACCGCGTTGCCGTCATGTATCAGGGCAATTTGGTCGAGCAGGCGCCGGTGGATGAGCTGTTTGCTAACCCGCGCGAGGCCTACACCAAGAAGCTCTTGGCGGCGGTTCCGCGAATCGGCCAGACCGCGCCACTGCGGCTGCCGTTGTCGAGTGCGGCGGCAGAGCCGACCGTTGCGGCCCGCGACCTGACCATCACCTACCCGGGGCGCTTTGGCCGAGCCGGGTTCACCGCGGTCGATGGCGTCAGCTTCGACATCCTCCCTGGCGAGGTTGTCGGTCTGGTGGGCGAAAGCGGCTCTGGCAAGACAACAATCGGTCGGTCGATGGTTGGCCTGACCAAGGCAACCGGCGGCAGCATGAAGGTGCTTGGTTTCGACGTGGTTGGCGCCAAGGCGGCCGACTTCAAGGCCGTGGCCGACCAGGTCGGCTTCGTGTTTCAAGACCCGGCGTCGAGCTTTAATCCGCTGCTAACGATTGGTGCGGCAATCGCCGAGCCGATGCTGGTTCACAAGGTCGCCGGTTCGCTCGACGAGGCCCGGCCCGCGGTCGAGGCCCTGCTCGAGGCCGTTCAGTTGCCAATCGCATACTTTGAGCGCTACCCGCACGAGCTGTCGGGTGGTCAGCGTCAGCGCGCGAGCCTAGCGCGAGCCCTCGCGCTAAAGCCAAAGCTCGTCATCGCCGACGAACCGACAAGTGCACTGGATGTGTCGGTGCAGGCCAAGGTGCTCGAGCTGTTCGCGCGTTTGCAGCAGGAGCTCGGCTTTGCCTGCCTGTTCATCACCCACGATTTGGCGGTGGTCGATCAGGTTGCGCACCGAGTGTTGGTTATGCATCGCGGCAAACTGGTCGAACAGGGCAAGACCCGCGAGGTTCTGACCAATCCGCAACAGGATTACACCAAAAAGTTGGTCGCGAGCCTGCCGATTGCCGACCCAGTGGCACAACGCGCCAAGCGCGGCTAGGCGATCGCTCAGGCGCGATCTCGCACTAACGCGGGCGTAGGCTTGCGAATGGAGGCGATGCAATGAGCACCATCGAATTTCAGGCACTATCAAAGCGCTATAAGGATGTAACCGCGGTCGACGGGTTGACCGCAACGGCCAAGCCTGGCCGCATCACGGGTTTCTTGGGCCCGAACGGCGCGGGCAAGAGCACGGCGCTCAAGTGTCTGTTGGGGTTGGCGCTGCCAACCTCGGGCACCGCCACTATCGATGGCAAGACCTATGCCGAGCTCGAACACCCGTTGAACCACGTTGGCGCCGTGCTCGATTCGTCGGGCTTTAATGGCTCGCTGACCGCCAAACAAAACCTCGTCATCATGTGTGTTGCAGCTGGCATTGCAACGAGTCGCGTTGCCGAGGTGCTAGAACTCGTTGAGCTTTCACAGGTGGCCAACAAGCGCACCAAGGGTTTCTCGCTTGGAATGCGTCAGCGTCTGTCGCTGGCTGCGGCTCTGCTCGGCGACCCTGAGGTTTTGGTGCTAGACGAGCCGGCTAACGGGCTCGACCCGGTGGGAATCGCCTGGTTGCGCGGTTTTCTGCGTGGATTGGCCAACGAGGGCCGCACGATTCTTGTTTCGTCGCACCAATTGGCCGAAATGCAGCACACGGTCGACGACGTGATCATCATCAATCACGGAGTCTTGGTTGCCGCTGGCGAACTCGCAGCGGTTGCCAAGGGGCAGAGCCTCGAAGACGCATTCATGCGATTGCTCGGCGTCAAGCAATACATCGACGGAGGTGCCAAGTGAATCTGGTCAAGAGCGAGTTTCTGAAGTTCCTCTGGCTGCGGCGCAACTGGGGGCTGCTGCTGGCTGCAACCGCAATCAGCGCGCTTGGAGCCGCCTTTAGCCCGTATGCGATTGTGCGCGTGGGCGGCAGCCTTGCGATGCCGCTGAGTTCGCCCGATGTGGTCGACGGGCTTTATGCCAAGGCCATGGGCGGCTACATGTTCATGCTGATTCTCGGCATTTATGCCATGTCGTCTGAGTTTCACCAGCACACCGCCATCGCAACGTTCCTGGCCACTCCTAAGCGCTGGAAGGCGCTGGTCGCAAAGCTCGGCGTCTCGGCGGTTGTGGGTGCGGTGTTCAACGTTATTGCCACGGGCATCTCGATGATTGCGGCGGCCATAGCGCTCGGTTTTTATAAGGATGCCGCCGCGCCACACGACTACATCTTTGCCGACTACTTTGCGTCGTCGGCGCTCACGGGTGCCGTGTTAGCGGTCATGGGTGTTGGCATCGGCACTCTGATTCGCTCGCAGAACGCTGCTGTCTTGACCGGCACTCTCTGGATCTTCTTGGTCGACCGCTTGCTGGCCGTGTTGTTTGTCGAGGTTGGCAAATACCTGCCGACCGGGCTGATTACCTCGTTGATGAACCTCAAGCTCAACCTAAACAGCAAACAGATTCCGATAACGCTGAGCACCGCCGACTACCTCGATCCGGCACCCGCGGCTGGGTTGTTGTTGCTCTATGGCGTTGTCTTTGCCGCGGTTGCTGTGTTCACCACACTGCGCCGCGACATCGACTAAGCAGGCTATTCGGCTCGGTCGTCGGTGGTCGGGTCTGAGACCAGGTCGGTTTCGATTGCCTCGACCTCGAGCGCAAGCAGATCTGAGCTCGATTCGCCGACTTCGAGCGATTCGACACTCTTGAGCTTGCGTTCGATCACGTTGGTTCGAGTCTTGGCCTCAGAGACCGTCTTCTGGGCTGTCTCGAGCTGGCGCTGAAGTTTGTCCCACACTTGGCCATACTTTTGGAACTCGGCCTTGGCGGCGCTGAGCACCTTCCAGACATCGGAGGCGCTCTTCTCGATTGCTAGGGTTCGGAAGCCCATCTGGAGGCTGTTCAGGAACGAGTTGAATGTGCTCGGGCCAGTGATCTGAACACGGAACTTGTTTTGCAGTTCGGTGGTCAAGCCAGGGCGGCGAACGACCTCGGCGAACAGGCCTTCAGTTGGCAGATACATGATTGCGAAGTCGGTGGTGTGTGGCACGTCGATGTATTTGTCGTGGATGGTCTTGGCCTGCAACTTGATCGATTTCTCGAGTTCTTTTTCAAGCTTCTCGATTGCCTCTTTGTCGCCCTGTTCCTGGGCGGTCAGCAGGCGTTCGTAGTCTTCTTGCGGAAACTTCGAGTCAATCGGCAGATAGACGTATTCGCCTTCTTCGCGACCCGGCATCTTGACCGCAAACTCGACTAGCGAATCGGAGCCCTTCTTGGTCTTGACATTGGCCTCGTACTGGTTTGGGGCAAGCATGTCTTCGAGTTGACGCTCGAGCTGAACCTCGCCCCAGGTTCCGCGCGACTTTACGTTGGTGAGCACGCGCTTGAGGTCGCCAACGCCGCTGGCGAGGTTTTGCATTTCGCCGAGACCCTTTTGCACCGACTCGAGTCGATCGCTGACGAGCTTGAACGATTCGCCCAGGCGCTTTTCGAGTGTGCCCTGCAATTTTTCGTCGACGGTCTCGCGCATTTTTTCGAGCTTTTCTTCGTTGCCCTTTTGCATCTTGTCGATCGAAATCTGCACTGCCTGCTGCATCTCGGTCTGCTTGCGAGTGTTGTTTTCGCTCAGCTCGCGCACCTGATCGTTGACCTTGGCAAGCGCATCAGACAGCGACTTCTGGAGCTCCTGACGCCCAGCCGTTGCCTCGTCGCGCTGGTTCTTGGCCGAGTTGTCTAGCGAGGTGCGAAACTGCTCGAAGCGATTGTCGAGCTGGGTCTGAGACGCGGCGATGGCGCGAGCCAGTTCGTCGCGAACGGCCATCAGGTCGCGGGTTGCCGCACCCGAATCGCCCGCGTCGCTCTTGCGGCGCAGAACCACAATCAACAGGACAACCGATAGGGCAAGCTCGGCAACTAGCAGAACCGGGGTGAGATCCATGGGGCACTCTTTCTGGCTGAGGGTGGCTTTCTGACCGAGGGTGTCTTTCTGGCCGTGAACGGGCGTGAGCCCTAAGAACTAAAGGCTAACTTTCGGTTGCGACATTTATTTCGCCGGCGAGTGCGGCCGACGGCCCAGCCGGTTCGGCGGGCAATCCGCGACGCTTGCTCGGCCATTCCACGAGCAACATCGCGCCAACCATCAGCGCACCGCCCAGCACGGTTTGCAACGACAACACCTCTTGGCCCACCGCAACCGAAATGACCGCGGTGAACACTACCTCGCTGGTCAAAACGATGGCCACGCGACCGGCATCCATTCGAGCCTGCGCCCAGGTCTGCACAAAGAATGCCGCGGCCGTGGCAAACAGCGCGGTGAACAGCACCGCAAACCAGCCGTCGCCGCCCTGCGGGCCCTGGTAGCCGTCGGGAATCGCACCAATCCAGCTCACGAGCGCAACACCAACCAGCTGGATGATGGTCAACGGATACGCGTCAAAACGCGCGCTGAACTTGCCCAACCCAACGATGTGCATCGCATACAAGACCGCGCAGATGATGCCCCAAACGTGTCCAGGCTGGATGCCGATATCGGTGATTGAGATCAGCGCCAGACCAAAGGTTGCCAACACCACGCCAAAGACCAACTTGCCGCTCGCGCGATGACGAAACAGCAGCCAAGACAGCAGGGGAGTGAGCACCACATATAGGCCCGTCAGAAAGCCCGTGATCGCGGCGGTTGTTTCGGCAAGTGCGATTGTTTGGGTCACGTAGGCGAGACCCAAGATCACGCCCAAAATCAGGCCCGTGGCAATCATCTTTGGTGTGATCGCGCGCAGTGCCCGAGGGCGAACCAAAGCCATTGCAAGCGCCGCAATCGTGAATCGAATCGCCAAAAAGTCATAGAACGGCTGGTGTTCGATGGCTGGCTTCATGACCACGAAGGCCCCGCCCCAGGCAACCGCAACCGTCAAGAGGGCAATCACCGGAAGGGTGGTGTTGGGCTGCTTTAGGTTAGTCGGCGACTTGCTAGCGGTCATCAGTCAAGGCTATAGGTCTCGACCGAAACCACCTTGCGCTTCTTGCCGGTGGTCAACTGCACCACAACCATGTCGGATGGCCTGAGCGCACGAGCCGCCTTGAGCGCCTCGGCCTGCGTCGAGTCGCCAAGGCTGGCCAGCGCCGAAAGGATGGTCGGCAGGCTCGGGCGGTGGGCGCAGATCAGCGCCGCCTTGCCCTCGTCGATGATGTCGAGCACCTCTTTTGCGGTGCGTTGCGGGCCACGGAAGTTGCCGAGCTCGCTAAACACCGAGCGTTCGATCAGCTTGATGCGACGCTTAGCCGCATACGGTGCAACGGTTGCGCGGCAGCGGAACCATGGGCTGGTGAAGACGCGCTTTGGGCCAAACGCCGAGATCAGTGGCACGAGTGCCTGGGCCTGCTTGAGCCCCTCGGGCAGCAGCGGCCGCTTGCCGTCGTCGACTGCGCGACCACCCATCCAATCGGCGCGAGGAGTTGCCTTAGCGTGCCGCAAAACGATGAACGGTCGGGTGTCGAGCTTCTCTTGCTTGTGTAGTGCCTCAACCTCGTCGAGCAGCTGCCGGTCGAAGTCGTAGCTAAGCACCTCGCGAGCCTTTTCGGGGGTCAACCAGTCGACGCTGGCGACCTCTTCGTCGGGCTTGAAGGTCGATGTGTGCAGCGCCTTATCGGTCACTCGCGCCGCCCAGTAGTGCACCTCTTTGGCGTTTCCATTGGGCAGCTCATATTTGCTGGTCGAAAGCTTTACGCCAAGGCGCACCTTGAGGCCGGTCTCTTCGCGAATTTCGCGAACCGCGGTTTGCGCCAACAGCTCGCCCGGATCGACCTTGCCCTTGGCAAAGCTCCAGTCGTTGTAACGCGAGCGGTGCACAACGGCAACGCGCAATTTGTTTTTCTCGACGCGCCAGAGAACGGCTCCGGCGGCGAATACGGTCGCTGCCACTTAGCCCTTGTTTCTGCCCGCGTAGACGCTCTTCATGATGTGATCCTGCACATCGGTCAACGGCTTGCCCTCGGCGTCGTACTGGTTTCGTGCCCAGTTGCCGTCGCTCGACAGGTGCCATGAGCTCGAGGTCTCGGCCATCGCAAGGTCAAATAGGCCGTTGAGTTCGCGAATCTGATCCGGTTGGGTGATTCGAACGAGTGCCTCAACGCGACGGTCGAGGTTGCGGTGCATCATGTCGGCAGAGCCGATGAACACGGCCGGGTCGCCGCCGCCCAAGAACGTGAAGATGCGCGAGTGCTCGAGGTAACGCCCGAGCACCGAACGCACACGAATGTTCTCGCTAAGACCAGGCACACCAGGGCGCAATGCACACATGCCGCGAACGACCACGTCCACGGCAACGCCGGCCTGCGACGCGCGATACAGGGCATCGATGATCTGTTCGTCAACCAGTGAGTTGACCTTTACGCGGATGCGTGCATCCTTGCCAGCCTGCTTGAACGCGATCTCGCGGTCGATGCGCTCGACCAGGCCATCGCGCACGCCGTTTGGCGAGACCAGCAGTGACTTAAAGGTGGCGTCTGGCGCATAGCCCGACAGCTGGTTGAACAGCTTGGTCAGGTCTTCGCCAACGGCCTCGCGTGCCGTCAGCAGGCCGTAGTCCTCATAGAAGCGCGCGGTCTTCGGGTTGTAGTTTCCGGTGCCGACGTGGCAGTAACGACGCAGGTGGCCGGCCTCTTGGCGAATCACGAGCGAGAGCTTGCAGTGGGTCTTGAGGCCCACAATGCCGTAAACAACGTGCACTCCGGCCTGCTCGAGCTTGCGCGCCCAACCGATGTTGTTTTGCTCGTCGAAGCGCGCCTTGATCTCGACCAGGGCCAAGACCTGCTTGCCCGATTCTGCCGCGCGGATGAGCGCATCGACAATCGGCGAGTCGCCCGAGGTGCGGTACAGGGTCTGCTTGATTGCCAAGACCTTCGGGTCGTTGGCGGCATGCTCAAGGAACGCCTGCACCGAGGTAGCGAACGACTCGTATGGGTGGTGCACCAAAACGTCGCGCGCACGAAGCGCGGCAAAGAAGCTCTGGTCGTCGTCTTCTACCGGCTTCAAATAGCGGTTTGTGATGACCGGGTGCGGCGGGTAGTGCAGCTCGGGTCGCTTCATGAATGCGATCTCTGAGAGGCCGGTTAGGTCTAGCGGGCGCGGCAGGTGATAGACGTCGTCGTCGTTGATGTCGAGCTCGCGCATCAGCAGTTCGAGCACCTGCGGGTTGATGTCGTCGGCGACCTCGAGTCGAACCGGTGGGCCAAAGCGGCGACGCAGCAGTTCTTTCTCGAGTGCAACCAAGAGGTTCTCGCCCTCGTCTTCGTCGACCTCGAGGTCTTCGTTGCGAGTAACACGGAACGCGTGGTGCTGCAGCACCTGCATGCCAGGGAACAGCTCGCCGAGGAACTCGCCGATCAGGTCTTCGAGTGGCACAAAGCGCACGTCAACGATTCCGTTGTTGCGGGCGTTTGGCTCGCCGCCAGGCACTCGCACAAAGCGCGGCAGCAGTGGTGGCACCTTTACACGGGCAAAGTTCTCGGTGCCTGCCTCTGGGTTGCGCAGCACGACAGCAAGGTTTAGCGACAGACCCGAAATGTATGGAAACGGATGGGCCGGGTCGACGGCAAGCGGGGTCAAAACCGGGAAGATTTGGCTCTGGAAATAGGCGTGCAGTTCGGCCTTTTCGGCGTCGCTCAGCGAGGCCCAGCGAACCATTCGAATGCCGCGTTCCGAAAGCGCCGGCTCAATCACATCGATGAAGGCCTCGGCGTGACGACGCTGCAGTCGGTGGGCGTGTTCCGAAATCTCGCTCAGCACCTCTTGCGGGTCGAGACCGCTGCTCGAAACGGCAGCGAGGCCGGTGGCGATGCGGCGCTTCAGGCCGGCAACGCGCACCATGAAGAACTCGTCGAGGTTCGAGGCAAAGATGCTCAAAAAGTTGACGCGCTCAAGCAAATACAGGTTTGGGTCTTCGGCCAACTCGAGCACGCGCTGGTTGAACGCCAACCAGCTGAGTTCGCGGTCTAGAAACCGGTCGGCAGGCAGGGTGCTGTCGAGGTCAGGCAGGTCAATCGCCATTGTTTCTTCAGAAGACATGAGTCAATCGTGCCACAGGAGGGTGAACGCTAGGTTGCCGAACTTTGGCTCGGTGCAAAAACGATCAGTATGCGTCGGCGTACTCGTCGGCCTGTTCGCTTGGGCTAAAGCGATAGCCAACGTTGCGCACGGTGCCGATTAGCGATTCGAGGTCGCCAAGTTTTGCGCGCAGGCGACGGATGTGCACATCGACCGTGCGCGTGCCGCCAAAGTAGTCGTAACCCCACACTTCGCTCAGCAGCTGCTCGCGGGTGAACACGCGGCCGGGGTGCTGGGCCAAAAAGCGGAGCAGTTCGAATTCTTTATAGGTGAGGTCGAGCGGGCTGCCGTTGACCTTGGCCGAGTATGCGGTCTCGTCGATCACGACGCCCGAGGTGCTGATCTTGCCCTCGTTTTGGCGTTCGTTTGCGCGTGCCAGCGCTAGTCGGATGCGGGCGTCGATCTCGCCAGGGCCTGCCGATTCGAGAATGATGTCGCTTGCGCCCCACTCGGTGTTGATTGCGGCCAAGCCACCCTCGGTAACCACGACCAGCATCGGCGCCGATAGGCCGGTAGTTACCAGGATCTTGGCGAGTGCCTTTGCGTTGGCAAGGTCGCGGCGGGCATCGAGCAAAATAAGGTCGTGGCCTGGGGCACTGACTAGGTTTGCGGGCTCGGCTGGCATCTGGCGCACTCGGTGGCTCAACAGGCCTAGGGCAGGCAAAACTTCACTGTTGGCCGCAGCCGACAGGATCAAAAGTTGCGCCATGCTCTCTCCAAACGCCTTTCGACCATTTTAGACCCGCGTTTCATTCGGTTTGCCTCGTGTTTACCTCGCCGTTTTACCTGAATGCCTGATGATTGAGGGGTGAAGAACCACTGGGTCGAAATCATTGCCATCTGGGCGTTGGTCGCCGTCAGCTCCTGGGTGCTGATGGTGCGCTCGCCGGCGCCCTGGCACACACCCGAGATCGCGTTTGGCACAATCCTTGCCGGTGCTGTCGCGTTGGTGTCGCTCATCCAGTTGTTTCGTGCCCAGCCGCAGGGATTTGTAAAGCGTCTGGTCTATGTGGCCGGCGGCAGTTATCTGATTCTGGCCATTGACACGCTTGTGCTTTCGTTGGCTGGTTAGACTAGGCACATGATCCTCTCCCTTGAGATTTTCTTCACCGGCCTTTTGGTTCTTGCCGCGCTCGCCATCACTGGCATTTCGGGCGTCGTGCTCTACAAGCTCTTTAAGGGTCAGAAGTAGTTGTTTGTCCTTCCTGAGGACCTCCCGCTCGAACTAACCCCATTCGCCTTTCTTGTTGGCAAGTGGGAGGGCACTGGCGTAATCAGCTATAAGCCCGATGGCGTCGAGGGCGAGGCCACCGAATACGAATTCCGCCAGCGCATCGAGTTTGCGCACGATGGCCGCAACGTATTGACCTACATTTCTTCGGCCGAGTTGATTGGCGAGAATTCGATTCCGCTGCCGAGTGAACTCGGCTATTGGCGTTTGACCCGCCCGGCCGAATCGGCCGATCACGGCCCTGGCTTCTTGCCTGGCACCGGCGAACCATCGATCAAGACCCGCGAAGACCTCGAGAAACTGCGCAACAACGAGGGCGGTTTCGACATTCAGGTTTCGACCCTGCACCCGGGCGGTGTGGCCGAACTTTACAACGGCAAAATTAAGGGCGCTCGGGTTGACCTAGCCTCGGTCTCGGGTGTGGCCTTCGAGGGCGCAAAGACATACCGTCACTCGACCCGCCTGTATGGCCTCGTCGAAAACGCGCTGCTTTGGGTTTGGGACATCGCCCTGCCGGGCAGCGAGCTCAAGTCGCACGCGTCGGCGCGCCTCGAACGCGTCTAGTTAGGCAGTCATGACAGCGCACTTTGGCAATTCGTTGACCGAGCAGCGCCGGTTGTTGGCGGCTGCGGCTGCGGTATTGCTCGATGCTCACACCGTGATTCGCGTCGGGGGAGCCGACCGCGCCAGCTGGTTGCATGCGCTACTTTCGCAAAACATTCAGGGGCAGCCCGTCGGCGCATCGGTCGAGGCGCTGTTGCTCGACCCGCAAGGGCACGTCGAACAAGACATCCATTTGGTGATTGCCGATGACGCGATCTGGCTTTGGGTTGGCGCCGAGCGCGGTCAGGCCTTGGTCGCCTGGCTGCAGCGCATGGTGTTTCGCTCGAAGGTCGAAATCGACGATGTGTCGAATCGGTATGCGATAGTCGCGACCATTGGTTCGCCGTTGGCCACCGCCGAGTTGCACTGGAACGACCCATGGCCGGCAACGGCTGCGGGCGGATTCCGCTATGCGTCGGCCGAGGCCACTGCGCATGCGGCTGCCGACTGGAACTATTTCGAGAATCTGGTTGCCATCGGCGCAACCGATGCGGTGTTTGCCGACCTGGAACCAGCGGGCACGAGCGCGCTCGACGCACTGCGCATCGCCGCGCATCGCCCAGCCGAGCCCGAACTCGACGACCGCACTCTGCCGCACGAGCTCGACCTATTGGCCACCGCAGTGCACCTGAGCAAGGGTTGCTATCGCGGCCAAGAGACGGTCGCTAAGGTGCACAATCTGGGGCACCCACCGCGTCGCCTGGTGCTGTTGCACCTCGATGGCTCTGGGCATGAATTGCCTACGGTTGGCGACGAGGTTCGATTGGTCGGTGGCGAGGCCGCCCGCGGTCGAATCACCTCGACCGCGACGCACTTTGAGGCAGGCCCGATCGCGCTTGCCGTGATCTCGCGCGGCGTGCCGACCGATGCGCGACTGCAGGTGGTTTCGCCAACCGGTCAGGTCATCGATGCAAACCAGGAGGTCATCGTTCCACCAGAAGCGGGCAACGTGGCCAACCTCGCGGCGCGCGGGCTCACGCGCAAAAACCTGATGGGCGGCAAGAGCTGATGGGCGGCGCGGCATGAAGTTGTTTTGGCGGCCAACCGCCGCCGCACAGCGGCTGATCGAGAGCCTCGCGCCGATCGCCCAAATCGTGATCGCCGCGCTAGGCGCATACTCGTTCACCCACTTTGTTTTGGGGCACCAGGTGCCACTTTTTGCGGTGACCGTGACGATCACCTCGCTTGGCTTCACTCGCGACGCCCGCCCGCGTCGCGTTGCCGAAACCGCGCTAGGCATGATCACCGGCATCGCCCTCAGCGAATTGCTCTCGACCTGGCTTGGGCAGGGTGTCTGGCAAATGGCGGTCGTGCTTGCCGTTAGCCTCGCCATCGCACGCTTCATGATCGGCAGCGCCTCGTTCGCCCTGACCGTTGGCATTCAGGCAATGCTCGTGCAGTTGCTCGCGGCGCCAGCCGGTGGGCCGTTCGTGCGCTCGATTGACGGGTTGCTCGGTGGCCTAACGGCCCTGGTAGTCACGGCACTGATTCCGCGTGATCCGCGTGGCATGGCCAATAAAGATGCGGGCAAGCTGTTCGATGCCTTCCTGGGCACCATTGCCGATGTGCGCAAGGCGCTGTTGTCGCACGACTTCAAGGTGGCCGACGCGGCCCTGGTTCGCGTTCGTCGCACTCAACCGCTCATCGATAACTGGCGCATGTCGCTCGACAGCGCCGTATCGGTCAGTCGAATCAGCCCGTTTTTGCGCAAGCATCGCGGCGAACTAGCCGGTCAGATGCGTTTGTTGCGCGGAATGGACCTAGCCACGCGAAACTTGCGCGTGGTGGTTCGTCGCATCGATTTCTTGCTGCGCGACGGAGTCTCGCGCCCCTATCTGGCCGACCTGCTCGAGCAGGTTGAGGCGGGCGTGCAAAGCCTCGAACGCGGCCTCAAGGAGCCCGAACAGCTCGAGATCGCCCAAGAGCAACTGCTCGAGGTGATTCATCAGCTCGACCCCAAGCGCTTCGGCATCGCCGACCAGCTGCGCGAGGCCAGCGTGCTGTTGCTGCTGCGACCGATGTTGGTCGACCTGCTCTGCGCGTCTGGCATGAGCGAAGACGACGCTCGCGACGAGTTGCCCGTCGTTTAGGCGCTCGGCGCGACAGCAGCCCAGTCGACCGTTAGTTCGCCAAGACGCCAACGTTTCCGGTCGCCAATCACGGGCCAACCGGCGTCGGCAATCTCGCGACAGGTTTCCTGCCAGCGCTGCACTGCCGAGTGCGCCCCAACCCCGGCCGCATTGCGCCACGCGACATCGAGCGCGGTCAAAAAATCGTGGATGCGTTCGCCGGGCACATTGTGATGAATCAGCGCCTTCGGCAGTCGCTCGGCAACCTTCGACGGCCACTCGAGCTCGGCGAGTCTGAGGCTGATGGTTAGCGACAGCGGCCGATCAACATCGAGCGTCACCCAACTGGCCACTCGGCCAAGTTCGTCGCAGGTGCCCTCGATCAAGATTCCGTCGGCGGCGAGCCGCGACTGCATGCGCGCCCAGGCTTGTGGCACATCGCTCTCGTCATACTGTCTGAGCACATTGAGGCAGCGAATCACGGTGGCTGGGCGCCCCGGCGCAAATTCCGCTGGCATCGGCACCTCAAAGCCGCCGAGTGCAAAGTGCAGGTTTTCGGTGGCAACAGCTAGCCCGCGTTCGACGCGCTCGCGATCGATCTCGATGCCAACCACATGCGTGTTTGGGTTGGTCTTGCTCAACCGCTGCAGCAGCTCGATTGCAGTGATCGGGCTGGCGCCAAAGCCGAGGTCTACGACAACCGGTTGGTCGGTCGAACGCATCACAGAAAGCGAGGCGATGTAGCGATCGATGCGGCGAAGACGGTTTGGGTTGGTGGTGCCGCGCGTGATGTTGCCGACTGGCTTGCCGCGCCCGGCGACCAGCGGTTGCGCCTTTTTTACCACTGCGACCTCCCGAAGAAAGACTATGCGGTCGAGGCCCGCGTCTAAACTTGACTGCATGACTGCGAAATACACACTGATCTTGTTGCGCCACGGCAACAGCGTTTGGAACCAGGAAAACCTGTTCACCGGATGGGTTGACGTCGAGCTGAGCGACCAGGGTCGCGCCGAGGCCAAGCGTGCCGGCGAGCTGCTGGCCGAATCCGGCCTAAAGCCTGACCTGCTGTTCACCTCGCGCCTGCGTCGTGCGATCAACACCGCCCACATCGCGTTGAACGCCGCCGACCGCGTCTGGATCGACGTCGTTCGCGACTGGCGCCTCAACGAGCGTCACTACGGTGCTCTGCAGGGCAAAGACAAGGCTCAGACCCTGGCCGAATACGGCCCAGAGATGTTCCAGACCTGGCGCCGTTCATACGACGTGCCACCTCCTGCCATCGACGACGCCAACGAATACTCGCAGGCCAACGACGAGCGCTACGCCGACCTCGGCGGCGATGTTCCTAAGACCGAATGCCTAAAGGATGTGCTCGAGCGCATGCTCCCGTTCTGGATGAGCGACATCCAGCCGGCACTCAAGGGCGGCAAGACCGTGCTTGTTACCGCGCACGGCAACTCGCTGCGCGCACTGGTCAAGCACCTAGATGGTGTTAGCGACGATGACATCGCCGAGCTCAACATTCCAACCGGTATTCCGCTGGTTTACAAGCTCGACGAAAACTTCAAGCCAATCGTGGCCGGTGGCGAATACCTCGACCCAGAGGCGGCAGCGGCTGGCGCCGCAGCCGTAGCCGCACAGGGCAACAAGAAGTAGCCCGCCGCAGCAAGCCCTGCACCAAGCAACAGAAAAGGCCTCCCGGTTGGGAGGCCTTTTCGTTTTGGAAAGGTTGCCGCAGTTTTACCCCTGCTCGCGACTCAGCAGTAGAGAAATTTAGAGCTCGTGCTCGACCCATTCACCGGTGGTGAGGTAGCTGATCTTGCTCGAGATGTCGACCACGTGGTCGGCGAAGCGCTCGTGGTAACGGCTGGCCAGGGTCACGTCGACGGTATACATCGCGTTCTCCTTCCACTCCTCACCGAGCACCACGTCGAATACGTGACGGTGCAGCTGGTCGACGCGTTCATCCTGTGCCTGAATCGCACGAGCCTCATCGGCATCGGTCGAACGCAGAATTTTGGCGATCTTCTTGGCCAGGTCGATGTCGAGCTTGCCCATCTCTTCGAAGGTTGCCTTGAGGGCTGAAGGAACGGCGCTGCCCGGGTAACGGTAGCGTGCGATGGCCGCGATGTGGCCGGCCAGGGCGCCCATGCGTTCGAGCGAGGCGCTGATGCGAAGTGCCGAAACCAGGATGCGCAGATCGCGCGAAACCGGCGACTGACGCGCAAGAATTCGAATCACGAGCTCGTCGAGGGTCAGCGCCTTGTTCTCGTTTGCCTCGGCCAGTGCGATTGCGCGGTCGGCGAGTGCTACGTCTGACTTGATGAACGCGCTCGATGCGTCGTCGATGATCTGGGTGACCGACTCGGCCATCTCTACTAGGCGGTCCTGAACCTCACGCAGCTGGTCCTGAAAAACTTCGCGCATCATGCTCCTTGATTTAGGGAATGCAAAAACTCTTTCAGCAATTGGCAAACAAGCGGTGAACTATGGCTGAACTCACGACAAAAACCGCGTCAGAACGCGGAGTTTGGATTCTTGAACCATTTGGGTCGGCATAGTGTTAACCTCGTGAACTTTGCGAGTTGGGCGACCCTGGGGATTGGCTTTGTGGCCGGTGCCGGCATCGTCCTCGTGCTGTTCTTGCGGACTCTTCGTCGCGCCGAACTCAAGGTGAATGACGACCGAAACAACATCGTCGATGGCGCCACCGAGGTGCTCGACGTTCTGGCCTCAGCGGGCCTCGTGATCGGCGAGACCGACACCGTAATTCGCGCCACCGACGGCGCCATGGCCATGGGGCTGGTCAACAATCGAGTTTTGGCTCACAAGAAATTGCGCGAGCTGGTTCAGACCGCCCGCGAGTCTGAAGAACCGGTGAGCCTCGAGACCACGCTGTTGAGCGGATTGCGCGGCAACTCGACCTGGGTGCACGTGCGTGCTGCCGTGATGAGCAACCAAAACGTGCTGCTGCTGGTCGACGACCGCACCGAGGCACACCGCCTAGACGAGACCCGTCGCGACTTCATCGCCAACATTTCGCACGAACTCAAGACCCCGATTGGCGCGATCAGCCTGCTGGCCGAGGCCCTGCAAGACGCATCCGATTCGCCCGAAATGGTCAAGAAGTTTTCGGCCGACCTGGTTCGTGAATCCAAGCGACTCGGCTCGCTGGTCAAAGACATCATTCAGCTATCGCGTCTGCAATCGGCAGAGGTGGCCAGCAATGCCTCGCTGGTCGAGCTGCACGAGGTGGTCGATGAGGCCGTCGAGCTCAACAAGCACATGGCCGATTCGCGCAAGGTGCGCATTGGTGTCGATGCGCCTGCAGGAATCTATGTCTATGGCGATCACGGCATGTTGGTCACCGCACTGCGCAACCTCATCGAAAACGCGATCAACTACTCCGACGAGAATTCTCAGGTGGGCGTTGGCCTCGCGGTGACCCAAAACATCGCCGAGATTGCCGTGACCGACAGCGGCGTTGGAATCAGCGCCGAAGACCAAAAGCGCATCTTCGAGCGGTTCTATCGCGTAGATCCTTCGCGATCGCGCCAGACGGGCGGCACCGGTCTGGGATTGAGCATCGTCAAGCATGTGGCACACAACCACAAGGGCGAGGTCTCTGTGTTTTCGAAGCAAGGCATGGGCTCGACCTTCACCCTGAGAATTCCTGTGGCTGGGGCCGCGGCGGTTGGCCGCAGCAAGTCTGAAAAGAAGGCCATCAAAAAGGCCGTCAAAAAGTCTGAGGCTAAAAAGGCCGAAAAGAAGCCGAGCAAGAAGGCAAAGAAATGACAAAAATCCTGGTCGTCGAAGACGAACAGTCGCTGCGCGAACCACTGGTCTATCTGTTGCAGAAGGAGGGCTTCGACGTGGTCGAGGCCGTCGATGGCAATGCGGCCCTCGAGGCCTTTGAGCGTGCCGGTGCCGACTTGATTTTGCTCGACCTCATGCTGCCGGGCATGAGCGGCAACGAGGTGTGCCGAGTCATCCGCCAGAGTTCGACCGTGCCGATCATCATGCTCACCGCCAAAGACAGCGAGATCGACAAGGTCGTTGGCCTCGAGATCGGTGCCGACGACTACGTCACAAAGCCATACTCATCGCGCGAGCTCTTGGCCCGCATGAAGGCCGTTTTGCGTCGCAACGTTGAGCCGGCAGTCACCCCGACCAACGTGCTCGAGGCCGGCCCGGTTCGCGTCGACCTGGAGCGCCACGAGGTCCTGGTCCACGGCAAAAAGGTCGCTATGCCGCTCAAGGAATTCGAGCTGCTCGAACTGTTGCTCGAGAACGTCAATCGCGTGCTCACCCGCGGCCAGATCATCGATCGGGTCTGGGGCAGCAACTACTTTGGCGACACCAAGACTCTCGATGTTCACGTCAAGCGCATCCGTTCAAAAATCGAGGACGACCCTGCGCGCCCAGTGCACCTGCTGACCGTGCGCGGCCTCGGCTACAAGTTCGAGGTTTAGGCGCGAGTCGCGAGGCGCATGTCGCGACCGGCCGGTTCAAAGAAAAAGGGCATCCCTGCGGATGCCCTTTTTGCTAGGCCGAAGCCAACGGATTTTGTCGAGTGCCTACTTGGCGGCGTCGAGAATTGCCTTGTATTCAGGCAGTGTGCCGTCGAGCACTGGAACGCTCATCGCGGCGGTCTTGCCCGATACGGTAATCGAAACCTGGTAGACGGCGCCTGGCTTTAGCTCGGTCGCAACCGGAAGGGCTGCGGTGCCGTTGTAGCCGAGGTCGAACTTCTGGCTGGCGTTTAGGTTGACCTGGGCAACCTTGCTGGCGCCACCGTCGATGTAGTTGAGCGAGACGGCCGCTGCCTCGATGCCGCTGTTGACCAGCGAGCCGATGAGCAGGGTCTTGGTGCCGTCTTCGAGCAGCAGGAAGTTGCGTGCCTTGACATCGCCAGCGGTGGCCTGAGCGCCGTCTGATGGGGCATAAACATCGTTCGAAGCGACGTGGGTGATCATGTTGCAACCGGCGGTGCCGAGCATCACGCCAGCGGCCAAAGTTACAGCGGCAATCTTGCGAATCATTCATTCCTCCTGCGAATGCTTTTCAAGGCAATCCTACCCTTTAGAAATGGGGGTTTCTGTGGTAAAATTGGGGTTTCCGGAGGGATTTTCCTAATGCGTTTTGAAGTCGGCGAGACCGTCGTTTACCCACACCACGGTGCGGCAGAAATCATTGATGTCAGCGACCGCGTCTTCCGCGGCGAGACCAAGCTTTACCTGCAGCTCAAGGTTGCTCAGGGTGACCTGACCATTTGGGTGCCAGCCGACAACGTCGAAAGCGTTGGCGTTCGCGATGTGATCGACGCCGATGGCGTTCAGCGCGTTTATGG
>JBEEJX010000061.1:0-3544 GCA_041168965.1 Actinomycetota bacterium
GCGCTGCGGCAGTCACCGCGCCCGCAATGCCGAACCACTGAACGCGCGAGATATGCTCCTTGAGCGCAAACCGAGCCAGCAAGACCGTTGCCAGTGGATACATCGCGGTGAGCAGTCCGACAAGGGCCAAGGCGCCCGTCGCCAGCGCAAGCAGGATGAACGCGTTGGCAAAGCCGAATAGGCCGCCCGAAAGCATTGAGTTGCGCACCGAATCGGTTGTGAACCTGGTGCGGATGCGCCCGTGCGCAAAAACATAGGCAACCGCGACGAGCCCGAGCGCCGTCAGCGCGCCGGCCACCGCGGGGCTAGCTCCGGCTGCCGTTGGCGCCATGTCAAGCGCGACGGTGGCGAAACCCCAGGTGACTCCGCCGATGGTTGCCAACAGCACCAGCCCAAGGTTGATGCCAGGTTTGCGACCAGCCGCGGCCGCGGCAGCCAATTCATCGTCGCTCTCGGCGCCGCCCTTTGGCGCGACCGAGAGGGCGACGACCGCCGCGAGCCCGAGGGCAACCCCTGCGGCAGCCAGCGGCGTGAGTTGCGCGCCGGCGCATACGGCCCAGGCAACGGGCACGATCGCATAGATGACCGAGACCATCGGCGCCACGATAGCCACCGGCCCAACCGCCAGAACGTAGTAGAAAACCAAAAAGCCGACCGCCTCGCACGCCCCGGCGATCACACCCGACCACGTGCCGCCAGTTGACCATGCGCTTGGAATGAACAGCAGCGCGATGCCCGCGGCGATCGAAGAGGCACTGTGGCCAACCAGCGAAACCGAGAGCGGATGCAGTTTTCGCGACGCGAGCGCCCCGAAGAAGTCGCCGATGCCATAACTGAGCGCCGCAATGAGCGAAAAGGCGATGGCAAACATGTTGGTTTCAGGCTAACGAGTGATGAACACTACGGCCAAAATTACAAAAATCACGGCCACGATGCGATTCACGATTCGCTGGTTATTGCCGCGGGCCAAAGCCACTCGAATCGGCGTTGCCAGACCGGCATAAATGACCGTGACGACGGTGAAACCGACGACCACGATCGCGTCGAGCACCCAGATATTAGTTTCGGCAACCACCTGCGGAACGACCGCAACATAAAACAACATGGCCTGCGGATTGCTCGCGCCGATTGCGAATGCCATCGCCAACCCAGGCCAGAATCCCTCGCGCGACGACCCGCTTGGCAACCCCGTGCTTCGCCAAAGCGTCCACGCGCGCCACACCAAAAACGCCGCACCAAACAACTTGATGCCAAGCATGAGTTCGGGGTGCGTGCGCAGCAGCTGAGTGAATCCAAAGTATGCGGCAGTCAGCATCGCGATCTTCGCCAGCGTGATGCCAATCGAATAGGGGATCACCGATCGCCATCCGGTGGCCAGGGTCTTGGTGAGCAACAGCATCGTGTCGGCGCCGGGCGTGACGGCGGCCACGAACCAAATCGATGCAAATAACAGGTATGCGCTCACTCGGTCAGTCTAGGCAGGCGCTAGCCTTGCCACATGCATGCAGCCAGCGACATCATCGAATATCACAACGGCCTCGAACCCGCCGAGCTTGCGATTTGCGAGACGTTGCAATCGGCGATTGCGCAGGCCTTGCCGACGGCTGAGGGCAAGGTCTGGCATGGGCATCCGGTCTGGTTTTTGAACGGCAACCCGGTGGTCGGCTACAGCCGCAAAAAGGCCGGCATCGAACTGCTGTTTTGGAGCGGTCAGTCGTTTGAACAAGCAGGGCTCAAGCCGGTCGGCAAGTTCAAGGCTGCGGGTGCGGCTTTCGTTGATGCGTCGGCAATCGAAGCGATGGCGCTCGCCGAATGGCTGCACCAGGCCGAGGCGATTCAGTGGGATTACGCGAATCTCGCCAAAAAGCGAGTGCTAGAAAAGCTGACCGCCTTCTAGGCGTTACGTCAGGCAAGGCGCCAGGCAATACGCTTGAGCGTGCATGTCGCCTGCGCGCAAAGGAGCCCAAAGTGACCCACTATCCGGTGGTTGAAAAGTCGATTGCCCAGTTGCGGGCAGCCCTAAACAGCGGTGAGACCACCTCGGTTGGGTTAGTCGAAAGCTACCTGGCCCGCATCGACGCCTACGACCACAATGGCATGCGGCTCAATTCGCTGGTGGTCATGAATCCTGCCGCCCTCGACGAAGCCCGCGCATCAGACGCACGTCGCGCCGCCGGAAACACCCCGCGCCGCCTCGAAGGCATTCCGTTCACGGCCAAAGACTCATACATGGTGGCTGGTCTGACGGTGGCGAATGGTTCGCCAGCGTTCGAGCACCTGATCGCCAGTCGCGACGCGTTTTCGATCGAGGCCTTGCGCGCCGAGGGAGCCGTGTTCATCGGGCTCACCAACATGCCGCCGATGGCCAATGGTGGAATGCAGCGCGGCGTCTATGGTCGCGCCGAATCGCCATACAACGCCGAGTTTTTGACCTCGGCCTGGACTTCGGGCTCTTCGAACGGATCAGGCACCTCGACCGCGGCCAGCTTTGCAGCATTCGGCCTTGGCGAAGAAACCTGGTCGAGCGGCCGTGCCCCAGCCTCATGCAACGCCCTGTGTGCCTATACCCCTTCGCGAGGCGTGATTTCGACCCGTGGCAACTGGCCGCTCGTGCCAACCATGGATGTGGTCGTGCCGCACACCCGCAGCATGCGCGACCTGTGCGAGGTTGTCGACGTCTTGGCCAAGACCGATGACGACAAGGGTGGCGATTTTTGGCGCCTGCAGCCGTGGGTCGAGTTGCCCACGCCCGAAACCGTGCTAGGCAAACCACTCGTTGAATTGCACGACTCGGCGCTCGTCGCGGTGGCCGCCGGCAAGCCGCTGGCGGGCATGCGATTCGCGGCACCACGCATGTTTTTGGGCCTCGACGAGGCTCAGGGCACTGGCGAGGGGATTGGCGGTGTGATCGGTACCAAGATCGAACCGCGCGAATCCGTGATTGACCTCTGGAACCTGGCCAAGGCCGACCTCGAGGCCGCAGGTGCCGAGGTTGTCGAAAGCGATTTTCCGGTGGTCAGCAACTACGAGGCCGATCGAGCCGGTGCGCCAAGCATCATGAATCGCGGAATCGTGCCGAGGGAATTCTTCGACCTCGAAATCTGGGATTTGTCTATGTGGGGTTGGGATGCGTTTCTGCGCCTCAACGGTCAGCCCGACCTGTGTCGTCTCGAGCAGGTCGATGGGCCGCAGATTTTTCCCCGGCACCCGCTTGACACTCTGCCAGAACTGACCTCAGACATCGATGTTGACCTGGCCGACTACGTGACCAAGGCGCGAGCCGAGGGCGTGGGGGATCCGTTTAGCGGGCCGAACGCGCGGGGCATCCGTGCTGGCCTCGAGGGGCTCGAGCGCACTCGCCAACTCGATCTCGAAGACTGGATGGCTGCCAACGGTTTTGATGCCGTGGTGTTTCCGACGCTGGTCGATGTCGGTGCTGCGAATGCCGACAGCGATGCCGAGGCCAGTCGCCTCGCCAAGCGCAATGGCGTCGGTGTGGCCACCGGAAACCTCGCGATTCGTCAGCTTGGAATTCCGACGGTGA
>JBEEJX010000062.1:0-10373 GCA_041168965.1 Actinomycetota bacterium
AGTTCGCACGCATCGTTGGAGAGTCCGAATTCGACGTCACCATCGGTCGTTCCGGGGAAGCGCCTAGTCGCGGCGATTCGGTGCTCTCTTTACTGACTCTCGGTGCACGCTTCGGTGAAGAACTGACCATAACTGTTACCGCCACCGATGATGGCGAAGAGCAGGCACGATTACTGCTCGCGAATCTGAGCCAACTCTTCTAAACATCCTTGATTTGACGCGGTCTTCTGGGGTAGTCTAAATAAGCACATTTGTGCAATAAACCGTAAATCGTCACGGTGAAGCAAGCTCATTCAGTTTCCAACTGTTGGTGAGTTTTTGCCGTGACCCGAGAAAAACCCAAAACGAGAAAAAACTACATGACCACCAGCAAGGCAACCCAGGTTGCTGTAAACGACATCGGCTCGGCAGAGGACTTCCTCGCAGCAGTCGAAAAGACCCTCAAGTTCTTCAACGATGGCGACCTCATCGAAGGTACCGTTGTAAAGATTGACCGCGACGAGGTTCTCCTCGACGTTGGCTACAAGACCGAGGGTGTCATCCCATCGCGCGAACTTTCGATTCGCCACGACGCCGACCCAAGCGACATCGTCGCAGTTGGCGACTCCGTAGAGGCTTTGGTTCTTCAGAAGGAAGACAAGGAAGGCCGTCTCATCCTGTCCAAGAAGCGTGCACAGTACGAGCGCGCTTGGGGCGATGTTGAGAAGATCAAGGAAGCCGACGGCACCGTCAACGGTGTTGTTATCGAGGTTGTTAAGGGTGGTCTGATCGTAGACATCGGCCTCCGTGGCTTCCTTCCTGCCTCCCTCATCGAGCTGCGTCGCGTTCGCGACCTCGGCCCATACCTGGGTCAGAAGGTTGAGGCCAAGATCCTCGAGCTCGACAAGAACCGCAACAACGTAGTACTTAGCCGCCGTGCCCTCCTGGAGGAGAGCCAGTCCGCTAGCCGCAGCACCTTCCTTGCAGACCTGGCCAAGGGTCAGATCCGCACCGGTGTTGTTTCGAGCATCGTTAACTTCGGTGCCTTCATCGACCTGGGCGGCGTAGACGGCCTGGTCCACGTATCCGAGCTGAGCTGGAAGCACATTGAGCACGCCAGCGAGGTCGTCGAGATCGGTCAGGAAGTTACCGTCGAGGTTCTCGAGGTCGACCAGGAGCGCGAGCGTGTTTCGCTGTCGCTCAAGGCAACCCAGGAAGACCCATGGCAGGTATTCGCTCGCACCCACGCAATCGGTCAGTACGCACCAGGTAAGGTCACCAAGCTGGTTCCTTTCGGTGCATTCGTCCGCGTCGCCGACGGTATCGAGGGTCTGGTTCACATCAGCGAGCTGTCGTCGAAGCACATCGAACTCGCAGAGCAGGTCGTTTCGGTCAACCAGGACGTCTTCGTCAAGGTAATCGACATCGACCTCGAGCGTCGCCGCATCTCGCTGTCGCTGAAGCAGGCAAACGAGGAGGTCGACCCTGAGGGCACCGACTTCAACCCAGCGCTGTACGGCATGGCAGCTGACTACGACGAGAACGGTCAGTACAAGTACCCAGAGGGCTTCGACCCAACCACCAACGAGTGGAAGGCCGGCTTCGAAGAGGCCCGCGCCAAGTGGGAGAAGGAGTACGCCGAGGCTCACGTACGTTGGGAAGCACACAAGAAGCAGGTCGCCGCAGCAAACGAGGCAGCCGAGAACCTTCCTGTGGTCAACGAGGCAGCAGCCTCGTCGTCGAGCTACTCGAGCGACGCACCTGAGACCGGCACCCTTGCTGGCGACGAATCGCTCGCTGCCCTTCGCGACAAGCTGAAGAGCGCCGAGTAACCCACTCACCAAGCGTTGAGAGGTCGGGCTTAGGCCCGGCCTCTCTTGCTTTTAACCTAGGCTTGTCGCATGTTCCTTATCGGCCTCACGGGTGGCATTGCCGCCGGCAAATCGACTGTCGCAGAGCACTGGCGCAGACTCGGTGCAATCGAGGTTGACGCCGATTTGTTGGCACGCGAAGTGGTTGCCGCCGGGAGCCCCGGATTGGCGGCCATCGTCGCCGAATTTGGCCCCGAAGTGCTCACTGTCGACGGTGAACTCAACCGATCATCATTGGCCGACAAGGTGTTTGGCAACGAGAATAAACGCCAAACGCTCGAGGCCATCACGCATCCTTTGATTCGCGATCGCGCAAGGGCCGAGTTGGCTGCCATCGAGGCCACAGCGCCGACCAACCAGATAGTGGTCTACAGCATTCCGCTGCTAGTCGAAACAAACTCCGACCTACCTTTCGATGCCGTGGTCACGGTCGAGGCCCCGCAAGAAAAGCAGGTGGAGCGCATGGTGAAACATCGCGGCATGAACGCCGAGGCGGCTTTGCGCCGAATTGCCAGCCAGTCCACCCCGGTGCTACGCGCCGCCCGCGCCGACGTGATCCTAAGTTCGAATCAAGACCTGTCATTGCTGTTGCGCGATGCCGAGGCCGCCTATCGCGACTTTGAACGGATGGCAACTGCCAAGGCCGAGCAACAAGGCACGGGGGAGTAGCAGCATGGAGCCAACCAGAGCCGTGAATCGCTTCGAGGTAATCAGCGAATACAAGCCATCGGGCGACCAGCCGCACGCAATCGCAGAGCTGGCTGGGCGCATCAATGCGGGCGAAAAAGACATCACGCTGCTTGGCGCAACCGGAACAGGCAAGTCGGCCACGACTGCATGGTTGATCGAGGCGGTTCAGCGCCCGACGCTGGTCTTGGCGCACAACAAGACCCTGGCTGCGCAGCTGGCCACCGAGTTCAAGTCGCTCATGCCGAACAACGCGGTCGAATACTTCGTCAGCTACTACGACTATTACCAGCCAGAGGCCTATGTTCCACAGACCGACACCTTCATCGAGAAAGACAGCTCGATCAACGAGGAGGTCGAGCGCCTGCGCTATAAGGCAACCATGAGCCTGCTGTCGCGTCGCGACGTAATCGTGGTCAGCACCGTGAGCTGCATCTATGGCCTAGGTGCCCCGGCCGAATACCTCAACCAAGCGGTGTCGATTCAGGTCGGCGACCGCATCGACCGCGACGCCCTGATTCGTCGTTTTGTCGAGCTGCAATACAAACGCAACGACTACGACTTCTCGCGCGGAAACTTTCGCGTCAAGGGCGACACAATCGAGATCATCCCTGTGTATGACGAGCTCGCTACGCGCATCGAGTTCTTTGGCGACGAGGTCGAGGCCATCTATAGCCTGTCGCCGCTGACCGGCGAGGTTCAAGCCCAGGTCGACGCGGTCGCGGTGTTTCCGGCGAGCTACTACGTGGCGCCGGCCGAACAGATGGGTGCTGCGCTCGAGGCCATCGAAGAAGAGATGGAGGCGCGTGTCCGCGAGTTTGAGCTGCAGGGCAAGCTGCTCGAGGCGCAACGCATCAAGATGCGCACAACTTTCGACATGGAGATGATTCGCGAGATCGGTTTCTGCAGTGGAATCGAGAACTACTCGCGCGTTATCGAGGGCCGCGAACCGGGCAGTGCCCCGAGCTGCCTGCTGGATTATTTTCCGGATGACTTCATCACTGTCATCGATGAATCGCACGTCACGGTGCCACAGATTGGCGCAATGTTCGAGGGCGATTCAAGCCGCAAGCGCACGCTGGTCGAACACGGCTTCCGGTTGCCTAGCGCGATGGACAACCGCCCGCTCAAATGGCCGGAATTCCTTGACCGCGTCGGCCAAACCGTCTACCTGTCGGCGACGCCGGGCAAATACGAGTTGGGTGTCAGCGACGGGGTGGTCGAGCAGATCATTCGCCCTACAGGTCTGGTCGACCCGCAAATCGTCATCAAGCCAACCAAGGGTCAGATCGACGACCTGCTCGAAGAAATCCGCAAGCGTTCAGAGCGTGACGAGCGCGTGCTGGTGACCACCCTCACCAAGAAGATGGCCGAGGAGCTGACCGACTTCTTCACCGAATCGGGCGTGCGCGTGCGCTACCTGCACAGCGATGTCGACACCCTGCGCCGAGTCGAACTGCTGCGAGAGTTGCGTTCGGGTGTTTACGACGTATTGGTTGGCATCAACCTGCTGCGTGAGGGCCTCGACCTTCCCGAGGTCTCGCTCGTGGCAATCCTCGACGCCGACAAACAGGGCTTTCTGCGCTCGGCGACGTCGTTGATTCAGACCATCGGTCGCGCCGCTCGAAACATCAACGGCGAGGTGCACATGTATGCCGACGTGATCACCGACGCCATGCGTCAGGCCCTCGACGAGACCGACCGCCGTCGCGCCAAGCAGGTCGAATACAACCGAGTGAATGGGATCGATCCGCAGCCGCTGCGCAAGAAGATTGCCGACCTAACCGACGACCTCATGCGCGAGGAACAAGACACCCAGCAGCTAATCGAGTCGATGAAGGGCAAGGTTGGCAAAGGCAAGGGCAAGACGACCGAGGCCGGTCCTGCCGCCATCGGCATGGTGCGCATGGACACGAAGGCCATGGGACGCCAGCAGATTCTCGACGTGATTGTCGAACTCGACCAACAGATGAAGTCGGCGGCCGCCGAGCTGCAGTTCGAGTTGGCCGCGCGCCTTCGCGACGAAATCTCAGAGCTCAAGAAAGACCTGCGCGATTACGAGCGCCACGCCTAGCCCGGTCAAGACCAACTCATCCTTAGGATTTCCCAGTGACTAAAAACCTGAACCTGCCCGACGACAAGCTAATCGTCAAGGGTGCGCGCGTGCACAACCTCAAGAACCTCTCGGTCGAGATTCCGCGCAATGCCATGGTCTGCTTCACCGGACTCAGCGGATCGGGCAAGTCTTCACTAGCTTTCGACACGATTTTCGCCGAGGGCCAGCGTCGCTACGTGGAGTCGCTGAGCGCATACGCACGCCAATTTTTGGGTCAGGTCGACCGGCCAGACGTCGACTTCATCGAGGGTCTCTCGCCCGCGGTTTCGATCGACCAGAAGTCGACCAACCGAAACCCACGTTCGACTGTCGGCACAATCACCGAGATTCACGACTATCTGCGCCTGCTCTGGGCACGCATCGGCGTGCCGCACTGCCCTGAGTGTGGCGAGAAGATCGTCAAACAAACTCCGCAGCAAATCGTCGACCAGATTCTGGGCTTCGACGAGGGAACGCGCTTTCAATTGCTGGCCCCAATCGTCGACCAGAAGAAGGGCGAATTCGTCGACCTGTTCCGCGACCTGGTAACCCAGGGTTATGCGCGTGCCGTCGTCGACGGTCAAACCATCCAGCTGGCCGAAGCCGAGCCTCTAAAGAAGACCTTCAAGCACGACATCTCAGTGGTCGTCGATCGACTCGTCGTCAAGGATGACATCATCGGCCGCCTGACCGACTCGGTTGAGACCGCGCTCAAGTTGGCCAACGGGCGCATCCTCATCGACTTTGTCGATCGCGACGAAAAGGCCAGCGATCGCCAGCAGGTGTTCAGCGAGCGCATGAGCTGCCCGAACGAACACGCGTTGACTCTTACCGAGATCGAGCCAAGAACCTTCTCGTTCAACGCCCCCTTTGGCGCTTGCCCGGCGTGCACCGGTCTTGGCACCAAGATGTCGGTCGATGCAGAACTGGTGATCGGCGACCCCGGCGCGAGCATCCTTGGCGGCGCAATTTTGCCGTGGTCACAAACCGGCAAGGGCCTGTATCCGTTCTTCCTGCGTAACCTTCAGGGCCTGGCCGACGAGCTCGAGTTCTCGCTCGAAACGCCGTGGCAGGAGCTCGACGAAGACATCCGCGAAGCCGTGATGCAGGGCAACAACTTTGACGTCAAGGTCAAATGGAAGAACCGCTTCGGGCGCGAACTGCGCTACACCTCGGGCTTCGAGGGCGTGCTGCGCTACGTCGAGCGAAAGCACATGGAGACCGAAAGCGACTGGGCTCGCGAAAAGTGGGCCGCGTTCCTGCGCGAGGTGCCGTGCCCGGCCTGTGCTGGCGCACGCCTGAAACCAGAGGTGCTCGCGGTCAAGGTCGCCGAGCATTCAATCCACGATGTGGTCGCGATGAGCCTAGGCGAGTCGTTCGCGTTCTTCGACGGCATTTCGCTGGCCGACCGCGACGTCAAGATTGCGGCCCAGGTGCTGCGCGAAATCAAGGCACGACTCGACTTCCTGCTGGCCGTTGGCCTCGACTATTTGAGCCTGGAACGCTCTGCGGGCACGCTTTCGGGTGGTGAGGCCCAGCGCATCCGTTTGGCCACCCAGATTGGTAGCGGCCTAACCGGCGTTCTGTATGTGCTCGACGAACCGAGCATCGGCCTGCACCAGCGCGACAACCGACGCCTGATCGACACCCTGATCAAACTGCGCGATCTCGGCAACACGCTGCTCGTCGTCGAGCACGACGAAGACACGATCAAGGCATCCGACTGGGTTGTCGACATTGGTCCGGGAGCCGGCGTGCACGGCGGCGAGGTTGTGCACAGCGGCACCTATGCCGACCTGCTCAAGAACAAGAACTCGATGACCGGCGCATTTCTGAGCGGACGCGAAAAGATTGCCACGCCGACCGAGCGTCGCCCGCTCGACCCGGCTCGCAAGATCAAGGTCGTTGGCGCACGCGAAAACAACCTGCGCAACATTGATGTTGAGTTTCCGCTTGGAGTGCTCACCGCGGTCACCGGCGTTAGTGGCTCGGGCAAGTCTTCGCTAGTCAACGATGTTCTGTATCAGGTGCTCGCCAACGCGCTAAATGGCGCAAAGGGCGTGGCCGGCCGACACACGCGTGTCGAGGGTCTCGAACAGCTCGACAAGGTGGTGCATGTCGATCAGGCTCCGATTGGTCGAACCCCGCGCTCAAATCCAGCCACCTACACGGGTGTGTTCGACCACATCCGCAAGCTATTCGCCGAGACCGCCGAGTCGAAGGCACGTGGCTACCAGCAGGGCCGATTCTCGTTCAACGTCAAGGGCGGTCGCTGCGAGGCCTGCTCGGGCGATGGCACGCTCAAGATCGAGATGAACTTCTTGCCCGATGTCTATGTGGCCTGCGAGGTTTGCCACGGTGCGCGTTACAACCGCGAGACTCTGCAGATCAAATACAAGGGCAAGAACATCAACGAGGTGCTCGAGATGCCAATCTCAGAGGCCGCCGAGTTCTTTGCGCCGATCACGGCGATCGCGCGCTACCTCACGACCCTGGTCGAGGTGGGCCTCGGTTACGTACGACTCGGTCAGAGCGCCACGACTCTCTCGGGCGGTGAGGCTCAGCGTGTCAAGCTCGCTACCGAGCTGCAGAAGCGCAGCACAGGCCGCACGATCTATGTGCTCGACGAACCAACCACGGGCTTGCACTTCGAAGACGTTCGCAAGCTGCTGATGGTCTTGAACGGCCTGACCGACAAGGGCAACACCGTGCTGGTCATCGAACACAACCTCGACGTAATCAAGTGTGCCGACTGGATTATCGACATGGGGCCCGAGGGCGGATCGCGCGGCGGCATGGTCATTGCCGAGGGCACGCCAGAGCAGGTTGCCAAGAACAAGGCCAGCTTCACCGGGTCGTTCCTGGCCGAAATGTTGCAATAGTGGCCGACGAACTCGCGTTTCGCCCCAAGACCAGCGAGATACCCACCGAACCGGGTGTGTATCGCTGGCTCGATGCAAACGGCCGAGTGCTTTACGTGGGCAAGGCAAAGAACCTGCGTGCGCGCCTGCAAAGCTATTTCGCACCGCTCAAGACGCTGCACAAGCGCACTCGGCGCATGGTCACAAGTGCCGCCGACCTGCAGTGGACGATCGTCAAGACCGAATTCGAGGCGCTGCAACTTGAATTCACCTGGATCAAGGAGTTTGATCCACCGTTCAACGTTCGACTCAAAGACGACAAGACGTATCCCTATCTGGCAATTTCGCTTGGCGATGTCGTTCCTCGCGTCTTCATAACCCGCAACCGCGAGCTTGATCGCGTCAAGTATTTTGGCCCTTACACGCAGGCCTGGGCCGTGCGCGAGACCCTAGACGCGTTGCTCAAGGTGTATCCGGTGCGCTCCTGCTCGCAGGGCGTGTATAACCGAGCCAAACAGGCCAAGCGCGCCTGCCTGCTTGCCGATATCGGCAAGTGTGCCGCTCCGTGTGTCGAGCGCGTCAGCGCCCCAGATCACAAGGCCATAGCGCGCGGCTTCGCCGACTTCATGAGCGGCGCCGACACCAAGCACATCGCCGAGCTTCGTCGACGTATGGTCGAGGCCTCAGAGGCACAGAACTATGAACTTGCGGCCAAGCTGCGCGACGATGTTCAGGCACTCGAGACCGTGCTCGAAAAGAGCACCGTGGTGTTCAGCGACCAGACCGACGCCGACCTGTTCGGCCTTGCCGACGACGACCTAGCCGCGGCCGTGAGCATGTTCATCGTTCGTGGCGGGCGCATCCGAGGTGTGCGCGGATGGGTGGTCGACAAGGAGCTCGAACGCGAACCCGGCGAGTTGATCGAGTATGTGCTCGAGCACGCCTACGGCGATGCACAGGATCCGAGCGAGCTGCCGCGCGAGGTCCTGGTGCCAACCCTTCCAGAAGACCAGCACTCGATGGAGCAATGGCTCACAGAGGCGCGCGGCGCGAAGGTTGCCATTCGCGTCCCTCAGCGCGGCGACAAGGCCGCGTTGGCCGACACTGCGACCACTAACGCCAAACACGCGCTGATGCTCTACAAGACCCGCAGGGCGTCCGACTTCACAGCGCGAGCCGACGCCCTCAGCGGAATCCAACGCGCACTCGGGCTCGAACAGGCGCCGCTACGCATCGAATGCTTCGATGTGAGTCATCTCGGTGGCACCAACGTGGTTGCCTCTATGGTCGTCTTCGAAGACGGCGCTCCACGCAAGGATCAATACCGCCGGTTCGCCATCGACGAAACCACCGACGACACCGACTCGATCTATCAGGTGCTGACCCGTCGACTCAAATACCTGAGCGACGACCCGGCGGTGGTGGTGGGGGAGTCTGCCGCGAAATTCGCATACCGACCAAACCTGCTGATCGTCGATGGCGGCCTGCCACAGGTAAATGCGGCGAAACGCGCACTCGACGACGCCGGAATCTCAAACCTCGCGGTGGTTGGCATCGCAAAGCGCCTCGAAGAGGTATGGGTGCCGGGCGAGGATTACCCGATCATCCTGCCGCGCGCCACCGACGAGCTCTTCATGATTCAGCGCATCCGAGACGAGGCACACCGGTTCGCAATCACGTACCAGCGGCAGAAGCGCAAGGCCTCGCTGCAGACCCGACTGCTCGAGATTCAGGGCCTCGGCGAAAAGCGTGTTGCCGCCCTGCTCAGGCACTTTGGTTCGGTGAAGCGGCTGAAATTGGCCAATTCAGACGAGATTGCCTCGGTCGCCGGAATCGGCCCAATCCTGGCCGAGCACATCCTGGTCGAGGTGCAGAAGTCCTAAGCATTTCGTAATGCGCCACATCGGCGTGTCGCAATTAGTTAGACTTTGGAAATCCGCGCTATTTCGCGCGACACGCCGTAACGACCGGAGCCCGATGAGCAGCGATTTCACCGCAGCGCGCAGACCAGAACTGTTGCTCGTTACGGGCATGTCTGGGGCAGGTCGTTCGACCGTGGGCAACGCCCTCGAAGACCTCGGTTGGTATGTGGTCGACAACCTGCCGCCGCAGATGCTCGACCCGATCGCCGATCTGTTCACGTTGGCCAAGACGCCACTGCCACAGCTTGCGGTCATAATCGACGTTCGCGGTGGCGAGTTCTTCGACTCACTCACCGATCACGTGGCCGCCCTGCGCGCACGCAATGTGAACCTGCGCGTGGTGTTCCTCGAGGCATCCGACGCCGCCTTGGTCAAGCGCTTTGAGGCCGTTCGCCGCCCGCACCCGCTGCAGGGCAATGGCACGATTCTCGATGGCATTCACGACGAACGCCAGCGCCTAATGCCGATGCGCGATCAAGCCGATGTGCTGATCGACACATCCGAGCTCAACATTCATCAGCTGAGCACCCGCATCGCTGACAGCTTCTCGCTGAATCAGTCGGGCCGCCTAAATGTGACCGTCATGAGCTTTGGTTTCAAGTACGGTCTGCCCAGCGATGCCGACCTGGTCGCCGACATGCGCTTCTTGCCGAATCCGTTCTGGAACGAGGAGCTGCGTCCGTTCACCGGCGAAGACCAGCAGGTCAGCGACTTCGTGCTCGGTCAGCCGCGCGCCAAGGAGTTCCTGCAGCACTACGTTGCCAGCCTTCGCCCGGTGCTCGAGGGTTATCTAGCCGAAAACAAGCGATACGCGACCATCGCCGTGGGCTGCACGGGCGGCAAGCACCGCTCGGTGGCCATGGCTCGCGCAATCGCCAACGCTCTTGCAGACGACAAAGATCTGCGCATCAACGTAAAGAACCGCGACCTGGGGAAGGAATAACAATGGCATTGACCA
>JBEEJX010000063.1:0-9047 GCA_041168965.1 Actinomycetota bacterium
GGCCTCAAAAATGATTCGAGGGTTGACCTGGGTTACCTCGCCAACGAGACCGATGTCGACCGGTCCATCCTCGCTATCTAAGAACGTTCGTTCGGCGCGAAACAGGTTGGAATCCTCGCCACTCATGACCACGGCCTCGGCTCCGGCTTGGCCAATCAGAAGAGCCAACTGCTCGCTGATCTGTTCGCGCAGAACGTCTCGGACAACACCGATGGTCTCAGGAGTCGTTACTCGAAAGCCGCCCTTGAATTCGCTGGTGATTCCCAACTCGGTCAAGCGAGCCGAAATCTGCGGACCGCCACCGTGCACCACGACCGGCTTGATGCCTACCCAACGCAGGTAGGCCATGTCTTCGGCGAAGGCGCTTTGAAGCCGTTCGTCGACCATCGCGTTGCCACCGAATTTGATGACGACAACCTTGCCGTGAAAGCGCTGCAACCAAGGCAGCGACTCGATGAGAGTGCGTGCCTTGAGTTCGACGACCGACGACTCGTCTTGGTGAGACTGAATCATTAGCTCGAGTACTCGCTGTTCTCGGTCACATACTCGTGAGTCAGGTCGTTGGTATAGATGGTGGCGCTCTTATCGCCCGCATTCAGCGAGATGACGATGCTCACCTCGCGAGGCTTGAGGTCTACGAGAGAGCGCGGCTGATCAGGCTGCCCAAACCTCGAGACGCTAACGCCGTTGATTGAGACATCGATGTTGTATGGGTCAAAGGCGGCGCTTGTCACGCCCACGGCTGCAAGGATGCGACCCCAGTTTGGGTCGTTGCCATAAATTGCAGCCTTGAAAAGATTGTTGCGCGCAACCGATCGACCAACCATGACCGCGTCGTCTTCGGTGGCTGCGTTGACAACCTCGATGGCGATGTCGTGACTCGACCCCTCGGCGTCGGTCAACAATTGAGCTGCCAGGTTTTGGCAGACGAAGATTAGCGCGGCCGTAAAGTCGAGCTCGCTTGGTGCGACCTGGCTGGCACCAGACGCCATTAGCGTCACCTGATCGTTGGTGCTCATACAACCGTCAGAGTCGAGCCGATCGAAAGTGACTCGCGTCGCCGCGCGGAGTGCCCGATCAGCCAACTGCGCATCGATTTCGGCATCGGTCGTGATGACCACCAGCATCGTCGCCAGGCCCGGAGCGAGCATGCCCGCACCCTTGGCCATGCCACCGATTGCCCAGCCGTCTGGTGAGGTGAATTCGGCACGCTTTGGAACCGAGTCGGTGGTCATGATTGCCAGGGAGGCAAGTTCGCCACCATCGTGAGAAAGGTTGGCGATGGCGCTGTCTACGCCAGCCAACAATTTGGTGCGGTCGAGCTGTTCGCCGATCAATCCAGTCGAGCACACGAGCACGTCGCCGGCGTTAAGGCCAAGGCCCTCGGCGACACGTTCGGCAGTGGCGTGCGTGGTCTGGAACCCTTCGGAGCCGGTGTAGCAGTTAGCGCCACCAGAGTTCAGCACAATCGCCTGCACCTGTGAATCTTTGATTACCTCTTTGCTCCAGAGGATCGGGTTGGCCTGACAACGGTTTGTGGTGAAGACGGCGGCAGCAACCTGTAGCGGACCCTCATTCAGCACGAGTGCTAGGTCATGATTTCCGGAGGTTTTGAGACCTGCCTTGACGCCGGTTGCACGGAAACCCTTGGCGAGTGTGACGCTCATTACAAACCTGCCTTAGCGACGTCGTTTTTATTCAAAGAAATGTCGGTAAGGCCGAGGTGTTCATCGAGACCGAGCGCAAGGTTCATCGATTGGATGGCAGCGCCGCCAGTACCTTTTACTAGGTTGTCAATTGCACAGATCGAAACCAGGCGGTTGGCGTGCTCGTCAATCGCCAGACCAATCAGCGCAAGGTTTGCACCGATGGTGTCAACGGTTGATGGGAAAGAGCCTGGCTCGAAAACCTTCACGAAGCGTTCTGCGTCATAGTGGCTTGCATAGGCCGCTTGTGCCGCGGCGAGCGTGACCCCCGGCTTGAGCTTGGCGGTGTTAACCGCAAGAATGCCACGCTCGATCGATGCCAAGACCGGTGTGAATGAAACCTGAATGCGACGACCCGCAGACTTGCTCAGGTTCTGCTCGATCTCTGGAGTGTGACGGTGGATGCCGCCAACCTGGTAGGCGTTGGCGCTGCCCGTCGGTTCAACCTCAAAGAGCTTTTCGGTCGCGCCTCGACCGGCACCCGAAGTGCCTACGGTCAACACCGAAACGATGTCGTCGACCTCGACCAACTGTGCTGCCAAGGCGGGTGCTAGGCCCAGCGTGATGGCCGTAACGTTACAGCCCGGAACGGCAATGCGCCGAGCGCCTGCGAGAGCGCTGCGCTGCTTGGCACCTGAGACCGGATCGACAATGAGTTCGGGCATGCCATACGTCCATGTGCCCGCGTGTTCACCGCCGTAAAACTTCTGCCAGTCGGTCTCGCTTTCGAGCCGGAAATCAGCACCGCAGTCCAACACCAAAACATGCGGATCGTTCGCTAGCCAACGAGCCACCTCGGCCGACTTTGAGTGCGGCAACGCCAGAAACACGACGTCGTGTCCGGCGAGGTTTTCTGCGGTGTTATCGACGAATTCGAGCTCTGCGAATCGCGTCTGCGCAGGGTGTGCGTCACGGACTCGCTGCCCGACCATCGACGAAGCCGTAACGGTCTTGAGTTCGAGGTTCGGGTGTGCCGCGACGAGGCGCAGCAATTCGCCGCCAACGTTGCCGCTGGCGCCAGCGATTGCTACTGAATAGGCCATCTCTCCCCTAGTTGGTTATGCGCGAAGCTCGGCACCAAATCGCTCGGCAGCCAATGCAACGGCGCGATCGCGCGCCTCTGACGCCTCGAGCTGAGTCAAAGTGCGATCTGCGGCACGGAAGCGCAATGCAAATGTGAGCGACTTTTTGCCTTCGGGCAGGTTTGCGCCACGGTAATCGTCGACAAGACGAATGGCCTCGAGCAAGTCACCCGCACCTTCGGAAATGGTTCGCTCTAGATCGAAAGCTGGAAGGTCAAAATTGACCACCAGTGAAAGATCTTGAGTTGCGGCCGGCATGATCCAGACGTGACTGGCCTGCACGACGTCAGGAGCCGCCGCATAAAGGGCCTCGAGATCTATTTCGAAGGCGGCTACGCGACGAGGCAAGTCTTGTTCGGTCGCGAGGCTCGGGTCGAGCTCGCCGGCAAACCCGATTGAGACAAGCGCATCGCCGTTGCGCACCAGCACCTCGGCGGTTCGACCTGGGTGGAATCCCTTTGGAGCGGCCTGTCGAACCTCGACCTCGGCACCAACGGCGTGAGCGGCTACACGCACCGCATACAGAGCGTCGCTGTAGTCATACTGCTCGGCTGACAAACTGGCCTGCGCCCAACGGCGTTGGCCAATCAGAACACCGGCTAGGTGCTTTGGCTGAACTGGAATCGAGGCGTTGAGCGCGTCGAGCTCGGCCTGCACCGGCAAGGTTACGCCAGATGGAAGCGTGGCAACAGCTGAGCCGATCGCCGGCTTGAACACGCTGCCTTCTTCGACGATCGCTAGATCGGTTAGGCCGCGTGACAGATTGCGTTTTGCGGCTTGCAGGAGGCCCGGAAGGATGCTCAAACGCATCTCGGCGCTGTCGGACTGAAGCGCGTTTGCCAGCTTGACAGCGGCATCGGCCGAGGCGTCAAACCAGCGATTTTCGGCTTCGCCAACAAACGGGTAGTTCAACACCTCGACCAGCCCGGCTCCTGCCAGTTGATTCAGGATCGAGCGACGCTGCTTTTGACGAGCCGTGAGTCCACGACCAGGTGGAGCCACTGGGATGCGACTCGGGATGCGGTCGTAGCCGGTGATGCGGGCAATCTCTTCGACAAGGTCAGTCTTGTGAGTGATGTCTGGGCGCCAGCTAGGTGCGACGACCTCAAAACCACCATCGACCGACGCCACAACACAGCCGATGCTGCGCAACGACGTGTCAATCTCGTCGGCCGAGTATTCAACACCTACATGTTGACTTGCGAAATCGGCAGGCAACCAGATTGCAGCTGGGGCGATTTCGGAGCGGTGCTCGGCACCAAGACTCGAGGCCTCGCCATGTGCATGAACTTCGAGCAACTGGATAACACGAGCCACAGCGGCCGGACCAATCGCCGGGTCGACGCCTCGCTCGAAGCGCTTCGATGCCTCGCTCGGCAGTTTGTGACGACGTGCGCTGCGGGCAATCGAGATGGAATCAAAGTGCGCCGCCTCGATTAGCACGTTCTTGGTTTCGAGCGAAACCTCGGTGCTTTGACCACCCATCACACCGGCTAGGCCGATGGCTCCGGATTCGTCGGCGATCACAAGATCTTCGAGATCGAGTTTGCGCGTCTGCCCGTCCAATGTGACGAGTTGTTCGCCGTCGTTCGCGCGGCGAACCGTGATGCCGCCGCTGAGCTTGTCGAGGTCATATGCGTGCAATGGCTGCCCGAGCTCGAGCATCACGTAATTTGTGATGTCGACCACAAGGCTGATTGAACGCATGCCCGCAAGCTTTAGTCGAGCAATCATCCATGGCGGTGTCGGGCGCGTCGCGTCGATGCCGTGAACGGCCTGGAGCGTGAAGTGATCGCTGCCCACGCGACCGCGAATTGGCCGCTGGTCGTCGATGGTCAAGGCAAAACCGCCAACTGGCTGCGGATGCGCGTTGCCTACCGGGTCGCGGAACTCGCTGCCGGTAGCGTGCGAATACTCGCGCGCGATTCCACGGATCGAGAAACAGTAGCCGCGGTCTGGAGTGACGTTCACCTCGGCGGCGGTTTCACTCAATTGCAGTAGTTCAAGGGCGTCGGTGCCGACCTTTGGATCTAGGCCCATCTCGTGCAGACGGATGATGCCGGCGTGATCGTCGTTGAGAGTCAGCTCGCGTGCCGAGGCCATCATGCCGTCGCTCACGTGACCGTAAGTCTTGCGTGCAGCGATAGCGAAATTGCCAGGCAGAACTGCACCAGGAAGGCAGACAACTACCTTGTCGCCGACCTCAAAGTTGCTCGCACCGCATACGATTCCTCGGATATCGGCGCCACCGTCGGCTGCCGCCATGCCAGCCGGAGCGACACGCACCTGACACCAACGGATGGTCTTGCCGTTCGACTGTTCCTCGGGAGTGAACTCGAGAACCTGACCGACCACAACCGGGCCGGAAACTTCAAAGCCGTGGCTGCCTTCTTCTTCGAGGCCAATCTTGACTAGCTCGGCCATGACAGAGTCGGCAGTGGCACCGCCCGGCAGATCTACGTATTCGGCCAACCATGAAAGTGGGACGCGCATTAGAGCACAACTCCAAACTGCTCGCTAAAACGGACATCGGCTTCGACCATGTCGTGCATGTCTTTGACATCATTTCTGAACATCAGGGTGCGCTCGATGCCCATGCCGAATGCGAAGCCCGAGTAGACCTCAGGATCGATGCCGGCAGCACTCAAAACGTTCGGATTCACCATGCCGCAGCCACCCCACTCGACCCAGCGGGCGCCACCCTTGGCGCCTGGGTGCCAGACATCGAGTTCGGCCGAGGGCTCGGTGAACGGGAAGAAGCTTGGGCGAAGGCGGATGCGGGCATCTGGTCCAAACATCACGCGAGCGAAGTGTTCCAGGGTGCCCTTCAGGTCGGCCATGGTTAGCCCCTTGTCGACGGCCAAACCCTCGACCTGGTGAAACACTGGAGTGTGCGTGGCATCGAGCTCATCGGTGCGGAAGACGCGACCTGGGCAAAGCACATAAACCGGCAGTTCGCGCTCGAGGAGCGAGCGAACCTGAACCGGTGAGGTGTGCGTGCGAAGCACGAGGTGCGACTCGACAGGCTCAACAAAGAACGTATCTTGCATCGCACGAGCCGGGTGGTCTGCATCGAAATTGAGGGCATCGAAGTTGAACCACTCGTTTTCGACCTCGGGGCCTTCGGCGATTTCCCAGCCCATGCCCACAAAAATGTCTGAAATCTGATCCATCAGGAGCGACAGCGGGTGGCGGGCTCCCAGACGGGCTGGAACCGGAGCCGCAGTGACGTCAACGGCCTCCGCGGCCAGTTTCGCGCGTTCTTCGGCTGCCGCGAATTGTGCCTCGCGCTGGCCATACAGTCCGTTCAGCTCGCCACGCGCCTTGCCAATCAATGCTCCGGCGGCAGCCTTTTCGTCGTTAGGCAGATTACGGAGCTGGGCGTTCAGCTGCGAGATTGGCGACTGTTCGCCAATAACGGCGGCACGCGCAGCCTTGAGCTCTGCTAGGTCGGCGCACGACGCAATCGCAGAGGATGCCTCGGCGACGATGGTCTCGACGGCCTGTGGTGTGATGGCGATTGCTTCTGACATAAGGTCTATAAGTTTACCTTTAGCGGGACTGGGCGCCGTTCTGGGCGAATGCCGATTCATAGAGGCAAACAGACGCGGCGGTGGCAAGGTTCAGGCTTTCTGCAGCGCCATAGAGTGGCAAGCCAACCACCTTATCGACCGCCGCCTTGACCTCGGGTTCAAAACCCCAGGCTTCGTTGCCGAAGACCCATACAGTGGGCTTGGCCAGCGTGCCGGCCGGCAGCTCGGTTATAGAAACCCCGCCGCCATCGGCAGCAAACACCTGAAAGCCAGCGACCTTGAGCCTGTCGATGGTCTCGAGAATGTCGACGCCGGTAACTACGGGAAGGTGAAAAATCGATCCGGTCGTTGAGCGAACCAACTTGCTGTTGTAAACATCAACGCTGTTTGCACTGAAAACGACCGCGTCGGCGCCTGCCGCATCGGCGGCGCGCAGAACCGTGCCGGCATTGCCAGGGTCGCGGATGTTAGCGAGCAAGGCAATGAGTCGTGGCTTCAGGGGCAGAATGGCATCGAGAGCGACATCGATTTGCTCGCAAACCGCGAGCACGCCCTGCGGGTTCTCGGTGTCGCACATTGCGGCCAGAACTTGCTCGGTGACCAACTGAATCTCAATCGAGCAATCTTCGGCCTTTTTGAAGACCTCGGCATGGCGAGCCAGCGCATCCTCGGTAGCGAAGATGTCGACAATCAAGCGTGGTCGATTGAGAGCCTCTTTCAGCCCCTGAGGCCCCTCAAGCAGAAAGAGCCCGGTCTCGGACCGGGCGTCTTTCTTTGACAGCTTGGCGACCCCACGGACCTTCTTGGCCTTGGGATCTGTCAGCAAGGGTTACTTGACCTTTGGAGCCGAAGTGTTTGCTGGCAGTGCAGCCTTTGCGGTTGCAACGAGGCTTGCGAAGGTCGCAGGCTCGTTGACAGCCAACTCGGCGAGCATGCGACGGTCGACCTGAACGCCGGCCAGAGCGAGGCCCTGGATGAAGCGGTTGTAGGTCATGCCGTTGGCACGCGATGCAGCGTTGATGCGCTGGATCCAAAGGCGACGGAAGTCACCCTTGCGGGCACGACGGTCGTTGTATGCGTAAACGAGCGAGTGCAGCATCTGCTGCTTCGCCATGCGGTACAAACGTGAGCGCTGGCCACGGTAGCCCTGTGCGCGCTCGAGTACGGTGCGACGCTTCTTGAGTGCGTTAACCGCATTCTTTACTCTTGCCATTTGATTACTCCTAAAGTCGTGTCAGCGGGGCTTAGTGGCCGAGCTGCTTCTTGATGGTCTTGAAGTCTGCAGCCGAAACAACCTGGTCCTGGTTGAGGCGACGGGTGCGACGGCTCGACTTGTGCTCGAGGTTGTGACGCATGTTGATCTGCTGCTTCATGAGCTTGCCGCTACCGGTGAAGCGGAAACGCTTCTTGGCGCCCGAGTGGGTCTTCTGCTTTGGCATTCGTATCTCCTTCTATTCGGCAGCTGGTGCTGCCGCTTCCGTTGGCTGTTCGGTTGCAGGTGCAGCATTGCGCTGTTCTGCAGCCTTCTTGGCTTCTGCCTTAGCGTCGGCCTTGTTCTTGAGTGGTCCGATAACCATCACCATGTTGCGACCATCGATCGAAGGGTTCGATTCGACAGCACCCAAGCTGGCAACTTCTTCGGCAAGCTTTTGCAGCAGTTTGATGCCCATCTCTGGACGTGACTGCTCGCGACCGCGGAACACCACGATCACCTTGACCTTGTCACCAGCCTTGAGGAAGCGCTCGATCTGACCCTTTTTGGTGCCGTAATCGTGTGCGTCAATCTTTAGGCCAAATCGCACGGTCTTGAGGACAGTGTTGATCTGGTTCTTGCGGGCTTCGCGAACCTTCTGAGCGGCTTCGTACTTGAATTTTCCGAAGTCCATCAGCTTGGCTACTGGTGGCTTTGAGGTTGGGGCTACCTCGACCAGGTCGAGGTCGGCCTCCTGGGCCATGCGAAGTGCATCTTCGATGCGGACGACGCCAATCTGCTCACCCTGAGCGCCGACGAGGCGGACCTCTGGCACACGGATGCGCTCGTTGATTCGTGGATCGCTGATCTTTGCTCCTATGGTTGCGTGACAAATGGCCACGCCGGCGAACGAATCGCAAACGCACAGAAACGAAAGTTTCCAAAGCTTTACCCGGCAACCTAAAGAGGCGGTAGACGCGGGTGGGAAATGAATCCACTTCTGACCGAGGCGGACCTCGGAGCCATGGGTTAGCCTAACAGATAGATTTCGAAAGGAAAACCCCAGTGCCAGAATTTCGTGACGTAGAAGACCGCTTGCGCGACATCGCCGAGGTGCCTGCAGTGGAGGTAATCAACACCGTTGCAGTGCACCTGCTCTCGGCAGCGGCCGTTCAATGTGGCTTGGGCGAAGACGGCTACGCGGGCGACCGCGACGAGGCACGCAAGTTAATTACAGCCCTAGCAGGGCTAGTGACCGCGGCCGCTCCCGAAATTGGCGACCACCACGCTCGACCTTTGCGCGACGGCCTCCGAAGCGTGCAGCTGGCCTTCCGCGAGGCCTCGCCTTTTCCTGACGCGCCAGGCAATGGCCCCGGTGAAAAGTTCACGGGTCCGGTCAACTAGCCGGAACCACCTTCACAGCCATCGAGTCGACCGCGGCAGCAAAGGTCTCATCGGCGGCGAGACGCTCAAAGACCCGATTCATTGTGGCGTCGAGCGCATCCTTGTCTAACCCCGGTGCAACCTTGAATAG
>JBEEJX010000064.1:0-3331 GCA_041168965.1 Actinomycetota bacterium
ACAGGCACCGAGTCGAAAACGGCGATTTCGAGCGCCTGGTCGACCTGCGCGGCCGTCAAAAACTGTGCCTCATCGATCAAGAGGCAGGCAACGTCGCCGGCCGAGAAGGTTTCGGTCACGATTCGCGCGAATTGATCGCGCAGGTTCATCTCGGGGGTGACCAAAAAGTCAACATCGCGCTCGACACCCAGTCGCGACACGATCTTGCGGTCGCCCTTGGTGTCAATCGCAGGCTTGGCCAACAGGACCCGCTGGCCGCGTTCTTCATAGTTGTGCGCAACCGTCAGGAGGGCGGTCGATTTGCCGCTGTTCATGGCTCCGTGGCGAAAGTACAACTTGCTCATGGCGATAAGCCTAGGCGAACCGGCACGCCGCGCGATTCAGGCTGCTGGTTGACACGAATCGCCGCATCGGCATACTCTTTTCATCCAACGTTTCGCGTGCAGGTCATTGGGGAAGATGTACCTTCACGAAAGAGACGAAACATGGATTCATCGGCATCGAAAGAGGCCAACACGCCCAGCCGTGCTTCGGCCCAGGGCACTATTTTTGTGCACTCGGCTCCGCGTGCGGTAACCCCGCACATCGAGTGGTCGATTGGTCGTGCGTTGGGCGAAGCGGTGCACATCCAATGGCAGCCGCAACCAGCATTGCCCGATCATTTGCGGGGCGAACTGTTCTGGCGCGGCCGAAGCGGCGCAGGTGCCGACATCGCGAGTGCACTCGTGGGTTGGCAAACGATTCGATTCGAGATCACCGAAGAACCGGGCGCCGGGCTCGAGGGTTACCGTTGGTCATACACACCGAACCTTGGCATGTTCTCGAGCCAGGTCGACTGGGCAGGAAACCTGCTGGTCAATGAATTCAAACTGCGGTCTGCGATTGAGGCGGCAGGTTCGAACGCGCTCGAATTGCAGCGTGAAATGCGCGCGCTGCTGGGTCAGGCATGGGACGACGAACTCGAGGTATTCCGCCGAGCAGGCGCAGACGCGCCAGTGATCTGGCTGCAGCGGTTGGCTAACTAAGCGACGAAGGTCTTGAAGGCAACAACCGCGTTGTGGCCACCAAAGCCGAATGAGTTGCTGATCGCCAAGACCGGAGCATCGCCGAGTTCACGCGGCGAGGTGACCACATCGAGCGGAATCGCCGGGTCTTGGTCGTTTAGGTTGATTGTCGGTGGCAGTACGCGCTCCGACAGCGCAAGAATCGTGAAAATCGCCTCGATGGCGCCCGCGCCACCCAAGAGGTGACCGGTCGAGCTCTTGGTTGCCGAAATGGCGATGTTGTCTAGGTGATCGCCAAAGACACGCTTCAAGGCGGTGTATTCGGCGATGTCGCCAACCGGAGTCGAGGTGGCGTGTGCGTTGATGTGCACCACATCGGTGGTCTTGGCGCCGGCCTGCTTGAGCGCGGCGAGCACGGCGCGAGCGGCGCCGGTGCCCTCTGGATCTGGGGCGGTTATGTGGTGAGCGTCAGAAGTGACGGCACCGCCAACGAGCTCGGCATAAATCTTTGCGCCACGCTTCTGTGCGTGCTCGAGCGTCTCGAGAACCACGGCGCCGGCACCCTCGCCCATCACAAAGCCATCGCGGGTGGTGTCGTATGGGCGCGAGGCGGTGGCAGGGTCATCGTTGCGGCGCGACAAGGCATGCATCGACGCGAACGCGGCGATAGGCATCGGGTGAATGGCTGCCTCGGCACCACCTGCAACAACGATGTCGATGTCGCCGCTCTGCAGGCGAGTGATTGCGTTTGCGATCGCCTCGGTGCTCGATGCACAGGCCGAGACGGCGGTGCGAACGCCACCGCGAGCGGCGATGTCCATGCCGATTGCCGCAGCTGGACCGTTAGGCATAAGCATTGGCACGGTCATTGGCATGACTCGGCGTGGGCCCTTTTCGCGGAGCGTGTCATAGGCATCCAGCAGTGTCCAGACGCCACCAATTCCGGTGGCGAACTCAACTGCGAGACGCTCTGGTGCTACCTCTGGTGCGCCCGCGTCGGCCCATGCCTCGCGACCCGCAACCAAGGCAAACTGGCTGCTCGGGTCAAGGCGCTTGCACTCCTGGGGAGTGAGCACCTCGGCAGCAGGAACCTTTGCCTGACCGGCAAAGGTGACGGGAATCTCGAATCGAGCCACCCATTCCTGCTCCAGAGTGGAAATACCTGACTCGCCGGCAAGCAGAGCCTGCCAGGTCGACTTTACGTCGCCGCCGAGCGGCGTAGTTGCACCGATTCCGGTGACGACGATTCGCTGAGTCAAGATGATTTCCTTTGAGTTTGAGTTAACGCCTATTAGGCGTTGACGATGAAGTTGACTGCGTCGCCAACGGTGATGAGATTCTTGACTTCCTCATCTGGAATCTTTACGCCGAACTTGTCTTCTGCGTTGACAACGATGGTCATCATCGAGATCGAGTCGATGTCGAGGTCGTCGGTGAACGACTTGTCCATCTGAACCTTCTCTGCTGCGATGCCGGTCTCTTCGTTAACGATCTCGGCGAGTCCTGCGAGAACTTCGTTCTGGTCCAGTGCCATGATTTGTCTCCTTATTTTGGTGGAATAGCGGGTTAAGTTTAGGGGAGCACTACCACTTGAGCGCCGAAGGCAAGCCCCGCGCCGAAGCCGATTTCTAGAGCGAGTCCGCCAGATTTGACCTCGCCCGATTCGAGCAAAGCGTGCATTGCGAGCGGAACCGAAGCCGCCGAGGTGTTGCCTGTATAGACGATGTCGCGAGCAACGACGACCGATTCAGGCAGCTTTAGCTGCTTGGCCAGTTCGTCGATGATGCGGATGTTGGCCTGGTGAGTAACGAGCGCGGAAAGATCGGCGGCCTCGATGCCGGCAGCCTCGAGGGCAGCTTTGGCAACCTTGGCCATCTCCCATACGGCCCAGCGGAAGACGGTCTGCCCCTCTTGACGCAGCGTTGGCCACGAGGCGGCTCCATCGCGGAACTCGATGAGTGATGCGGTCATGCCCACTGCGTCCCAGTGCGAGCCATCGCTGCCCCACACGGTAGGGCTGATGCCAGGGGTCTCTGACGGGCCGACGATTGCCGCACCGGCGCCGTCGCCAAGCAAGAAGCTGATGGTGCGGTCGGTTGGGTCAATGAAGTCGCTCAGCTTCTCGCCGCCGACGACAAGCACGTACTTTGCCATGCCAGAACGCACGAGGGCATCTGCCTGGGCAATGCCATAGCAGTAGCCCGCGCAGGCTGCCGAGATGTCATAAGCCGGAGCCGGGTTGGCGCCCACCTTGTCGGCTAGCAGGGCGGCCGCCGATGGAGTCTGGTGAGGGTGGGTGATGGTGCTGAACAGCACCGCGCCGATTT
>JBEEJX010000065.1:0-8606 GCA_041168965.1 Actinomycetota bacterium
CTCCGTCGGGTCGCGGACTTTAACCGCCGGCTCAGATTTGCACTGACCCCGAAGAACTTTGTTGCGGGTCCATTCTCGCACTCGTGCGCCGAGGCGGCCAAGTTTTGCAGCGTGCTCACAGCGAACGCCCAGCCCAGCTTTAGCGCTTGGCGGCTATGAATCCGATTCGGTCATAGACGGTGGCCAGGGTCTTCTCGGCCTGTTCGTTGGCCTTATCGGCGCCCTTGGCAAGCAGGCGGTCGAGTTCGGCCGGGTCGCTCAGCAGCTCTTCGGCACGATTGCGGATTGGCTCGATGCGAGCCAAAACTACCTCGGCCAGTTCGCCCTTCAGCGCGCCATAGCCGGCACCTTCGAATCGTGCCTCGAGCGACGCAATGCTCTCGCCGGTCACGGCCGAATAGATTCCGAGCAGGTTTGAAACGCCCGGCTTGGTTTCGCGATCGAAACGAATCACGCCCTCGACGTCGGTCACGGCCGACTTGATCTTCTTAGTGATCACCGAACTGTCGTCCATGATGTTGACCAGACCCTTTGGGTCGCCCGATTTTGACATCTTTGCGGTCGGGTTTTGCAGGTCGTAAATCTTGGCGGTTTCTTTGAGGATCGTGGCCTCAGGAATCACAAAGGTCTCGCCGAAACGGCTGTTGAATCGGGTGGCGAGGTCGCGGGTCAGTTCGAGGTGCTGGCGCTGGTCTTCGCCGACCGGCACTGCCTTTGGCTGGTACAGCAGAATGTCGGCTGCCTGCAGCACGGGATAGGTGAACAGACCAACCGAGGCGTTCTCGGTGCCGCCCTTTTGGGTCTTGTCTTTGAACTGAGTCATGCGGCCGGCCTCGCCAAAGCCGGTGATGCAGTTCAGCACCCAGGCCAGCTGAGCGTGCGCAGGCACGTGCGACTGCACGAACAGCGCCGACTTCTCGGGGTCGATGCCAGCGGCAAGGTATTGGGCCGCGGTGATTCGGGTGTTTTGACGAAGCTCCGCAGGGTCTTGCGGCACGGTGATGGCGTGCAGGTCGACGACGCAATAGAACGCGTTGTAGTCGTCCTGCATCTTGACCCACTGAACCAAAGCGCCAAGGTAGTTGCCCAGGTGGAGCGAGCCGGCCGATGGTTGCATGCCCGAGAGCAGGTTTGGCTTAGTCATGCCTCAAGTTTAAGGCGAGCCGCAGGGCCTAAAGGTCGTAGTCGACGCTAACCGGCGAGTGGTCGGTCCAGCGAGTGTCATACGACGCGGCTCGGTGCACGCGATAGTTGTGCGCCTTGGCCGCAAGGCCAGGGGTCGCCAGGTGATAGTCGATTCGCCAACCCGCATCGGTGTCGAAGGCCTGACCGCGGAACGACCACCAGGTGTATGGCCCGGGCACATCTGGGTGTGCCGCACGGCCAACGTCGACCCAGCCCTGCTTGTGGATGATGTTGTCGAAATAGGCGCGTTCCTCGGGCAAGAAGCCGGCGTTTTTGAGGTTGCCCTTCCAGTTCTTGATGTCGAGTTCGGTGTGCCCCACGTTCAGGTCACCGACCAAAACCACATCGTTGCCGGTTGCGATTAGCTCGGCCATGCGCGCCTGCATCGCCTCAAGGAACTTGTATTTTTCGACCTGCTTTGGGGTGTCGACCTCGCCCGAGTGCACATAGGTGCTGATTACCGTGAGTGGCTTGCCGTCGAAGACAAAGTCGGCCTCGAGCCAGCGACCCGCGCTGTCGAAATCGTCTGGGCCAAGTGTCGTGCGGTGTGCCACCGGAGCAACGCGACTGAGCACGGCCACGCCCGCTCGACCCTTTGCCGTCGCTGCATCGTGCAGCACGTGCCAATGGCCGCCGTCGCCGTAGGCCGCATCGGTGGTGGCGAATAGCTCAACCAGATCTTTGGTCTCGGCTCGCACCTCTTGCAGTGCCACGATCTGTGGGCGGTGCTCGGCTACCCAGTCGGCCATGCCCTTTCTAAAGGCGGCGCGAACACCGTTGACATTGATCGAGACCACGTTCACAGACATGCGCCCAGTTTAAGTGCCTCACCTGCCAAAGGCGCCCGAGCCTAGACTTGAGCCATGGCAAAGCGGGTCTTGGTTGGTGCCGGTGTTGGCACCGGTGTCACCTATGGCGCCGCCTTCGTGTTGGCTCGCGCTGGTCAAAGCGTTAGCGAACTGACCACCCCGATGGCCCGCCTGACCCTGGGGGCCATGCGCGAAAAATTGGATGCGCTTGCCGCCAAGCTCGAGTCTGAGGCCACCGGCACCAGCACGGCCGCCGAGGTTTTGCAGGCCCTCGCCATGATCTTGCGCGATCCGCTTTTGTTCGACGAAATCAAGGCTCACATGTCGGAAGGCTCGCCGGCGGCGCGTGCGGTGCGCGGAGCGTTTTCAACCTTCGCGCGGCAGTTGCAGGCGCTTGGTGGATACTTTGCCGAACGAGCAGCCGACCTCGACGCGCTCGCCGATCGTGTGATTGCCGAGATTGAGGGTGTGGCCGAGCCGGTTTTTCCGACTGAACCGTTTGTCTTGGTGGCCGAGGCGCTTTCACCTGTCGATGCGGCCAAGCTGAGCCGCGATCGCGTTCTGGGCGTAATCACAATCGAGGGCACTGCAACTTCGCACTCGGCGATCATCGCCCGCGCCGCGAACCTGCCGACCGTCATGGGTGTGATTGGGGCGGGCGTAATTCGCACGGGCGACAAGCTTTTGGTCGATGCAACCAGCGGGCAGGTCTTTGTGAGCCCAACCGCCGAGGAGGTCGAGCACTATCGTCGCGCCTCGATTCCGCGGCACACCACCCCCGAGGATTGGCGCGAGTTGAATGCCGAGCTGCCGGTCAAGTTGCTGGCCAACCTTGGGTCGAGTTTTGAGGGTGCCGCGGCGATCAAGGCCGGAGCACAGGGCGTGGGCCTGTTCCGCACAGAACTGCTTTATCTTGGCCGCCTTCAGCCGCCGAGCTTCGATTCTCAAGTGTTCGAATACATCAAGCTCCTGGCCCGGTTTCAGGGCAAGCGAGTGGTCGCGCGCGTTCTAGACCTCGATTTTGACAAGCCGCTGCCGTTCTTAAAGGAGTCGGGTACTGGCCGCTACGCCAACCGCGGTTTGCACACGCTGCTGGCCAATCGCCCGGTTCTCGAGACCCAACTGGCCGCGCTGGCTCAGGCCGCGCGCACGTATCCGTCGGCCGAATTATGGGTCATGGCGCCGATGGTGATTAGCGCCGACGAGGCCCGACAGTTTGTTGAAATCGCCCACTCGGTTGGTCTTGGTGTTGCGGCTGCCGATGGGGGAATCGCGGGCAGCAAGGTTGGCGCCATGATCGAGGTGCCCGAGATCACCGAGCCGGCCGAGTTGAACCGCCTGCTCGAGCTGGTCGACTTTGTCAGCATCGGCACCAACGACCTCACCAACTACGTCTTGGGTGTTGACCGACACCAGACCGCCGCCGGTTCGGTTTCGATTTCTGACGTGCGCGATCCGCGAGTGATGTCGTTGGTCGAAAGAGTCGTGACCGCCGCGACGGCCGCCGGCAAGCCGGTGAGCGTGTGCGGCGAGGCAGCCGCCGACCCGTCGAGCGCCAAGCAGTTCATCGCCATGGGTGTCGATAGTCTTTCGGCATCGCCGGCGCTGTTGCCTCAGCTGCGCATGACGCTGCTGGCCGACGCCTTTGGCTTTTAGACCGTGATCTTGACGCTGGTGCCGGCGACAGCAACCTTGAACTTGCTCAGCCCGGTGTTGACCGGCCCGCCTGTAGGTGCGCCCGAGTCGATGTTGAACATTCCGTTGTGGCAGGTGCAAATCAGGTTCGTGCCATTCAGGCCGCTCAGCTGGCAACCCTGATGGGTGCAGGTTGGGTCGAAGGCGCGAAAAACACCCTTCTTTGGCTGGGTGATCAAAACCGAGCGGCCGGCCACCTTGGCCATGTATGCGCCCTTGACCGGCACCTGGCTGGTCTTGCAGGCAACGTATGTCTTTGCGGCGGCCTGCGCGGCCTCGCCGGCGCCGGTTAGGCCGATTGTGCCAAACACGGCACCAAGCACCGCGAGTGCCTTGCGTCGGCTCAGGTCGGCGCGCTTTGCTGGTTCTGGTTCTGCATGTGAGTGGTTGCTGCAGTTGCCGCAGCCCGTGTTGTTGTCGATCATTAGGTCAGGCTAGCCAACCAGCGAACTCAGCTAGGACCCAAACCAAGAACTGTTAGCAAACGCTCAGTTTTGGGCCGCAAAGGCGATTCGCGTGCACGGCTGACCGGATTTTCAGCCAACCCGGTGAAGGCTCACAGAGGCTTCACTGTCAGTTTAGGTCGGGCTTGCTTTTGCCTGTCAAGTGAAAAGCGCAACCCCTTAAACAAGAAACCGCCCGAAGGCGGTTTCTTTTGAATCAGATTTGCTGAGGTTGCTTTCCTCCGTTTTCGCTCGCATAACCTGCGAGCTCAAGCCGGTCTCCGGTGAAACAAGCGCTTCGCGAAAGCCTATGGCTTTCCGCGAAGAATAGCTTGTTTCACCTCCGCAATCGCCTTCGTCACCTGAATGCCACGAGGGCAAGCCTCGGTGCAGTTGAACGTGGTGCGGCAACGCCATACGCCCTCTTTGTCGTTGAGGATGTCGATGCGAACATCGGCAGCGTCATCGCGCGAGTCAAAGATGAAGCGGTGTGCGTTCACGATTGCGGCAGGGCCGAAATACTGACCGTCGGTCCAGAACACTGGGCACGAGGTGGTGCAGGCGGCACAAAGGATGCACTTGGTGGTGTCGTCGAAGCGCTCGCGCTCCTCGGCGCTCTGCAGGCGCTCCTTGGTCGGGTTGTCGCCAGCGATCAAGAACGGCTTGATGTCGCGGTATGCCTGATAGAACGGGTTCATGTCGACGACCAAGTCCTTCTCGACATTGAGGCCCTTGATTGGCTCAACATAGATCGGCTGGGTGATGTCGAGGTCTTTGATCAGTGTCTTGCAGGCAAGACGGTTGCGACCGTTGATGCGCATGGCATCCGAACCACAAACACCGTGGGCGCACGAACGACGGAAGGTCAACGAACCGTCGATCTCCCACTTGATCTTGTGCAGTGCGTCAAGGATGCGGTCGGTCGAGTGAACCTCTACGTCGAAGTCCTGCCAACGAGCCTCCTGGCCGTCTTCAGGGTTGTATCGGCGCACGAACAGCGTCACGGTGAACGCCTGGACGGCGCCCATCTCTTGAGTCTGAGTTGCGGTAGCCATTAGTACTTACGCTCCATCGGCTGGTAGTTGGTGACGGTGACTGGCTTCCAGTCGATCTTGATGTTGTCGCCAGGCTTCTTCGCGACCTTGTCGGTCTTGTAGGCCATCGAGTGCAACATGAACTTCTTGTCGTTGCGCTCAGGGAAGTCCTCACGGAAGTGGCCGCCGCGGCTTTCGCGACGCTCGAGAGCGGTGTATGCCAGCACCTCGGCGAGGTCAAGCAAGAAGCCGAGCTCTACTGCCTCGAGCAGGTCGGTGTTGAAACGCTGACCCTTGTCTTGAACCGAGATGTGCTCGTAGCGCTCGCGCAGTTCGGCAATCTTGGCCAGTGCCTCGTTTAGCGACTCTTCGGTGCGATAGACCTGGGCGTTTTTGTCCATGGTGTCCTGTAGCTCCTTGCGAAGCACGGCCACCTTCTCTTTGCCCTTCGAATTGCGAACCTTGTTCAGCAGCGCCTCGACCTCGTCGGTGGCGTTTGCTGGCACAGGAACGTGCTTGGCGGTCTTCGCATACTCAACCGCAGCGATGCCGGCGCGACGACCGAACACGTTGATGTCGAGCAGCGAGTTGGTGCCAAGGCGGTTTGCACCGTGCACCGAAACACAAGCACATTCGCCCGCGGCATACAGACCAGGAACGACGGTCTTGTTGTCGCTAAGAACCTCGGCCTGAACGTTGGTCGGGATTCCACCCATCGCATAGTGCGCGGTAGGGAACACCGGAACAGGCTCGGTGTATGGCTCGACGCCAAGGTAGGTGCGAGCGAACTCGGTGATGTCAGGCAGCTTTGCGTCGATGACCTCTGGTGGCAGGTGGGTCAGGTCGAGCAGAACGTAGTCCTTGTGTGGGCCGGCACCGCGACCCTCGCGAACCTCGTTTGCCATTGCACGAGCAACCATGTCGCGCGGCGCCAAGTCTTTGATGGTTGGCGCGTAACGCTCCATGAAGCGCTCGCCCGACGAGTTGCGCAGGATGCCACCTTCGCCACGGGCAGCCTCAGAAAGCAGGATGCCGAGGCCGGCGAGGCCGGTCGGGTGGAACTGGTAGAACTCCATGTCTTCGAGCGGAAGACCCTTGCGATAGATGATGCCAACGCCGTCGCCGGTGAGGGTGTGGGCGTTCGAGGTGGTCTTGAAGATCTTGCCGAAACCACCGGTCGCAAAAATGATCGACTTGCCAGCAAAGACATGCAGGTCGCCGGTTGCGAGCTCGTATGCCACAACTGCCGATGGGCGCTCAACGCCATCGACCTTGGTCATGACGAGGTCGAGCACATAGAACTCGTTGTAGAACTCGATGCCGAGCTTTACGCAGTTCTGGTACAAGGTCTGCAGAATCATGTGACCGGTGCGGTCTGCGGCGTAGCAGGCGCGGCGAACCGGGGCCTTGCCGTGGTCGCGAGTGTGACCACCGAAACGACGCTGGTCGATCTTGCCCTCTGGGGTGCGGTTGAACGGCAGGCCCATGTTCTCGAGGTCGATAACGGCCTGAACCGATTCCTTGGCCAGGATTTCGGCCGCATCCTGGTCAACTAGGTAGTCGCCACCCTTGACGGTGTCGAAGGTGTGCCACTCCCAGCTGTCTTCTTCGACGTTGGCCAGTGCCGCAGCCATGCCGCCCTGAGCCGCACCGGTGTGCGAACGGGTTGGGAACAACTTCGAGATAACCGCGGTCTTGGCGTGTGGGCCAGCCTCGATTGCGGCGCGCATGCCGGCGCCGCCGGCGCCAACGATCACGACGTCGTACTCGTAGTGGTGAACCTTTGGTGATTCAGTGCTCACTTGGTGATTCCTTTTTGTATGCCGGGCCGACTAGGCGTGGCAGATCTCTGGCAGGTAGTTGACGGCGTTCGGGTCGACACATGGGTCGAACAAGAAGATGGTGAGGGTGCCGAGCACGATGAGCGCGCCACAGACCGCCCAGAGCGACCAGTTGAGGCCCTTGCGCAGGCCCTGGCGCTCGACGTAGTCGTTGACGATGGTGCGCATGCCGTTGGTTCCGTGAATCAGAGCCAGCACGAGCATGGTCTCGTCGACCCACTGGGCCTTAGCGTCGGCCCACTTGCCGGCCACGAATGCAAAGTCGATTCCGGTGATGCCCTTGCCAACGACAAGGTTCGAGATCAGGTGACCGAAGATCAGCACAACGAGCAGGGCGCCCGATGCGCGCATGTACATCCAGCCGTATTTCTCCCAGTTGGCGCCGCGGCGGCTGCGAGGGCTGCGTGGAGTCTCAATAACAACAGACATTTATTTGCTTCCTTCGACTAACCGATGTGGAACACGTGCGAGAGGTGACGCACGGCAAACGGAACGAACAGGGCAACACAAAGGATGAGCACGACCCACCACATCTTGTGCTGGTACTTGGCGCCCTTGCGCCAGAAGTCGATCAGGATTACCCGCACACCGTTTAGTGCGTGATACAGAATCGCTGCGACAAGACCGGTCTCGGCAAGGCCGATGATTGGGGTCTTGTAGGTCTCAATGACCGCGTTGTATGCCTCGGGGCTCAAGCGCACGAGCGACGTGTCGAGCACGTGCACGAGCAAAAAGAAAAAGATTGCAACGCCGGTAATGCGGTGGAGTACCCACGACCACATTCCTACTTTGCCTCGGTAAAGAGTGCCGGCTGGTTTTGTTGGCACGAATTCCTCCTCGTGAAGCGTTCGTCTCTGAAGCACAAATCGCCTAATAGTCTACGCCTGTGGCAGCGGCAGTCCTGTCGCAAAAGAGCCACGTTCGACTAGGGTTTTTAGCATTATGAGCACCCAGCGTGAGCCAATGGCTCGGTTCCACAGCATCATTCCTGCGGGCGGCATCGGCAGCCGACTCTGGCCGCTTTCGCGAGCCTCGGCGCCAAAGTTTTTGCACGACCTGACCGGCTCTGGCCAGACCCTGCTGCAAGACACCTGGGATCGACTCACGCCGCTGGCCGGCCGCGATCGCATCTTGGTTGTCACCGGCAAGGTGCACAAGGCCGCAGTGCTAGAGCAGATCGAAGACCTCTCGACCGACAACCTGGTGCTTGAGCTCAGCCCTAAAGACTCGACGGCGGCCATCGCGCTCGCCGCGGCAATCCTTATGAAGCGCGAACCCGATGTGATTGTCGGTTCGTTTGCCGCCGACCACGTCATTGCCGAAGACGAGCAGTTTCGCGACACCGTTCGCGAGGCAGTGAACGTTGCGGCTTCGGGCAAGATCGCCCTGATCGGCATCGAGCCAACCGAGCCATCGGTAGGTTTCGGCTACATCAAGGCCGGCGCAAACCTCGCGCTGGGCGATGCCCCGAACGCACGCGAGGTCGACCGATTCGTCGAGAAGCCCAACATCGCGAAGGCACGAAAGTATGTCGAGTCGGGCGATTACCTCTGGAACGCCGGCATGTTCATCGCCCCGGCGGCACTGCTGCTCGAGCAG
>JBEEJX010000066.1:0-4770 GCA_041168965.1 Actinomycetota bacterium
TCCCTTAGTTTTTAGGAATGATCGAAATTTCAGAGCACTTGGTCTGGATTGACTGCGAAATGACCGGCCTAAACGTTGAGGTCGACTGCCTTGTTGAGGTTGCCGTGGTAATCACAAACAGCGAACTCGAGGTCGTCGATGCCGGGCTCGACCTGGTCATCAAGCCATCCGAGGCCGGATTGGCAAACATGGGCGAATTCGTGCGCGACATGCACACCAAGTCGGGCCTGATCAACGAGTTCGACTCTGGGCTCGACCTTGCCGAGGCCGAGCGCCAGATTCTTGAGTATGTGCAGCGCTTCGTGCCCGATGCCCGCACGGCTCCCCTTGCCGGCAACTCGATCGGCACCGACCGCATGTTCATCAACCGCTACATGCCGGCGCTCGACCAGCATCTGCACTACCGAAACATCGATGTTTCGTCGATCAAAGAGCTCTCGCGCCGCTGGTTCCCGCGGGTCTATTTCAACCTGCCAAAGAAAACCGGCGACCATCGTGCGCTGGCCGACATTCTCGAGTCGATCGAAGAGCTGCGCTATTACCGCAAGACCGTTTTCGTTGAGCAGCCGGGCCCAACCAGCGACCAGGCGCGTGCTGCCGCGGATGCGCTGAAGGCCAGCAACTGATAGACTTTTGCGGTTGTTGTTCTTGAACAACACATGGTGGGTATAGCTCAGCTGGTAGAGCACCTGGTTGTGGTCCAGGGGGTCGCGGGTTCAAGTCCCGTTACTCACCCGAAAAAGAAAAAGACCCGGTTAATCCGGGTCTTTTTCTTTTGAGACCGCGGAAAACACTTTGGTTTTGAAGAACCAAGTGGGAACGGCATCTCTAAATCTCCCCCTAAACGAAAACCCCGAGCCAACCGGCCCGGGGTTTTCGCTATTTGAACCTGTTTAGGCGTTGGCCTTGGCGATCAGCAGTTCGCGCACGCGAGCCGCATCGGCCGAGCCCTTCATAGCCTTCATGACGGCACCGATTACGGCACCGGCGGCCTGCATGCGGCCCTCGCGAATAGCGTCGAGCACATCTGGCTGACCAGCCAGTGCGGCATCGATTGCTGCGATCAGGGCGCCGTCGTCAGAGACGACCTCGAGGCCACGAGCGGCAACGATCTCGGCAGGCGAACCCTCGCCGGCCAGCACGAAACCTAGAACCTCGCGAGCGAGTCGGTCGTTGATCTTGCCGGCGTCGATAAGCCCGGCGAGCTCGGCGACCTGCGCAGGCGTGATTGCCAGCTCGGCGACATCCTTGCTTTCGTCGTTTGCGATGCGACTGAGCTCGCCACCCCACCACTTGCGGGCGGCCTGCGGCTTGGCACCGGCGGCAACGGTCTCTTCGATCTGGTCGAGCAGACCGGCGTTGACGACGTCGCGGAACTCGAGCTCGCTAAAGCCCCAGTCGGCTGCCAAGCGCTTGCGGCGCTCGGCAGGGTTCTCAGGCAGCGTGGCACGCAGCTCTTCGATCCACTCGCGCGAAGGCTGAACCGGAACCAGGTCTGGCTCTGGAAAGTAGCGGTAGTCGTCGGCGTCTGACTTTGGGCGACCCGAGCTGGTGATGCCGCGGTCTTCGTGCCAGTGGCGGGTCTCCTGAAGGATCGAACCGCCCTTGGCCAGGATCGCAGCCTGACGCTGGATCTCGTAGCGAACGGCGCGCTCGATCGAACGCAGCGAGTTGACGTTCTTGGTCTCGGTGCGAGTTCCCAGCTTCTCGGCGCCGTGCAGACGCAGCGAAACGTTGGCGTCGCAACGAACGTTTCCGCGCTCCATGCGGGCGTCAGACACATCCAGCGCGCGCACGATGTCGCGAATCGAACGAACGTATGCGGCAGCCAGCTCAGGTGCCTCGGCGCCAGCGCCGAAGACCGGCTTGGTGACGATCTCGACCAGCGGAACACCAGCGCGGTTGTAGTCGACCAGCGAGTACTCGGCGCCTTGGATGCGACCGGTTGAGCCACCGACGTGAGTCAGCTTGCCCGCGTCTTCTTCCATGTGAGCGCGCTCGATGAGCACGTTGAACTTGTTGCCCGAAGGCACCTCGACCTCGAGTGCACCCTCGAACGCGATCGGCTCGTCGTACTGCGAGGTCTGAAAATTCTTGGCAAGGTCAGGATAGAAATACTGCTTGCGCGAGAAGCGACCGGTTGGCGCGATCTCGCAGCCGAGGGCCAAACCGATGCGGATGCTCGACTCGATGGCGCGCTTGTTGACGGCCGGAAGCGAACCAGGCAGACCGATGCAGATCGGGCACACGTTGGTGTTTGGCTCGTTGCCGAACTCGTTCTTGCAACCGCAGAACATCTTGGTGTTGGTGTTGAGCTCGACGTGCACCTCGAGGCCGATTACGACCTCGAACTGTGCGAGCGCCTGCTCATAGTTCATTAGCTCTTCTTTAGCCATGATTACTTGACCTCCAGCTCGGGAGCGAAATCAATCATTCGCTTGCCCCAGACTTCTTCGTGCATCTTCTCGAGGGCGGCACCAACCTGATACAGGCGGGCGTCCTCGCGGGCCGGAGCCAACAGCTGGATTCCAACCGGCAGACCGTCTTCTTCGGCCAGGCCGTTCGGAATCGACATGCCTGGGATTCCGGCGAGGTTCGCAGGAATCGTCGCGATGTCGTTGAGATACATGGCCAGCGGGTCTTCGAGCTTCTCGCCCAGCTTGAACGCGGTGGTCGGCGCGGTTGGCGAAACCAGCACGTCGGCCTTGGCGAAGGCTGCGTCGAAGTCGCGCTGAATCAGGGTGCGAACCTTCTGCGCGGCACCGTAGTAGTTGTCGTATGCGCCGCTCGACAGGGCGTAGGTGCCCAGGATGATGCGGCGCTTGACCTCAGGACCAAAGCCGGCCTCGCGGGTCGCGGCCATGACGCGCTCGATGGTCGGGTTGCCCTCAGGGGTAACGCGCAGACCGAAGCGAACCGAGTCGAACTTTGCGAGGTTCGACGAGGCCTCGGCAGGCAGAATCAGGTAGTAGGCGGCAATCGCATACTCGAAGCTTGGGCACGAAACCTCGACGATCTCGGCGCCGGCGGCCTGAAGCAGCGCGAGCGACTCGTTGAACCGCGCCTGAACGCCAGGCTGGAAGCCCGCGCCGGTCAGCTCCTTGATTACACCGATGCGCATGCCCTTGACGTCGAGCTTCTTGGCGGCTTCGACCATCGAACCGAGCGACTCTGGCAGCGAGGTGCTGTCGTGCTTGTCGTAGCCGGCGATTACGTCTTGCAGCAGCGCCGCGTCGAGCACGTTTCGGCTAACTGGGCCAATTTGGTCGAGCGAGCTCGCCAGAGCGATCAGGCCGTAACGCGAGACTGCGCCATAGGTTGGCTTGGTGCCGACGGTGCCGGTGACGGCAGCCGGAAAACGGATCGAGCCACCGGTGTCTGAACCGATTGCGATTGGGGCCTGGAACGAGGCGACCACCGAGCTCGAGCCACCGCCCGAACCGCCAGGGATTCGGTCGAGATCCCATGGGTTGCGGCTTGGGCCGAACGCCGAGAACTCGGTCGATGAGCCCATCGCGAACTCGTCGAGGTTGGTCTTGCCAAGGATCGGCATGCCGGCGGCGCGCAGCTTGGCGACAACGGTCGCGTCGTACTGCGGAATCCAACCCTCGAGAATCTTTGAACCCGATGTGGTTGGTGCGTCGGTCGTGGTCAGGTTGTCTTTGACGGCGATGGGCAGACCGGCCAGCGGGTGCAGTGCCTCACCGGCAGCGCGCTTGCGGTCAATCTCGGCAGCGGTGGCCAGCGCCGATTCAGGCGAAACATGCAGGTATGAGTGCACTGCGCCGTCGACTGCGTTGGTGCGGTCGATGTGCGCCTGGGTCACCTCAACCGAAGAAACCTGCTTGCTAGCGAGCAGGTCGACGAGCTCGGATGCGCTCTTGCGAGTCAAATCAGTCATGGGTTTAGTCCTCATCCAAGATTGCGTGCACACGGAAGCGGCCGTCGGCGCTGTCAGAAGCTCCGCTCAGGGCCTGGGCCTGAGTCAGCGATGGCTCGATGACGTCTTCACGGAAGACGTTGGCCATAGGAATCGGGTGGCTGGTCGCAGGCACATCGCCTTCAACGGCCTTCGAAACAGTGGCAACCGAGTCGACGATCAGCGACAGCTGCGAGGCGAACTTGTCGACCTCTTCGTCGGTGACCAGGATGCGTGCGAGGCCAGCGAGGTGGCGCACGAGGTCGGGGGTGATTTCAGACATGAATCTCTCTCAAAACGATGGAGTTCGGATTACCTAGAAGTCTACCCGCCGCGCGTTTCGGGCGTGTTTCGTGAGGCAGGCGCGCCGTTAGGCGTTGAGGCGACGAACGAACTCATCCTCGTCGATAACCTCGATGCCGAGCTCTTCGGCCTTTGCCAGCTTCGAACCGGCGTTTTCGCCAGCCACGACGAAGGCGGTCTTCTTTGAAACACTCGAGGCGGCCTTGCCACCGTTCGAAATGATGGCCTCTTCAATGGCATCGCGCGTGAACAACTTGAGGCTGCCTGTCGCGACAATCGACAGGCCAGCAAACCGGCCACCGGCACCCTCGGCCGCTGCGCCTGGCCCCGCATGACCAGGGGTTTCAAGCAAACCGCCGCTCGCGCCCCAGCGTTCGATGATTTCGCGGTGCCAGTCAACCGCGATCCACTCCTTGATGCTGCCAGCCAGGGTTGCACCGACCCCGTCAACATGCGATAGCTCGGCATCGGTAGCGGCAAAAATGGCGCTAAGCGAACCGAAGTGGCTGGCCAAGGCGCGTGCTGCAACCGGGCCGACGTGACGAATC
>JBEEJX010000067.1:0-8360 GCA_041168965.1 Actinomycetota bacterium
CGGCTCGCAGTTGTTCGAGTCGAGTCGTTTTGCCCACTCCGCTTCGCCCGACCAGCACGGTCACTTGGCCGGGGGCGGCCAGTTCGGCTATGTCAGCAGCAGCGACCACGGGCTGTGGCCCGTCAGTCTTTGCCGCGTCGATTGCGTCGAGCACCTGCTCGCTCGCGAGCACTCCCTCGGCCGCCGCGTGAAAGTTTGCGCCGACCATGCGCAGCGGCAGGTAGGTTTCGGGCGCTAGCAGCAGCACGAACAGCCCAGCCGAAAGCGCCATCGAGCCGTTCATCAGGCGAAAGCCGATCGATACCGCCATGAGGGCAACCGACAACGATGCGGCCAATTCGAGGGCAAAACCGCTCAAGAACGAGACAGCCAAGACTCGCATGGTGCGCTTGCGATACTGCTCACCAACCGCCTCGAGTGTCGCGAGCTGGGCCCGTTCGCGCCTAAAAATCTTGAGCGTGGTCAGCCCCCGCAACACCTCCAGAAAGTGCTGGCTAAGGCGAGTTAGCGCATCCAATTGGCGCTGTTGCACCGAACGCGTCGCCCAGCCAATCATGACCATGAACAACGGGATAAGCGGCAGAGTAGCCAACAGAATCACGCCAGATAGCCAGTCGGTCTGCCAAATCACGAATGCAAAGGTCGGGGTAACCAGGGCGGTCAAAACCAGTTGCGGCAGATACTTCGCAAAGTATGCGTCGAGCGCCTCGAGGCCGCGCGTCACCAGCGTTTGACGCGCACCGGTGGATTCGCTCGCGTGTTCTGTCGAGCCTGCAACCCCAGTCGCGGTTGAGCGCGCAATCGCCCTAAGGTATTTGCCGCGCAATTCGGCTCGAGCAGAGCTAGCCGCGCGAACCGCAAACAGCTCTTGCAGCCACAGCGCACCACCCTTGACGATTCCGGCGAGCGCAACCCATGCCAGCGCGTCGGCGACAGAGGCGGGCGACTGCCCCGAAACAAAGATCGATGTGATGAATCTGGTGAGCTGCCAGGCAATCACCAAGGTTGCGCCTGCCCCGAGCGTGGCAAGGGCGACCACGCCGGCAATAAACCAGCGGGCCGCCCTTGCTTCGCTAAGCAATCGGGGGTCTAGCGGTTTCACAGAAGAAACCTACCCGACTTGCTAGTGCGCGTTGGCCGGGATCGACTTTCGACTGACGCGCTTGCGGAACACCCAGTAGGTCCAGGTCTGATAGGCCAGAACCAGTGGGAGCATGATTGCCGCAACCCAGGTCATTACACCCAGGGTGTAGTCGCTCGACCGAGCATTGTCGACCGTGAGGCTAGCGGCGGTGTCTGCCGTCGATGGCAGCACATAAGGGAACAGGCCGGCAAACAGCGCACCGACCGCGGTGATGATGGTGACCACCAGCAGGGTGAACGCTGCGCCCTCGCGGGCCTTGAAGTTCATCCACAGGGCGGCAATCAGGCTGAGTGCGGCCACGGCGGTGAGGCCTAGCTCGAGCACAAACAGCGGTGCCGATAGGTGGGTGAACAGCGTCCAGACCAGGAACGTGGCGGCCAGAACGGTGGTGACCAGGCCGACCTTGGTGGCGAGCTTGCGGGCACGTTCCTTGATTTCGCCATCGGTCTTCAACGTGATGAACACCAGGCCGTGAGTCCAGAACAGGGTCAGGGTCACCAGACCACCGAGCAGACCGTATGGGTTCAGCAGGGTGAACAGGTTGCCCGTGAACACGGTGCTTGCGCCAACCTTCTCGAGTGGCACGCCCTGCACGATGTTCGCGAACGCGACACCCCACAGCAGCGCAGGAACAGCCGAACCGATCACGATCATCCAGTCGAAGGCCGACTTCCAGCGCTTTTCGTTAGCGCCGATGGTGTGACCCTTGCCGCGGTATTCGAAGGCAACGCCTCGTGCAATCAGGGCCAACAAAATGATCAGCAGCGGCAGGTAGAAGCCGCTGAACAGCGTTGCGTACCACTCTGGGAACGCCGCGAACAGGCTTGCGCCAGCCACGATCACCCAGGTCTCGTTGAGGTCCCATACGGGGCCGATGGTGTTGATCAGCACGCGACGATCGATGTCGTCCTTGCCGAGGAATGGCAGTGACATGCCAACGCCGAAGTCGAAGCCATCGAGCACAAAGTAACCGATGAACAAGAAGCCGACGATAAGGAACCAGAGTTCGTTGAGTTGCATTTGAGTTATCCCTTAGCTTCTTAGTACGCGACCGGTAGTAGTTCGCTCTTGGCGTCGTGAGCGTCTTCGTCAACCGGACCGGCCTTTACGGCGGCCAGCAGCAGCTTGAACTCAACGACGGCGAGAATCGCATAGATTGCGGTGAAGGCGATTAGCGAGGTGAGCACCTCGAACACGCCTACTCCCGGCGAGACACCGGCGGCGGTAGGCATCAGCCTGAATACCAACCATGGCTGACGACCCATCTCGGTGAACATCCAGCCGATCGAGATTGCCAAGACTGGCAGCGGAGCGCTCCAGATTGCCACGTTCCAAGTCCACTTAGGCAGGTTGATGTTGCCCTTGCGGGTGAGCCACAGGCCGACTACCGCGACGATGGCGACTACCACGCCGAGACCGATCATCCAGCGGAATGCCCAGTAGGTGATCCACAGGGTCGGCATGAAGTCGGTCACGCCGGTGGCGGCGCCATACTGCGCAATGTATTGCGCGTTGAGGTCGCGAAGACCCTCAACCTGGCCGTCCCAGGTGTGCGTCGAAAGGAACGACAGCAGGTTAGGAATACGGATTGAGAACAGCTCGCTCTTGCCGTCTGGGGTGCCCCAAGTGAAGATCGAGAACGATGCGTTCTTGGTGGTGTTGTAGAGCGCCTCAGCGGCGGCCATCTTCATTGGCTGGGTCTTGACCATGGCAAGACCGAGTCCGTCGCCCGAAAGCACGGTGCCCGCGCCACCAATCAGGGTGGTCCACAGACCAAAGCGCAGCGAAGGCATCATGCTGGCCACGTGCTGGTTGCGCTTGAGGTGATATGCGGCGACCGCGGTCATCACTGCGCCGGCAAACATGATCGAGGCCGTGACGGTGTGCGGAAACTGGTTCAGCGCAACGATGTTGGTCAACACGGCGCCGATGTCGGTGAGTTCGGCGCGGTGCTTGGCGTCATTCATGGTGAAGCCGACCGGGTTTTGCATGAACGAGTTAGCAGCAAGGATGAAATATGCCGAGAGCCAGACGCCGAGCACGGTCATCCAGATGGTTGCCAGGTGAACCTTTTTTGGAAGGCGGTTCCAGCCAAAGATCCAGAGGCCGATAAAGGTTGCCTCAAAGAAGAATGCGAGCAGGCCTTCCATCGCGAGCGGCGCACCAAAGATGTCGCCGACGAAACGCGAATAGTCAGACCAGTTCATGCCGAACTGGAATTCCTGCACGATGCCGGTGACAACACCCATCGCGAAGTTGATTAGGAAGATCTTGCCAAAGAGCTTGGTCATCTTCAGGAACTTGTCTTCGCCGGTGCGAACCCAAGCGGTTTGCATCAACGCGACCAGCAGCACCATGCCGATGGTCAGCGGAACAAACAGAAAGTGGTAAACGGTGGTGAGGCCGAACTGCCAGCGCGCTAAATCGAGCGCGGCGTGGTCGGCCATGAGCACTGCGGTTGTGCTGTGCATGTCGATCCTCTATTCCGGAGGGGTTCTCCAGCCCCTCCAAAAATCATTTGTATCCTAACGACCTCGCTATTTCTAGTAAGGCTGACCTTAGTTTAGAAGTTTTTTCCAAACATTTCGTTATCCGTTCGTTACCAGCCGGTGTCAGGATGCGCCTTCCGTCGCGCTGTCGCCACGCTGTCGCCGCCCCGTGCGAGTATTGACGCGTGAATGCATTGCTCGATTGGCTACTGAACACCGTTCAGAGCGTTGACCCGCTGCTGCGAGCTGTGCTCGCTGGCTTCGCGATCATGTGCGAAACCAGCCTGTTCGTTGGCCTGATCGTGCCTGGCGACACCGTGGTGCTAGTGGCATCCACCGGCGTACAAACCGGCGACGTGCTCGGTTTTCTGCTTTTGCTCGGCTTTGTGCTAATCGGCTCGCTCATCGGCGAGAGTCTCGGCTTTTTGCTCGGGCGACTGTTCGGCGAACGCATCCGCGCCAGTCGACTCGGGCAACGCATCGGCGAATCGAACTGGAAGATGGCCGACACGTTCATCGACACCCGTGGCGGCATGGCCGTCGCGATTTCGCGTTTTCTGCCTGTGCTGCACTCGCTGGTGCCGGTGACCGCCGGCATGTCGCGCATGTCATACCGCCGATTCATCACCTGGACCCTCGGCGCGTGTGCCGTCTGGGCCTCGGCCTATGTCGGTGTCGGCGCGCTGGCGCACAGCGCATACGACCAATTGGCGGGCCAACTCAAGTGGGCGGGCCTCGTGTTTGTGGCGATCATCATCGCTTTCGTTATCGTCGCGCACTTTGCCAAGCAGCGCCTCGAGGCCAAGGCGGCCGCCATGATTGCCGAGGCACAGGAGGCCGTTCCGCCGGTCGACAGCACGAGCGAAGACAGCCCCGAACTGCCGGCCGCGATTCCAGCCCAGGACGAACTCTGATGTGCGGTCGTTTCGTGGTGGCCAAGACCGTTGGCGAGATTCTGACCATGTTCGAGGCCGACGAGATCATCGGCGAACAACCAGGCATTTCATACAACGTTGCCCCAACCCAGCCGATCAGCATCATCGTCGATCGCGCGTTCGAAAAGGCCGAAGACGGCTCGCCGCTTGGCGAACTTCACCGCGAGATTCACGCTGCTCGTTGGGGTTTGGTGCCGCGCTGGAGCAAGGACGGCCCGGCCTCGGGTGCTCCCCTGGTCAATGGTCGCATCGAGACCATCCTCGAGAAGCCATCGTTCAAGGATTCGGTCGTTAGGCGCCGCTGCGTGATTCCGGCATCGGGTTATTACGAGTGGCACGTCGACGCCGACGGCAACAAGCAGCCGTTCTACATCAGCGCCGGCGACGACGGCATGTTTGCGTTGGCCGGGCTGTATGAGTGGTGGCGCGATCCGTCAAAGGTCGAAAACGATCCCGCTCGCTGGCTGCTGTCGGCAACGACCCTCACCAAAGATTCGGCGCGCGAGTTGGCACACATTCACGACCGCAATCCGGTGTTGTTGACCCCCGATTCGCTAGAGGCCTGGATTGACCCACACATCGAGGGCGATCAAGACCTGCTCGATGCGGTTGCCGCCGAATCGGATGTGGTTGCCGCCGAGGCCGAGTTCTATCGCGTCGGCCCCGAGGTTGGCCAGGTTCGCAACAATAGCTCGAGCCTGATTCTGCCGCTCTAGGCGACCCTTTCAGATTTCTCGACTTGAAATGTCGGACCCCATTCATACACTTCTAGTGTTCGAACAAACGTTTGGATAACCCTTTACTAGACGTTTAGGGTTTGGTCTTTAGGGCAGCGGCAAATGGCGCCTCTGCCCCGGCAAATTTGGGGCTAGAAATGAGAGTCGATGAGGCAGTATTCGTTGCAACCAATCAGGGCGGCGAACCGATTGGCTTCAATTGGCGCGGCATCGCCTATCTAGTGAAGTCGCGACCCGTGCGCTGGTTTGCGCGGCGGGAGTGGTGGGTCGAGGCATCGCGTGTGCATCGCGGCATTGGCGCGGGCGTTGTCGAGGTCGAGATGTGGCGCTTGCAGGCCAAGAACGTCGACCCGCAGGCCGCCAGCGAGTCTTCTGGTGGGCAGTTCGAGTTGATTCACAGCGCAGACGACAACGTCTGGCGGCTGGTGCACGTCTGGCAATAACCCGCATGACCGGCTTCGTTCACCTTCATGTCGCATCCGCATACTCGGGGCACTTTGGCGTAACCCGCCCAGAGCTGCTTGCCGAGGCCGCGGTTGCGCATGGCTCGAACGCACTCGCCGTCACCGATCGCGACGGGCTCTATGGCGCCGTCAAGCACATCGGTGCCTGCCTGAAACTCGGCATCGTTCCGATTGTCGGGGTCGAGTTGGTCGTGATCGACGAACACGTCTCGTTGTCTAGCCGAACCAGCTTCAGCGAGCGCGGTCGAGTCGTGGTTTTGGCGCACGGCAGCGCCCAAGATTCGCGCGTGGCAGCTGGTTTTGGTTGGCAACGACTGTGTGCAATCGTGTCTGCGGCGCAGGCCCGGCGCGGCAACGCCCGCGGGGTCAGCAATAAGCGCGAAAACCCGGTTGCCATCAGGGCCAGCGAACTCAGCGAATTGCTGGCCGATGGCGGCTGCACGGTGCTGCTTGGCAGCGACAGCGACCTTGGCGCAGCCGTTACCGCAGGCGATCGCGGCATGGCCGAGGCGGCACTAAACGGCTGGAAAGCCATGTTCGCCAAGCCAGGCACCTTTGCCATCGAACTGGTCAGCCATCTGACCAAACCGGGCACCGAACGCTCCACTCTGCACGCGCGTCGAATGTTGCAGCTGGCCGACGAACTCGGCGTTGCCACCGTGCTAACCAATGCCGTGCGTTACCTAACCCCAGACGACGCACTCACCGCCGACGTGCTCGATGCCGCCCGATTTCTTGAACCGTTGGGCATGTTCGAACCACAACCCAATGCCCAGGCCTGGTTGAAACCACCGAACGCAATGCAAAATCTTGCCTTCGAGATCTGCGACGACGCCGAACGCGCGCGTCGCCTGCTCGAAACCACCGAACGGCTGGCCGACCGCTGCCGGCTCGACCCGGTCAACGATTGCGGCTGGGGCAAACCAAAGACCCCCGAAAAGGCATCATTGGGCATCGAGGGCAATCCGTTCGAGGTGCTGTGGCAGAAGGCGCAGGCCGGCGTCGAGTGGCGCTACGGCGCAATCTCGGGCGAACGCCTGGCCAGGGTTCAGCATCGCCTCGGGCAAGAGCTAATCACCATCAACAAGCTCGGCTTCGCCACATACTTTTTGACGGTCGCCGACGTGGCCCAAATGATTCGCGACATGCGCATCCGCATCGCGGCCCGCGGTTCTGGTGCCGGCTCGCTGGTCAACTATCTGCTCGGCATCAGCGGGGTCGACCCGATCGAACACGACCTGTTGTTCGAACGTTTTCTGAGCACCGAACGCAGCAGCCTGCCCGATATCGACATCGACGTCGAATCGGCACGCCGACACGACATCTATCGCTCGATCTTCAAAAGGTATGGCCCCAACCGAGTAACGCTCCTGTCGATGCAGAGCACGTATCGCGGCCGCGGAGCCATGCGCGACTCTGGGCTTGCCCTCGGCCTCGACGACGACCAGATTGACGACATCGCCAAGAACATGTGGCGGTTCAGCGCAAGCAGCTTTAGAGGCGCACTCGAATCAAAGCCAGAGCTCGCGCGCTTTGCCGAAGAGGTCGAGCGCGATCGACGCATGAACCTGCTGGTCGACATCACCGAGCGACTCGACAGGCTGCCGCGGCACATTTCGATGCATCCCTGCGGCGTGATTCTTGGCGATTCGTCACTGCTTTCGTTGACCCCCGTCGAACCAAGCGGGGTCGGATTGCCAATGAGTCAGTTCGACAAAGACGACATGGATCCGATGGGGTTTCTCAAGCTGGATGTGCTCGGCGTGCGCATGCAGAGCAGCATGGCCTATGCCGTCGCCGAGATCGAGCGTGTGCACGGCAAGGCGCTCGACCTCGACCGCATTCCCAAAGACGACGAACCTACCTTCGAGCTAATTCGCACCACGAACACCCTCGGCATCTTTCAGATCGAGAGCCCAGGTCAGCGCGAACTGACCGGCAAACACCAGCCGACCGAGTTCAACGACCTGACGATTCAGATCTCGCTGTTTCGCCCAGGGCCCATGAAGGGCAACATGATTGCCCCATACCTCGATGGCCGGCAGGGGTTTGCCACACCGCACTACATTCACCCAGACCTAAAGCCGATCCTCGAAGAAACCTTCGGAGTCGTGATCTTTCACGAACACGTGCTGCGCATCCTGAACACCATGACCGGATGCACCCTGGCCAAAGCCGACGAACTGCGTCGCAACCTAGAAAACCCGCGCTCTGCTCCCCTGGTGCAAAAGTTCTTCAGGGCCAAGGCGGCAGAACGCGGCTACAGCAAGCTGGTAATCAACGAGGTCTGGGCGATCCTCGAGGGCTTCGGCAGCTTCGGTTTCTGCAAGGCACACGGCGCCGCCTTCGCCCTTCCCACGTATCAGAGCGCGTGGCTCAAGACCCACCACCCAACCGAATTCATGGCCGGGCTGTTCACCCACGACCCCGGCATGTATCCGCGGCGATTGCTGCTGGCCGAGGCCAGGCGGCTCGGCGTGCGCATTCTGCCGATCGATGTCAATCGGTCTTCGCGCGAATTCAGGGTCGAGGCCGCGGCACCAAAAACCACCGACCCCAACGAACCAAGGCACGGCGTGCGCATGGCACTA
>JBEEJX010000068.1:0-2643 GCA_041168965.1 Actinomycetota bacterium
GGCACTCTCGATTCGTCGGCCGCAAGTCGACGTGCCGATGTGACCTACGCCACCCAGAAGTAGCTCGAACCAAGCAAAAGAAGACCCCGACCAAACCGGTCGGGGGCTTCTTGCGTCTAAACGCTAATTAGTGAGTGCTCGGAGCCTGCTCAACCTCGGTGCGGTCGCCTGACCAGAGGGTGTGGAAGGTGCCTGGCAGGTCGACGCGCTTGTAGGTGTGAGCACCAAAGAAGTCGCGCTGCCCCTGAACGAGTGCCGCACCCAGGCGGTCTGCGCGCAGGCCGTCGTAGTACGACAGCGACGAACCGAACGCAGGAACAGGAATGCCCGCGAGCGATGCGCTGGCAACCACGTTGCGCCACGACTTGACCGACTTGGCAACCGCATCCTTGAAATAAGGGTCAAGAATCAGCGACTCGAGGTTGGCGTTTGCCGCGTAGGCGTCGGCGATGCGGTTCAAGAACTGTGCACGGATGATGCAGCCACCGCGCCAGATCTTTGAAACCGCACCGAGGTCGATGTTCCAGCCGTATTCCTTGGCGCCGGCGCGGATTGCGTCGAAGCCCTGGGCGTATGCAACGAGCTTCGATGCGTAAAGCGCACGACGAACGTCTTCAACAAACACGGCCTTGTCGGCGATTGCCCAGTCGATTGAGTCGGCAGGCAGGTCGGCCTTTGCGGCAGCCGCGCGCTGGGCGCTCTGCGACGAGAGCGAGCGAGCGAATACTGCCTCGGCGATGCCCGAAACCGGGGTGCCAAGGTTGAGCGAGGTCTGAACGGTCCAGACGCCGGTGCCCTTCGAACCGGCCTCGTCTAGAACTACGTCGACGAATGGCTTGCCGGTCTTTGCGTCGACCTGCTTGAGAACCTCGGCGGTGATTTCGATCAGGAACGACTCGAGGTCGCCCTTGTTCCACTCGCCAAAGATGTCTGCGATCTCGGCAGGCGAGAAGCCGCCGGCGTTACGCAGGATGTCGTATGCCTCGGCAATTAGCTGCATGTCGGCATATTCGATGCCGTTGTGGATCATCTTGACGAAGTGGCCGGCGCCGTCGGTGCCAACGTGGGTGACACATGGCTCGCCCTCGGCGACCGCCGCGATCGAGGCCAGGATTGGGCCAAGAGTCTTGTAGGCCTCGGCCGAGCCACCAGGCATGATCGATGGGCCCTTGAGTGCGCCCTCCTCGCCACCCGAGATGCCGGCGCCAACAAAGTTGATGCCCTTGGCGCGCACATCGGCCTCGCGGCGGATGGTGTCGGTGAACAGCGCGTTGCCGCCGTCGACGATGATGTCGCCCGGCTCGAAGCGCTCTGCTAGCTGCGAGATAACGGCGTCGGTGCCCTTGCCGGCCTGCACCATGATGATGGCAGTGCGTGGCTTGGCGAGCGATGCGACGAACTCGTCGATGGTCTCTGAGGCGATAAAGCCGGCCTCTGGGTGCTCGGTCATCAGCAGCTCGGTGCGCTCGTACGAGCGGTTGTAGACGGCTACGGTGTTGCCCTCGCGGCTGGCGAGGTTGCGGGCTAGGTTCGAGCCCATTACGGCTAGGCCGACAACGCCGATATTGGCCTTGCCCGAGTGCGATTCAGTCATGAAAATTCCTTGAATTGGGATTTGTAAGAAGAGGTGAGTACGTCAGCGGACCTTCCCCAAGTTTATTCGGAATAAAAAAGTCAAGTGGGGGTTTACTAAACTGAATGCGCCGCAGTCGTCAGGCAGGCCGCCCGACCAGCCGGCGCGCCACACGCATACTGCAAGTCAAGGAGGCACAAAATGCCAGCAGTAACCGCAGACACCCTCACCCTTGCCCGCATGGGCCTGCTCACCGGTCGCGCCCGCTCGGTCAAGTCGGTGACCTATGGGCCGAACGCCTATGAGGGCGACGGATTCCCGGTCACACGCGCCTTTGCCGGCGTCAGCTATGCCGACCTTGACCCTTTCATTCACATGGATCAAATGGGCGAGGTCGAGTATGCGCCCATGGAGCCGCGTGGCACCTCTTGGCACCCGCACCGCGGCTTTGAGACCTTCACATACATGATCGACGGCATCTTTCAACATCAAGACAGCCACGGTGGTGGTGGCGTGATTCAAGACGGCGCGACTCAATACATGACCGCCGGTTCGGGCGTGCTGCATATCGAGACCCCGCCGGCCGAGCTCGTCATGTCTGGCGGAATCTTCCACGGCATTCAGCTGTGGATCAATCTGCCGAGCCACGCAAAGATGTCTGACCCCAAGTATCAGAACCTCGAGGGCGGCGACGTGACCCTGTTGGCAAGCCAGGACGGTGGCGCGCTGATTCGCGTGCTGGCTGGCGAGATCGATGGCCACAAGGGCCCTGGCACCTCGTTCACCCCGATCACCGTGGCCCACATCAGCGTTGCCCCCGGCGCCTCGGTGTCGCTGCCATGGAATCCGATGTTCAACGCGCTGGCCTATGTTTTGGCCGGTTCGGGCAGCGTTGGCGAAGACGGCGCGTTCACCAAATCGGCGCCTATCAAGACCGGTGGTCTTGCAGTGTTTGGTGCCGGCGATCGAATCGTGCTCACAGCCGATGCGACTCAAGACGCGCGCTATGGCGGCTTCGAGGTGTTCTTGCTCGGTGGTCAGCCGATTCGCGAGCCGGTGGTTGCCTATGG
>JBEEJX010000069.1:0-6339 GCA_041168965.1 Actinomycetota bacterium
GCCGAACCGCGCAACGCCCAAGACCTGCTCTCGATGGCCGACCTGACCATGCAAGAGGTGCGCAAGGCGCACACGACCGTGCTTGCCGCCGTGGTCAACCGCGCCGATTCTGAGCGTCTCGACAGCATCCGCGAGGCCCTGGGGCAGGCCCTGCCAGCCGACTGCCCGGTATGGGTCGTGCCCGAAGACAAGCGCCTGCCAGCACCGCGAATGTCGCAGATTCAGGCAGCGGTCAACGGTCACCAGATCTTTGGTTCGCAAGAGCGCCTGGCCACCGAGGCCATGGATCTGGTCGTGGCAGCGATGATGCCCGAGCATGTCCTGCAGCGCATCACCGAGGATTCCGTTGTCGTGGTGCCAGCCGATCGTTCCGACGTGCTGCTCACGCTGCTAATGGCCGATCAGTCAGACACTTTTCCGCGGTTGGCAGGCATCGTTCTTAACGGCGGGTTTGAGATTCCCGAGCCGATCCGCCAACTCGTGCTTGGTCTAAAGCCAACCCTGCCGGTGATCACCACCGAGGGCCGCAGCTTCGACACGACCGTAAAGATCGCCTCGACGCGTGGCGTAATCACCGCGGCCGACCCCGACAAGATTTCGCGCGCACGCAAGCTGGTTGGGCAATACATCGACACCGACGCCCTGGCCGTGCGCGCGGCGTCAACCGAGTCGACGGCGATCACTCCGCTGGCCTTCGAACACTCGCTCATCGAGCGCGCTCGAGCCGCGAACAAGACCATCGTTTTGCCCGAGGGCGACGACGACCGCATTCTGCAGGCGGCCGACGAGGTGCTCCGTCGTGGCGTGGCCAAGATCATCATCCTTGGTGACCCCGCCAAGATTGCCGAACGCGCCAAGGCCCTCGGCCTCGATCTGAGTCGCGCGCAGGTCACTCAAATCGCCGGCTCTGAGCACTTTGACGAGTGTGTTGCCGAATACGTGCGCCTGCGTTCACACAAGGGTGTGACGCTCGAGATCGCGCGCGAAAAAATGCTCGACGTTTCGTATTTCGGCACCATGCTCGTGCAGCTCGGCTTTGCCGACGGCATGGTCTCGGGCGCCGCTCACACCACGGCACACACCATCAAGCCAAGCTTCGAATTCGTCAAGACCAAGCCGGGCGTTTCGACCGCCTCAAGCGTCTTTCTTATGGCGCTCGAAGACCGTGTGCTGGTCTATGGCGACTGCGCGGTGATTCCCGAACCAACCGTCGAACAACTCGCCGACATCGCCATTTCGTCGGCGGCGACGGCACGCAACTTCAACATCGAGCCTCACGTCGCGATGCTGTCATACTCGACCGGTTCGTCGGGTTCGGGTGCCGAGGTCGACCGCATTCGCGAGGCCACCGAGCTTGTTCGCAAGCGTGCGCCAGAGCTGTCGCTCGAGGGCCCGATTCAGTATGACGCCGCTGTCGACGTGGCCGTGGCCAAGGCCAAGTTGCCCGAGTCGACCGTTGCCGGTCACGCCACGGTGTTCGTTTTTCCTGATTTGAACACCGGAAACAACACCTACAAGGCGGTGCAGCGCACTGCCGGCGCCGTTGCGATTGGCCCGATCCTGCAGGGTCTCAACAAGCCGGTCAACGATCTTTCGCGCGGCGCCCTGGTCAAAGACATTGTCAACACCATCGCGATCACGGCAATTCAGGCGGGTCAACAATGAAGCCAATTCTGGTAATCAATTCGGGATCGAGTTCGCTCAAATACCAGCTCATCGACACCGACTCGGGGCAGTCGCTCGATGCCGGTTTGATCGAGCGCGTCACCGACCACGCGGTTGCCTTTCAAGAAATGCTTGGCAAGCTCGGTGGGCCTAGGCCCATTGCCGTGGGGCATCGCGTTGTTCACGGCGGTTCAAAGTTTTCGAAGGCGACGCTGGTCGACGCGAGTGTTTTGACCGAGATCGATTCGCTGGTTCCGCTGGCGCCACTGCACAACCCCGGCAATGCCGATGGCGTGCGTGCGGCCATGCGGGTGTTCCCTGATTTGCCTCAGGTCGTGGTGTTCGACACCGCGTTTCACCAGAGCATGCCGGCAAGCTCATACCGCTATGCGATCGATGCCGAACTCGAGTCGCAATACGGCATTCGCCGCTATGGCTTTCACGGCACGAGCCACGCATACGTTTCGCGCACGGCGGCCGCGTTCATGGGGCGCGACCTCGACAAGTTCAACGCGATCGTGCTGCATCTTGGCAGTGGTGCGTCGGCCTGCGCCATCAAGAACGGCAAGTCGTTCGACACCTCTATGGGCATGACACCGCTGCAGGGGCTCGTGATGGGCACTCGTTCGGGCGATATCGACCCGGCGATCGTCGCGTATCTCGAACGTGTGGCGGGCATGAATATCGACCAGGTCGACCAGAGCCTAAACAAGAGCGCGGGCCTGAAGGGCATGACGGGCGCAAGCGATTTGCGCGATGTCGAGGCTGCCGCCGCCGCGGGCGAGCAGGTGGCCATCGATGCCTTGGCCGTGTATGCGCAGCGCATCAAGCACTACATCGGCGCCTACCTGGCCGAGATCGGCCCGATTGACGCGCTCGTGTTCACCGCGGGTGTTGGCGAGAATTCGGTCGAGATGCGCGCTCAGGTGCTAGCGGGTCTCGGTCACCTCGGGTTTGTGCTCGACGCGGGGCTCAACTCGGCCAGGTTGCGCGAGGTTCGTTCGATCGCAGCCTCGAGCTCGCCTGTCGAAATCCTGGTCGTGCCAACCAACGAAGAACTCGAGATCGCGCTGCAGACGGCCGAAATCGTCGGCTAGTCAAGTCACAGCCATAGCGCAGGCGTCTCTCAGACTTCTGTCAGGTTGCCGACCTAGTTTTATCTCAACAGCGAAAGCGAAATGGATGTAACCCCAGTTCGATCGATGTTTATCTCTCTCCTTTGTTAGAAGAGGCCGGCAGAATGCGGATCTGCCGGTCTTTTCGTTTAACCCGAGCGGTCGCTTAACTAGGCTGGGCACATGAGATTCCATCGCGCGTGGGCGGTTGCCGCCGTCACGATGCTCACGCTCATCGCGGCATCGGCATTTAGATCGACCACGTCGGTGCTCTACATGCCAATAGAGATGGAATTCGGCTGGACCCGCAGCCTGACCTCGGGTGCGGTCGCGCTCAATATCCTCGTTTATGGCTTCACCGCGCCATTCGCGGCCGTGATCATGGCTCGCCTCGGCGCAAAGCGCGTCGCTCTAGTCGCGCTCAGCCTGATCGCCGCTGGCACGCTGCTGACCACCGTCATGCATGCCTCGTGGGAGCTCTATGCCGATTGGGGAATCCTGGTTGGTCTTGGCACCGGAGCGCTGGCGCTCGTGTTCGGCGCTCAGGTGGCCAATCAGTGGTTCGTCAAACACCGCGGTTTGGTCATGGGCATTTTCTCGGCTTCTTATGCCACGGGCCAGCTGCTGTTTCTGCCGGCGATCACCCAGGTTGCCAACGATTCGGGCTGGCGCTCGGCAACCATCATCGTCGCGGCATTCTGCCTTGCACTGATTCCCATCTTTGGGCTGATCTTCAAGAATGCCCCAGACCCGGCGATTGGTCCGTATGGCGGCAGCGCCGCCGATGTTCCCGTCAAGCCGCCGGTCACCGTGCGAGCCAACCTCGAGGCCATGCGTTCGGCCGTTGGCAAGCCGGCCTTCTGGGCGCTCGCGCTCACGTTCTTTGTGTGCGGCTGGACAACCAACGGCCTAATTGGCGCACACTTCATTCCGGCCGCCCACGACCACGGCATGCCAACCACCATGGCCGCTGGCCTGCTGGCGACCGTCGGCATCTTCGACTTTGTCGGCACCATCGCGAGCGGCTGGTTGACCGACCGATTCGACCCGGCGATCCTGCTCGTCGTCTATTACGGGCTGCGCGGGCTAGCGCTGTTCACCGTGCCGTTTGTGCTCGGCCCAACCGTCGAACCGCCAATGCTGTTCTTCATCGTGTTCTATGGCCTCGACTGGATCGCGACCGTGCCGCCAACCGTCGAACTTTGCCGCAAACACTTTGGCATCGCCAACTCTGGCCTGATTTACGGATGGGTCTTCGCGAGTCACATGGTTGGCGCAGCGGCCGCCAGTGCCTTCGCCGGCGCGATTAGGCAATACCAAGGCGACTACTTTGTTGCGTGGATCGTGGCGGCCGTGCTGTGCGTTGCCGCAAGCGCATACAGTCTGACCCTTCGAAACAAGAAAACCGAGGCCATCGCATGAGCAGCACACCTAAGGCACTAATTGTCATCGACATGCAGAACGGGTTCAACGACCCCGGCATGCCGCCAAGCAACAATCCTGCGTGCGACGACAACGTGCGTGCGCTGCTGGGTAAATGGCGCGCCGAGGGCTGGCCGATCGTGCTGGTGCGCCACGACTCGAAGGGTGCGACCTCGGTTTTGCGACCTGGGCAGCCTGGCAACGATTTCATGCCTGGCATCGATGGCGCGCACGGCCTACTGGTTACAAAAAGCGTCAATTCGGCGTTCTATGGCGAGCCAAACCTCGAGGCCTGGCTGCGTGCGGCCGGCCTCAACGCCATCGTGATTTGCGGCATCCAGACCAACTATTGCTGCGAGACCACGGCCCGAATGGCCGGCAATCTTGGCATGCAGGTTGAATTCGTGATCGACGCCACCCGCACGTTCGACCTAACCGACATGGACGGCAATGTCGTGACCGCCGCGGAACTCGCGCGTATCACCGCCACCAACCTGCACGGCGAATTCGCGACGGTCGTCAAGACCGCCGATCTGCTCTAGCTTGCGCGCTTGGGCTGCGGCGTGCTCAATGTCGTGGCCGAAGGAGCCGGCGAGCTGAAGACATCGTCGACCACGCAGTCGGAGTCATACATGTATTGACCAAAACTCACTAGGTCGGTCAGCGTGTGTCGAGTCATCATCGGTCGCGGCGCACCGGGATCATCGATGCCCCAAAGTTTTTTGCTCCATGGCAGCAGCGAATAGCAGCGCACGTTCATGCGTCCGTTTGCCCACTCGACCCTGAGTCGAGTGAACAGGCCCTGCTCATCGGCCACCGGGGTCATCGTGGTGGTCGAAGTTTTACCCACAACTCCAGAGTCGGCGATTGTTTTGGCCGTGAAGAAGTCGAACCCTTTCGCGTTCCGATAATCCTCGAGGCCATTCAAATAGCGCACAAGGTTTCTGTCATCAGGTTCTTGCATCAGGCACTCGGGGCAGTCTGCCAGGCCCGAGGTGCCCTGCGTAAAGACAGTCATGACCGTGATGGTGTATTTCACAGACTCGGTCACTGGCTCACCCTCGTAGCCATATTGACTCTTATCTAGTTGCACCAACACTGGAGCGCCTTTGTACTTGGCGTGCCACATGAAACCACCATTCGACGAGTAATACGACTTGAGCTCGGCGATGCAATTTGGAATCGCTCGCTTTTGTTGAATGACCGAGCCCTGGCTCGACGAAATCGAGCGAACGTATGCGTCGACTGCCTCACACTGGGCAACCGCGTCGATCTTGTTGGTTGTGTAGGTCGCGGTGAAGTTCATGTTTGGGTCGCCGCCAGAATCGATGCCCCAGTGACCGCCACCGATAGGTGATTTCGTATAGCCGGCTAGGTCGAAACTGTCGTAAAGGGCCTGAACGATCGGCGTCGATTTTGCCTTGGTGGCATCAAAGGCCGGGCCGGCGCACGCGGTAAGGCTGATTGCGGTCAAGCTGGTTGCGGCGGCGAGGCCAAGCGCCCTGCCAATGACTTTTCGGTTTCTCATGGAGCCCCCTCGGTTGCTAAGCAAATTACCAGCTTTAAGGCGAATGTGCCCCGAGCAAACAAACTCGGGGCACATCCGCTAGCTCGACCTAGTCTTCGAAGACCAGCTCTGGTGGGCGGCGGGTGAATCCCTTGGTGATGACCGCAAGAATCACGGCGCCCGCACCGAGCCAGTAGAGGCCAAGGGTTAGCGCATTCGAGTCGAGCTGCGTCAACAGGTAGGCGCAGACGACAGCACCAATGATTGGCGCAATCACATACGAGAAGACATTCAGCTTGGTGCCCTTCTTTGACTCGCGCAGGTAGTGCGAGATCAGCGAAATGTTGACCATCGTGAACGCGGTAAACGCACCAAAGTTAATGAACGACGTCGACGTTGCGGCATCGAGCATTAGCGAGGCTAGGCCCACGATGCCGATGATGATCAGGTTGACCATCGGGGTCTTGAACTTGTCGGCAATCGCGCCAAAGATGCGCTTTGGCAACACGCCATCGCGGCCCATTGCAAAGAGCAGGCGCGAAGCCGAAGCCTGAGCTGCAAGGCCCGAGGTGAACTGACCGATCACCAAACCGCCAACAAAGATTGCCGAGAACACGTTGCCGCCGATTG
>JBEEJX010000070.1:0-21989 GCA_041168965.1 Actinomycetota bacterium
TTAGAACGGCCGTATGCGGTGTGGCCCTCGCCGTTGAAGGTGACCATCACGCCCGAGCGCAGCAGTTTTGCCAGTGCCTGCGCCTGCGAATACGGGGTTGCTGGGTCGTTGGTGGTGCCGATTACCAAGATGGGCGCTGCTCCCCTAGCCGACAGGTCGGCTGGTCGTTTTGCCAGCGGATACGGCCAGAGCGAGCAGGTTAGAGCGCCGTTTTGCCAATAGCGACCAAAGACCGAACTGCCAGCGATGACTCGTTCGTTCTGCTTGGCCACTTCGACCGGATCCCAGTTGCTCCGCGAGTCCATGCACGCGATCGCAATGTTGGCCTCCATCAGGTTCGAGGCATAGGTTCCATCGGCGTTGCGGTCGTAATAGAAGTCGGCAAGGTGCATAAAGTTTGCGCCGGTTCCCTTGGTGAATGCCTCGGTAAAGGCATCGGTCGCGTACTTCCAGTATGAGTCTGAATAGAGCGTCATGATTAGGCCGGTTTGCGCGGCCCATACGGTCAATTCGCGGCCGTTGCCCGCCGAGATTGGCTTGGTTTCTAGCGCACGGAACCAGGCGGCGATTTTGGCCTGGGCCTGCGCTACCGTTCCCGTGAAAGGGCAGCCGCTCGAGGCAAGGCAGTCGGCCAGATAGGCGCGCAGCGCCGAGTCAAAACCCTTGAGCTGCAGGAACGACTGGTCGTAGTCGCTGACCGTCGGGTCGACTGCCCCGTCAAGCACCAGGTGGCCAACGCGTTTCGGGAATTGTGCGGCATACATGGTGCCAAGGTATGTGCCATACGAATAGCCGAGGTAGTTGAGTTTGCGGTCGCCAAAGACAACGCGGAGCACATCCATGTCGCGGGCTGCCGATACCGAGTCGACAAACTGCAGCGCTGCACCCGTGTTCTTGACGCATGAGTCAACGAAGTTTTTGGTCTTGGCGCGGGTCTCGGCCAGGTCGGCTGCCGACCCAATTGGATACTTTTGGTCGCCATAGAACAGGTCATCGTTGCCCTTGGCATCGAGACACTTGACGTATGGCTGACTGCGGCCGACACCGCGCGGGTCGAAGGCCACCAGGTTGTAGTTAGCGCGAAGGGTCGCGGTGCCGATGCCCGAGGCACCCTCCTTTGCGACCCAGTCATATGCAGGCTCACCCGGCCCGCCAGGATTGAACAGAATTGACCCGAGCGGCTTGCCGTTGCCCGAGTGCTTCCAGGCCACGGCTAGCTTTAGGCTGCCAGCCGCGGGTTTGGCCCAATTGGTTGGCACTAGCACCATGCCGCATTTTGCGCCCGAGGTGCCGCCGCAGCTCTTCCAGCTGACTTTCTGGTTATAGAACTTGAGCAGCGCGGCCGGCGTGCCGGCATCAATCAGCGTGGCACTGACTGCCGCGCTAGGCCCGACCGTCGCCGCGGCCGGTTCGCCGCTTGCGCCGACCAGCGACGCGCACCCGGTCAAGACGATGGCCGCAATCGACGCGGTCGCCAGCGCGATTGCGCGCGCGGTCAAACCAGTGGGCCGCTTCAACGGTTTGTCCTGAGTGCGATGGCCAGGGCATCCAGCACCACGATGTCGCGGCCATTCGCGGCGATTCGATGGCGTGCGGTCGCAATCGCGTCGAGCTTGGCGATCGAGGCCGCGGCGGTCGACCGCGCGGCGACATCCTGAATGCCTGCACGCAGTTCATCGTTGATCAGTGGGCTTCCGGTGCCGAGCTGAATCGTCAGCACGTCGCGATAGAGCGCCAGCAGGTCAACCAAAATGCGGTCGATGCCATCGCGCAGGCTTCTGGCGGCGCGACGCTTTTGCGACTCCTCGAGGTTCTTCAGCTCGGTTCGCATGTTCGCTGGCACGTTGTCGTCTTCGTTTAGCCCGAGCATCTTGAGCAGCTCAACCCGCTCTGCCGAGTCGCGTTCTTGCGTGAGGGCATCGGCGTCTTTTTTGGCCACCTCGAGCCATTGCGCCGAGCAGTTCACCGCACTCGTAACACCCGTGATGTGCAGTGCCGCCACGAGACTCTCGCGACGACGGCTGCGTGCCTCATTGCTTGTGGCTAGCCGCCTGGCCATGCCGATGTGCGACTGCGATTCGGCGGCCACCTGACTGGCAATCTTTGGGTCGACACCATCGCGTTCGATCAGAAGTCTTGCAACTTCGCTGACCGCAGGCATCTTTAATGCCACGCGACGCACGCGCGATCGAATGGTTGGCAACATGTCGGCCTCGCTCGGGGCACACAACAGCCAAATGGTTCCCGCTGGTGGCTCTTCAAGGGCCTTTAGCAACACGTTCGAACTGCGCTCGACCATGCGATCCGCGTCTTCAACGATCATGATTTTGAAGCGACTCATCGAGCTGCCGAGCTGCGAATCGGCCACCATTTTGCGCACCTCGTCGATGCCAATGATGATCTTGTCGGTCGCCAAAACCGAAATATCCGGATGCGTTCCGGCCTCGGCAAGCACGCACGAGTGACAGGTGCCACAGCCACCGTTTGAGCAGAGCAGCGCGCGCGCAAACGCGTGGGCTAGGTTTGAACGCCCCGAGCCAGGCGGGCCTGTCATGAGCCAGGCGTGGTGCACGCCCTTGTCGCGCCCCGCGACCGCTTGCTGCAGTTGAGCAACGGCCTCGTCTTGCCCGAGCATTTCGGCCCAGACTCCCGAAATATTCGCGGTCACGACTATGCCTCTACTAGGGCTTCGACTCGGGCACGAATTTGCGCCTGCATTTGTTCGACCGTTGCCGATGCATCGATAACGATCCAACGCTCGGGTTCTGCCGCGGCCATGGCCAGAAACGCCTGCCGCACGGCCTCAAAGAATTCGACCTTTTCGCGTTCGAGCCGGTCTGGCTCGGTTCCGGTTTGGGCGCGTCGAGCCAGGGCCTGAGCCGCTGGAAGGTCAAGCAGGATCGTCAGGTCTGGCAGCAGGTCTTCGACGGCGAACATCGAGATCGCGCGAACCTCTTCGGCATCGAGCGCACGACCGACCCCTTGGTATGCAACCGAGGAATCTAGGTAGCGGTCGGTTAGCACGACCTCGCCGCGGCTCAAAGCCGGACGCACCTTGGTGGCCACGTGATGCGCGCGGTCTGCCGCATAGAGCAACGCCTCGGCACGCGGCGCAACATCGCCCTTGCGATGCAACAGCAGGTGCCTGATCTCTTGCCCTAGTTCGGTGCCACCTGGTTCGAAGGTGCGAATTACCGTGCGGCCGCGCTCCTGCAAAAACTGCTCAAGCAAGGCCATCTGTGTCGACTTGCCGACGCCATCGATGCCCTCGATCGAAATAAACAGGCCGCGGTCTGCCACGATTACTTGGTCTTTCGGGTCGCGCCACGCTTGACGACGCGAGTCGCTGACTTTGCCTTCGCCTTGCCGGCCTTGGCCGGCGCCTGGCCTGGTTCGACACCCAACTTTTCGCGTCGAATTGCGAGCAACTCGAAGGCGCGATCTGGGCTCATGTCGTCGAGCGGATCCTCTTTTGGCACGGTCGCGTTGATTACGCCGTCGGTCACATACATGCCAAACTGGCCGGTCTTGGCCACCACCTGAAGACCGCTTGCTGGGTCTTCGCCAAATTCACGCAACGGAGTTGCTGCGGTGCGGCGAGCGCCATACTTCGGCTGGGCGAAGAGCTCTTGCGCGCCCTTTAGGTCGATGCTCAGAATCTCGTCTTCGCCAGGCAGCGAACGAGTCTCTTTGCCCTTGGTTAGGTAAGGGCCGAACTTGCCGTTCTGAGCCATGATTGGCTCGCCGCTTGCCTCGTCGACTCCGACAAGTCGCGGCAGAGCCAAGACTTGCAGCGCCTCGTCAAGCGAAACGGTCGCTGGGTCCATCGACTTGAACAGCGAGGCGGTCTTAGGTTTGGCAGCATTCGGGTCGTCGATATAGACGTATGGCCCATAGCGGCCGTCCTTGAACACGATGTCGAAGCCCGACTCTGGGTCGATGCCCAGAACGCGGTCGGTGGCAACCGGAGCGTTAATAAGCTCGGTCGCCGTTTCGAGGGTTAGTTCATCTGGCGCCATTCCCTCTGGAATGTTCACGATGCGGCGGCCGTTTTCGTCGAAGCCATCGACGCCGGCCTCGCCAGCGACCTCGATGTATGGGCCGTACTTGCCGGTGCGCAGCGTGACACCCTCGGCAATCTCGAACGAGTTGATTGCGCGTGGGTCGCTGTCGCCAAGGTTTGCGACGGTTGGCTCAAGGCCAGTCTGGCTGCCGCCGCCAAAGAAGAATTCGGTGAGCCACTTGGTGCTATCGAGCTTGCCACCGGCGATCTGGTCGAGATCTTCTTCCATCTGAGCCGTGAAGTCGTAATCGATCAACTTGCCGAAGTTTTCTTCAAGAAAGCGCGTCACGGTGAACGCAATCCATTCGGGCACGAGGGCCTGACCACGCTTGCTCACGTAGCCCTTGGCAACGATGTTCGACAAAATTGCGGCGTATGTCGATGGGCGGCCGATGCCATCCTCTTCGAGGGCCTTGACCAGAGTCGCCTCTGTGAAGCGTGGTGGTGGAGTGGTGGAGTGAGGCTTGGCCTGCACGTCTACGAGCGTCAGAGTTTGACCGACCTCGAGCGAAGGCAGTTTGCGCTCGGCATCATCGGATTCGTCTTGGTTGCGACCCTCGTCGAGGCTCTCCTCATAGGCTGCGATAAAGCCGCGGAACGTGATGACGGTGCCCGATGCGGTGAATTCTGCCTTGGTGCCATCGGCAAGACCAGAAACCTCGATCTTTGCGGTGGTGGTCGAGACCTTGGCGTCGGCCATCTGCGAGGCGACGGTGCGCTTCCAGATCAGGTCATACAGCTCAAGGGCACGACCAAATAGCACTCCCGATAGTTCGCTCGGGCGACGGAAAACCTCGCCCGCCGGGCGAATTGCCTCGTGCGCCTCTTGGGCGTTCTTGTTCTTGCCCTGATAAACGCGCGGTGCGTCGGCAACAAGCTGCGCCCCGAACATGTCGGCCGCCTGGCTTCGAGCGGCGTTGATGGCCTGGCTCGACAGGGTCGGCGAGTCGGTACGCATATAGGTGATGTAACCGTCTTGATACAGCGATTGAGCCGTGTCCATGGTCTGCTTCGCAGACATGCGCAGTTTGCGCGAGGCCTCCTGCTGCAGAGTCGAGGTGGTGAATGGCGCCGCTGGGCGACGAGTGCTTGGCTTTGACTCGACCGAGCTCACCTTGATCGTCACGCCAGGCTGACCGGCTGCCGCGGCTAGTGCCTCGGCGGCCGACTCGTCTAGCAGCAGCACATCGGCAATCAACTTGCCGTTATCGTCGAAGTTATCGCCAGTCGCGATGCGCTTGCCGTTTACGGTTTGGAGCTTGGCCTCAAAGTCTGGTTCGCCCGCAACGCCAGGGCTAAAGGTTGCCTTGACATCCGAGTACTTTGCCGACACGAAGGCCATACGTTCGCGTTCGCGCTCGACCACCAGGCGGGTTGCAGGCGACTGCACGCGGCCGGCGCTCAAACCGCGGTTGATCTTGCGCCAAAGGATTGGGCTGATTGCATAGCCAAAGAGACGGTCGACGACGCGACGAGTCTCTTGCGCCGCAACCAGGTCGTAGTCGATGTCGCGAGTGTTGGCCAGCGCGTTCTGAATCGCGTCCTTGGTGATCTCGTGGAACACCATGCGCTTGACCGGAACCTTTGGCTTCAGAAGCTGCAGCAGGTGCCACGCGATGGCTTCACCCTCGCGGTCTTCATCGGTAGCCAGATAGAGCTCATCGGCCGAGGCCAGTGCCTTCTTCAGGTCGCTCACGGTCTTAGATTTGCCGGCGCTAATTACATAGAGCGGCTCAAAGTTGTTGTCGATATCGACCGAATACTGCTTTACGTATGCGTTCTTTTTCTTTTCGGCAGGCACATCCTTCGGTTCGCAAAGATCACGGATGTGACCAACCGACGCAAGCACCTCGAAGTCGCTGCCCAGGTATTTGCCGATCGTCTTTGCCTTGGCCGGCGACTCGACGATGACTAGCTTTCGGCTGTTTGCCAATTGCGCTCCTTTATATGTGCTTTCGCACGTGAAACCTAACGGCTCTCATGACGTGGCATGTGAGCGGGCGGTGACTATTACACCGGGTCGTTCAGACACCAAGACAATCCATGCCTCGCTGTTGAGAATACGACACGTGTCAAGCCGAACTCCAAATCGGTGTGCCTCATGCTCAGCCAACTCGCAGGGAAACCCCGTGGTGAGGCCGCGCAGCGCATCCTCTGCCATCAGCGCAATCTGGTCGGCCTCGGCTTGCAACCGAACCGAGTCGACGAGCGGAATTGTGACCCACCCGATCAGGCCGGCCAGTGCCGCAATGGCCGCGACCAGACCCAGGGCGAGCGCCGAACCCGCGCCGTCATCTGTCGAAACCCTGGTGCTCATTTGCCCAGTGGTCGAGCACACGACAACTCTGCAACGGGCAGCACGCCTAGCCCCAGAATCGCCTGCTGGCGGCTGGCTCGAACACACACCAAACCGGATGTGTCCAGCACCGGCTCAAGTTTTGCCGCGCGGCCGGGCGGCAACGACTCGCCTATGGCCACGGCTCGCGCCGCCCGGGCCGCCTGCTGGGCCAGGTCGAGGCGTGAAATTTGCCCGCCACCCACAGAGGCCAGCACTCCGAACATGAGCACGACCGCAGGCAAGGCCACCGCGAGCTCGGCCGTGACCGAGCCATCGTCGTTGCCCCAGCCGCTATTGGGTCGAGGCATTTGGATTGGTGAACGTCAGCGCGCTCTTCACAAGATCAAAGAGCACGGTTCGGATTTCGTCGCTGCGCATGATCACCACGAGCAGGCCAGCGAAGCCGACGGCCGCCATGGTTGCAATCGCATACTCGGCGGTTGCGGCACCGGTCTCGTCTCGTAGGTCTAGTTTCTTCATTTCGGTTCCTTCTTTCTTTTGCCCCAAATTTGCGGGTTAGGCGCCTGAGAGCATTCCAACCACGACCGGAATGATGCCGATCAGAACAAACGCAGGCAGCACCACCAGCCCGAGTGGCAGCATCAGGCGCACACCTAACTTTTCGATCAGCTGTCGCTGCGCGGCCCAAACCTCCGAGCGCCGTGCGTCGGCTGCCGCGTTCAAGAGTCCGCTCAGTGCGACGCCTGTTTTGAACGACAGATCCGTGAGCGCTTCGACCTGCTCGCGTTGCCAGCGCACCGCAACGGCTTCTTCGCCGCCGTTCTCACCAGAGCCGTTGGCGGCAAATTCCCGCTCCGCGGCCGCCAGACAGTCGCGAGTCGCAAGACCCGATTGCAGGGCAACCGCAAGCAAGGTCAGCAATTCGGCGGGGTCGCTCGAGTCGGGTTCTGCCCCCGAAATAAGTCGCCGCATGATCAGCCAACCGACTGCCAGCAACATGGCTCCCAGGCCGGCCGCGATTTGAGCGATTGGTTTGCCAAGCAAGGCATCTAACGGCCGCAAGCCTGCCATCTGGGCCACTAGCAGCGAGGCCAGCGGCAGAGCGGCAACCACCTTTGCGGTGGCACGCGGCGCCGCAAACGCGGTCGCAAGCTCGCGCGCGTTTTGCCTAGCGCGTTCGTCTAGCTCGGCCAGTTGCCGAAGGTATGCCCCGAGCGGCACCCCGAGTTCGACCCCAAAAGCCACCCTGCGCTCAAACCGAGCGCGGGCGGCTGGGTCGATAGCGCGCAGCTCGGGCTCGAGTTGCGCACCACCCAGCGCCACGGGTAGGCCGGCATCTAGGTAGGCCGCATACTTCAGACTGATGGCAGCGATCGTCATGTTCGCACCGTTTCTACCACGAGTTTTCCGTCGACCAGGCTTAGGCGCCCAATCGCAACAATCTGGCGACGGCCGGATCGAACCTCGACGTGGATCAGCCAACGAATGCTGGTTGCCACCATGCGGTCGATCTGCTCGGGCACCAACCCGGCGGCCATGCCGATGGCGCGCAGGCGATCCGGAACGGAATCGACATCGTTGGCGTGCAGCGTGGCCCCGCTGCCCGAGTGCCCCGTGTTTAGTGCCTGCAGAAGCACGAGCAGCTCGGTCGAACGCAATTCGCCCACGACGATGCGGTCTGGCCGCATGCGGAGCGACTCGATGAGCAGGCGCTCGAGGCCGACTTCGCCCCGCCCCTCGATGTTTGCCCGTCGCGCAACAAGCTCAACGGCCCCTTCGAGCCGCAGTTCGGGCAGGTCTTCGATGGTTATTATCCGCTGCCCAATACATTCGCTCATGAGCGCTCGCAGCAGCGTCGTTTTGCCTGAGCCCGTGGCCCCCGAAATCAGAAAGTTGTCGCGGTTGCCAAGCATGATTCGCATTCCATCGAGAGTCGACTGGTCAAACGTCCCGAATTCTTTTAGTTCGTCAAGGGCCACCGTTCGTTGCCCGAGGAAGCGAACTGAAATCTGTGTTTGCCGCGAGCAGGCCGATCGCAAGGCCGCGTGCACGCGAAATGCGCCAAGCACGACATCGGCAAACGGACTAACCGGATCAAGTTGTCTTCCACCAGCGGCAATCAGGTCGATGGCTAGTCGGTCGATTTCGGCGGCAGCGTCACCGGCAGCGAAGGGATTTTCGCGCGCCTCGACAGCACCGCCCCTAACCACCCAGCATCCACCGCCGCCGTCGAGCAAGACATCGGTCACACCGCGTTCGGCGAACAGGCGCATTAGGCGCTCGTCGAGCGGCGATGCTGTGCGATTATCGCGACTCGTCACCGAGGAGAATGCGGATGTGCTCATGCACCAAGGTTTGCGTCGCGTGCCGCGCTTAGGGCTTGACTGCCGGAATCTGTGGAGAAGTCAGCCTCGCATGGTCGAGGGTGCGCGAGTTGTGACAGAGTCGCAAAGGCTCAAGGCGCAAACACCCAAACGAACTGCGCTAATTCGCCGCATGCAGATTGCCGGCTATAACTCGCCAACGAAAGAGTCCCGGTTAAAGAAGGGGGCCCCAGGTTCTGGGGGGAGATCCTGGGGCCAGGCGATGCCAACTGGGGGGAGCTGACATCGCAGGTCAGACAAAGCTGACTCAGTAATAGTAAATGATTCATAACGAAATTCATTCCCTTTTTTTCAAAAATGTTTTGGAAACTGACGAATTTTCGTCATTTCACCGCGAAATATCGCGATATTTCGCCCCCAAAACCCCACCCACCCCACAACACCCAGCCACAACCTCCCAAACTCCGAGCAAACACGCGGCTCGCCGGCGCATCCATTCCAGAATTTCGTTCTGTTTTTTGTGGCAGTATTGCGAAAGGTTCGTAGCCCCGATGGAGGACAATGATGTCTGCCGATCACGAGATCGACAATCTGCTGCACGAAGAACGCCACTTCGCGCCTCGCCCTGATTTCACCAAGAACGCGATCGCGCAAGCGTCGCTGTATGACGATGCCGCGGCCGACCGCCTTGGCTTCTGGGCCGAGCAGGCCAATAACCTGCACTGGCACAAGCCATTCACCCAAATTCTTGACTGGAGCAATGCTCCGTTTGCCAAGTGGTTCCACGACGGCGAGCTCAACGTCAGCTACAACTGCCTCGACCGCCACGTCGAAGAGGGCAACGGCGACCGCGTCGCGATCTTCTTCGAGGGCGAACCGGGCGACACCCGCGAGATCACCTATGCCGAACTGACCCGCGAGGTCAAGAAGGCCGCCAACGTGCTGACCGAAATGGGCGTGAAGGCTGGCGACCGCGTGGCCATCTATCTGCCGATGATTCCAGAAGCCGTAATCGCCATGCAGGCCGTCGCCCGCATTGGCGCGGTGCACTCGGTGGTCTTCGGTGGCTTCAGCGCCGACTCGTTGTCGAGCCGAATCGACGACGCCCAGGCCAAGGTTGTGATCACCGCCGACGGTGGTTTCCGCAAGGGCAAGGCCAGCGCACTCAAGCCGGCCGTCGACGAGGCTCTGGCCGGCGACAAGTGCCCATCGGTCAAGAACGTGCTCGTGGTTCGCCGAACCAACCAGGATGTCGCCTGGACAGACGGTCGCGACGTCGACTGGAACCTCGCGCTTGCCGAGGCCAGCGACGAGCACGAGGCCAAGGCATTCAACGCCGAGCACCCGCTGTTCATCCTTTACACCTCGGGCACCACCGGCAAGCCAAAGGGCATCCTGCACACCTCGGGCGGATACCTGACCCAGGCTGCATACACCCACCGCAACGTGTTCGACCTTCACCCAGAGAACGACATCTACTGGTGCACCGCCGACGTTGGCTGGATCACCGGCCACTCATACGTTGCCTATGGCCCGCTCGCAAACGGTGCCAGCCAGGTCATGTATGAAGGCACCCCAGAAACCCCAGACTGGGGCCGCTGGTGGAGCATCGTGCAGAAGTATGGCGTGACCATTCTTTACACCGCGCCAACCGCGATTCGTTCGTTCATGAAGATGGGCAGCTCGATTCCGGCGCAGTACAACCTGGCGACCATTCGCGTGCTTGGTTCGGTTGGCGAGCCAATCAACCCAGAAGCATGGATGTGGTACCGCAAGGTAATCGGCGGCAGCACGGCGCCGATCGTCGACACCTGGTGGCAGACCGAAACCGGCGCAATCATGGTTTCGCCGCTGCCTGGCGTCACCACCCTGAAGCCTGGTTCGGCACAAATGCCGCTGCCTGGCATCAGCGCCAAAATCCTCGACGATGATGGCAACGAGCTGGGCCGCGGCCACGCTGGCCTGCTGGTGCTCACCGAGCCATGGCCATCGATGTTGCGCGGCATCTGGGGCGACCCAGAGCGCTTCAAAGAGACCTACTGGTCGCGCTTTGAAGGCATGTACTTTGCCGGCGACGGCGCCAAGTGGGACGAAGAGGGCGACCTCTGGCTGCTCGGTCGCGTCGACGACGTGATGAACGTTTCGGGCCACCGACTGTCAACCGCCGAGATCGAGTCGGCGCTGGTTTCGCACCCGTATGTGGCCGAGGCCGCAGTGGTTGGCGCCAAGGACGAGACCACCGGTCAGGCAGTCGTGGCGTTCGTGATCCTGCGTCAGAGCCAGGTCGAGGCCGCGGGCGACGCCGCCGAAATCAGCAAGGTTCTGCGCGATCACGTTGCCAAAGAGATCGGCCCGATCGCAAAGCCACGCACCATCATGGTTGTCTCTGAGCTGCCAAAGACGCGCTCGGGCAAGATCATGCGCCGCCTGCTGCGCGACGTTGCCGAAGACCGTCCAATCGGCGATGTAACCACGCTGGCCGACACCTCGGTGATGGACATCATCAGCGGAAAGGTCGCGGCAGGAGCCAACGACTAGCACCACAACGGATCAGTCGACGACACATTCGACAAAGCGAAGGCCCGCCCGGCAATCTCTCACCGGGCGGGCCTTCGCTTTAGATTAGGCGGCTCAAGCCAGCGCTATTCGAACTCGACAATCAGTTCGACCTCGACGGCCGAATCGAGCGGCAGCACAGGCACGCCGACTGCCGAACGAGCGTGGATGCCGGCATCGCCAAACACCTCGACCAAGAACTCGCTTGCACCATTGATGACGCCCGGCTGGCCGGTGAACTCAGGAACCGAGGCAACAAAACCAACGACCTTCACGACCTTGGTAACGCGGTCGAGGTCGCCGATGGCCAACTTGATTGCGGCGAGCGCGTTGAGCGCCGAGGTGCGGGCCAGACCCTTTGCAACGGCTGGGTCAACCAGACCGGCCGACTCGCCAACCTTGCCGGCCACTGGCAGAGCGCCATTGACGAATGGCAACTGGCCGGCAGTGAAGACCAGGTTGCCGGTCACGGCGAATGGCGCATACGCGGCAACAGGTTTGGCAACCTCGGGCAGCGGCGAACCGAGCTCGATTAGGCGTTGTTCGATTTTTGACATTAGGCGACCTCTCGCTTTAGGAATGCGACCATTCCACCCTGAGGGTTGGTGACGATAGTGACCAGTTCCCAGCCGTCAACGCCCCAGGTGTTGAGGATTGCGGTCTCTTTGTGCAGCAGCAGCGGCGTGGTGGCGTATTCCCACTTGGTCATTCTCAAATTCCTCTCAGAAATGTTAGGTAACCTTGATTTTATGTCCCGTTCGAACGGTAAAACCTCGAGCCTGCCCAAGCTGCTGGCCAAGCTTTTTGGCCTTAGCGCAATCGCTGGTGTGCTCGCCCTTGCCCTGATGGCACCACTCGGCATCGTCGGTGGCTTTGCCGCAACCACGGGTATCTCGGTATTCGACGGACTCCCCGACTACATCAAGCCGGTGAACGCATCACAGGCCTCGACGATCTATGGCACACAGGATGGCAAGCCCGTCGAGATCGCTCGTTTTTATCACGAGAACCGCATCTCGGTGCCGTTCGCCGATATGTCGCCGAACATCATCAATGCAGTCGTCTCGACCGAAGACCCACGTTTTTATGAGCACGGCGGAATCGACGTAATCTCGCTGATTCGTGCGACCCTCACCAACGCGGCCATGGGTGGTGGTGGCCCAGGTGGCTCGACCATCACGATGCAGTATGTGAAGAACTCGCTGGTCGCCGCAGCCCAGCTGACCAACAACCAGAAGGCAATCGACGAGGCCACCGCCGTTTCGCTCGACCGCAAGTTGCGCGAGATGCGTCTGGCGATTGCCGTCGAGCAGGTGTCGTCGAAGAACGACATCCTTGCTGGATACCTGAACCTCAGCTTCTTTGGTCACCAAATCAACGGCATTGAGGCCGCGGCCAACTACTACTTTGGCGTCAAGGCCAAGGAGCTTTCGATTCCGCAGGCGGCCATGCTCGCCGCGATGCTGAAGTCGCCAAACGACTATCGACCAGACAACCCCGACAACATGACGCGTGCCAAGAATCGCCGCGACTATGTGATCGACAACATGCAGAGCGAGGGCTACATCACCTCGCAGCAGGCGAACGACGCCAAGAACTCGCCTATCGAGACCCACATCACCCACATGCCAAGCGGCTGCGAGGCCAACCAGACCACCGCCTTCTTCTGCGACTATGCGGTGTGGTCGATTCGCAACAACTCTGAGTTTGGCCCAACCCCAGAAGACCGCGAGACCCTGCTCAAGCGCGGTGGCCTCGACATCTACACCACCATCGACATGAAGCTGCAGGCTGTGGCCGACAAGGCAACCAAGACCTGGGTGCCGATTGCCGACCCAAGCCAGATTGGTTCGTCGACCGTCTCGATTCAGGTGGGCACTGGCCGCATCTTGGCCATGACCGAGAACCGCGTTTACGACCAGACTCAGAGCACCGAACCTGGTCACACCTCGGTCAACTACGCGGGCGACAAAAACTACGGTGGTTCATCGGGCTTCCAGGTGGGTTCGACATACAAGATCTTTACGTTGGCCCAGTGGCTGACCAACGGGTTCCACTTGAACGACCACGTCGACGGACGAGTTCGCGAGTGGCAGGGCTCCGACTTCTCGGCCAAGTGTGGCGCTTGGGTCGGCACCTGGAAACCTAAGAACATCAGCAAGGAGCCAGAAGACCTGACCGCGGTTCAGGCCACGGCGTTGTCGGTGAACACCGCATACGCATACATGGCATCGAAGGTCGATATCTGCGACATTCGCGACACCGCCCAGCGTTTTGGCGTGCACCGAGCCGACGGCGACCCGCTGCTGTATTACCCATCGGCGATCATCGGCACCAACGAAATCGCTCCGGTGACCATGGCGGCAGCCGAGGCCGGCGTAGCCAACCACGGAATCTATTGCAGCCCGGTTGCCATCGACCGCGTCTATTCGCGCGTCGAGAGCAAGGAACTCAACGTGCCTAAGACCACGTGCTCGCAGGCGGTCAGCCCCGAGGTCGCGGCCGGCATGACCTATGCCATGCAGCGCGTTATCAGCGGCGGTACGGGTGGCGCATCGTCAACCGGCGACGGCACCCAGCTCGCCGGCAAGACCGGAACCACCGACTCGGGTGTGCACACCTGGATGACCGGCTTCTCGACTGCCGTCGCCACCGCAACCTGGGTTGGCAACGTGTCAGGCTCCAAGTCGCTCAGCTCGTTCAAGTTGAACAACAAGGCCGCCAACACCGTACGTCACGACATTTGGCGAACAACCATGAAGACGGCCAACAAGCTCTACCCTGGCGGCAAGTTCGACGCCCCTCCGGCATCGATGATCAACGCGGCCCAGTTGACCGTGCCTAGCGTTGCGGGCCAGGATCCACAGGCGGCCATTCAGGTGCTCAAGACCGCTGGCTTCAACCCAACCATCGTGACCACTCAGGTTGCCGGCTCGACCCCGGCGGGCACGGTGGCATACACCCGACCATCTGCCAATTCTTCGACCGCTGCGGGCACCCAGGTGCGCATCTATGTGAGCAAGGGTGGTTCGGTCAGCGTGCCGAACGTCACCGGCATGACGGTCGCCAACGCCAAGGCAACCCTGCTGGCGGCTGGATACGCCGCGGTTAGCGAGCCACAGGCCTCGCAGACCCAGTACTTCCAGAAGTCGGCAACCGTGGCCAAGGGCAACGTAATCGGCACCGACCCTGCTGCGGGCACCGCGGCATCGGTCAACAGCGCGATTCTGCTGATCATCAGCACCGGCCCATAGTCGACCCATAATCGACCCAAACAAAATGGATGCGCTCATCGCGGCACTAATCGCCCTCGTGGCGCTCGGCGCCGCATGCGCGCTTTGGGGCATCGGCATCGAGCGCCAACTTTTTGTAATTCGCCGCGAAACGGTGAGCGTGCTGCCCGAGGGCAGCCGCCCGATTCGCGTGTTGCACCTCAGCGACATCCACATGGCGCCCTGGCAAGGCCGCAAGCAGCGCTGGCTCAAGCGAGTGCTAGCCCGGCTGGTGGCGGCGGCCGAGGTTGACCTGGTGATCGATACCGGCGATAACCTCGGGCACCGCGATGCCATCGCACCAACGCTGCGCGCGCTGCAACCCGCGCTTGGCGTGGCCGGCGTTTTTGTCAACGGCTCGAACGACTACTTCGCGCCGGTGCTGCGTAATCCCCTTGCCTACCTAACCAAGCCGTCCGAACGCAGCGAGGGTGCCCCGCTCGACACGGTCGCACTCACATCGGCATTCGAGGCGTCCGGCTGGCGCAACCTCAATAACCGCGGTGCCGTGCTCGAAATCGCGGGCACACGAATAGGGTTTATTGGCACAGACGACCCACACGACGGCCTTGCCGACCTCGATTCACTGGCCGAGCAGGCGGCGGCGAACGGGCCGGTTGCGCTGACCATCGGTGTCACCCACGCGCCATACCTCAAGGTGATTTATGCACTGGCCGATGCGGGTGCCACCCTTGCCTTTGCCGGCCACACGCACGGTGGCCAGGTCGCGATTCCTGGTTTTGGCGCGCTAGTCACCAACTGCGACCTGCCTGCAAAATTCGCCAAGGGCCTGAGCGGCTGGCGCAGCGAGCTGGGCAATGCACTGATTTTGAACGTATGCGCCGGGCTCGGCCACTCGATTTTTGCGCCAGTTCGCTTTGCCGTGCGCCCCGAAGTGCGCCTGCTGACTTTGACCGACTAGTCGGGCGCTTAGCCCAGAGCCCAAGCGCGTGGCCCGAGCACAACGTAGTTGCCGTTGCCGTTGTCGCATCGCGCCGTCACATCGGCAACGAAACAGCGGATGTCGGCGACCGTGATCTCTTCGGCGTTGCCCAAGGTCTTGGCGGTGGTTGGGTCAGAGTATGAGCTCGTGGCACACGTGAACTGGGCCTGCTTGTGGTTTCCCTCGCTCACGTCGGCCTTGCCGCCCCAGAGGCGAATCTGATAGCCGTACGACGCGCTGCAGTCTGACGGCGGCTTGATTGGGTCATACTGCACCGAGGCTTCGCTCTGCTCGCAGGTTACGAACGCGGGATTGCCCGATTCGGCCGGGGTGATCGTGCACCAGGTTGGGCCGTCGCCAACCTTGAAGATCCACTCGCCGAAGCCATCGTCAAAGTTGGCAGGATCGACCTGCACGGCGTTGGCAGGCGGAGCGCTTGGAATCAGGGCTGGATCGATGGTCGAAACCGGATTGCCGTTGTCGGCCGATGCGCAACCAGACAGCGCGAGCAGCGCACCGAGTGCGAATACCCCAACTGCAAACTTGCGCATAGTCAAAAGGTTATCGCTCGCGATTAAAACTCTTTAGCAACCAGCTCTGCGATTTCATACGTGTTTAGCGCTGCGCCCTTGCGCAGGTTGTCGCCAACCACGAACAGCTCGATGCTGTTGGTGAAGTCGAGAGACTGACGGATGCGACCAACGAAGGTTGGGTCCTGACCAACGACCATGTTCGGGGTCGGGTACTTGTGGTTGGCTGGGTCGTCGACAACCTTGATGGTTGGCTGCTGCTCGAGCACGGCGCGAACCTGGTCTGGAGTCAGTGGGTTGGCGAAGGTCGCGTGAACGGTAAGCGAGTGCGCGACCTGAACCGGAACGCGAACGCAGCTGGCGGCAACCTTGAGGTCGCTGATGCCGAGAATCTTGCGCGACTCGTCGCGCACCTTCATCTCTTCGCTGGTGTGGCCGCCATCCTTCAGCGAACCGGCGAATGGAATTACGTTCAACGCGATCGGGTGTGCCCAAGGCGAGTTGCTGAGGTCGTTGCCCGCGGCGGCAAGCGCGGCGCGAACGTCGTCGTTGTTGGTGCCGAGGCTGGCCTGGCCACCAACGACTGCGAGCTCTGCGGCGAGCTCGTCGATGCCCGCGGCACCTGCACCCGAAACGGCCTGGTAGCTCGAGACGACGAGCTCCTTGAGGGTCCACTCGCGGTGCAGTGCACCCATCGCGGCCATCATGGTCAGGGTGGTGCAGTTTGGGTTCGAGATGATGCCGAGCGGGCGGTTCTTGGCCTGCTCTGGGTTGACCTCAGGCACCACCAGCGGCACGTCAGGGTTCATACGGAAGGCACCCGAGTTGTCGACAGCGACGGCACCGCGCTCTGCTGCGATCGGAGCCCATACCTCTGAAACCTCGTCAGGCACGTCGAACATCGCGATGTCGATGCCGTCGAATGCCTCTGGGCTAAGGGCAACCACGGTGAGTTCTTCGCCGTGCACGGTGATCTTCTTGCCGGCCGAACGAGGGCTGGCAATCAGGCGAATCTCGCCCCAAATGTTCTCGCGGCTGTTGATGATGCCAACCATTACGGTGCCTACTGCACCGGTTGCACCTACGAGGGCCAGGTTTGGCTTTCGGCTCATGAGATTCTCCTTTGGGGCTGTGTTGCTTTTGAAAGTATGCGTTTTGTGTGTGGCCTAGCGGCCGGTGCCTGCATAGACAACGGCGTCGATGTCGCTGTCGAGGCCGAAGGCGGTGTGCACCGCACGTGCCGCGTCGTCGAGCTGCTTGGCGTTGGTGACCACCGAAATGCGAATCTCTGAGGTCGAGATCATCTCGATGTTGATGCCTGCATCGGCGAGGGCCTTGAACAGAGTTGCCGAGACACCCGAGTGGGTCTTCATTCCGGCGCCGACAACCGAGAGCTTGCCGATGTCGGCGTCTTGCTCGAGCTGACGGAAGCCGAGGGTGGCCTTGGCGCCTTCGAGCGCACCGGCAACGCGACCGAGGTCGGCTAGCGGCAGGGTGAACGAGATGTCGCTAACACGGTCGGTCACGTCTGAGCCGGTCGGCACGTTCTGAACGATCATGTCGATGTTGACGTCGGCTTCGGCGACAACCTGGAACAGCTCCGAGGCCTTGCCCGGTTGGTCGGGAATGCCGATAACGGTGATCTTGGCCTGGCCCTTGTCGGTTGCTACGCCCGAGACGATTGGCTCTTCCATGTTTGCTCCTGCTGGCTTGTTTGAATAAACGATGGTTCCTGGATCGGTGCTGAAGGTTGAGCGCACGCGCAGGTCGACGTTGTGACGACGCGCATACTCAACGGCACGAATGTGCAGAATCTTGGCGCCGGCCGCTGCGAGCTCGAGCATCTCTTCGATGTCGATCGAGTCGAGCTTGTGGGCCGCCGGAATAACGCGTGGGTCTGCGGTGTAAACGCCGTCGACGTCGGAATAGATCTCGCAGACATCGGCCTTGAGAGCCGCGGCGAGAGCCACCGCGGTCGTGTCCGAGCCGCCACGACCAAGGGTCGTGATGTCTTTGCTGTCTTTGTTGAAGCCCTGGAAGCCGGCGACGATGGCGATGTCGCCCTCGTCGAGTGCCTCGCGAATGCGGGTTGGGCTGACCTCAGAAATGCGGGCATCGCCGTGCTTGTTGCTGGTCATGATGCCGGCCTGCGAACCGGTGAACGAACGCGACTTGGCGCCCTGAGCATTGATTGCGATGGCCAGCAGGGCCATCGAGATGCGCTCGCCCGAGGTGAGCAGCATGTCCATTTCGCGCGGTGCCGAGTATGGGTCGTGCGCAACCGACTGCGCTAGGTCGATCAGTTCGTCGGTGGTGTCGCCCATTGCCGAGACGACCACGACCACCTGGTTGCCGGCCTTTTGAGTCTCGATGACTCGGCGGGCAACGTGCTTGATCTTGGCTGCGTCGCCAACCGACGAGCCGCCAAACTTCTGCACGATTAGGGCCAAAACTGTGCTCCTTGAACTAGGGGCGAAAACAGGGGGATTTTTGCGCGGCAACCGTTGGCGCGGACCTCTAGTTTATTGGACTTTAGCCGCGCCAGAAAAGGAAAGTGGGCGATTGCCGAAGCAATTCGCCCACAGTCGGTTTGCCAACTAGTTGGTGGTGGTCGGCGCGGGGTTGTAGGTCTCGTTGCCGCCGACATAGACCTTGGCCAAGAACGGCTGAGTGAAGCGCGCTCCGGTCGAGGTTACGTAGGTCACATAGACCATGTCGCCGGGGTTGATGTTTTTGGCCAACGACATGAACATGGTGTGGTCGGCGCCTGGCTTCATCTGCTTGGTGCCACGCGCTGGAATTGTGAAACCGGCCTTCTTCTGTTGCATGACCATCTTGCCGTCGGTCATGACCACCTCGTGCATCTGCATCAGAGGGGTGATTGAACTGTATGCGGCAATTACACGGACGGCCTTGGCGGTTGGGTTCACGAACGTGCCAAAGGCGCCGGTCATGGCGCCCCAAGGTGAACTGGCGATGTCAATCGACTTGACCCAAGCATCGGCCATAGTCAGGTTGATCTTGCTGACCGGGAGCTGCTTGCCCCAGCTGAGCTTGCCCGCGGCGTCGGCACCGCAGACCATCGTGAACTTGCTGGTGGCCAGAACCTGGCCTGAGCTGGCGCATACTGCCCCTGGCTTAGGGGTGGCGGCTTGGGCTGGTGCTGCCGCGATTGCGCTCGAAGCGAGCAGAGATAGTGCTGCGGCAACCGCAAGGATGCGCTTGTTCATGACAGTGTCCTTTGTTTCTTAACTAGTTCTACGGATTGTAGAACACAGCCTAGTGGGTTTTTCTACAACTTATAGAATTGCAATGTTATGGGTTCAAGACGTGATTTCATCAAGGGTGCTCTTGTCGGTGGCGCAGGCGCCACTGCGGCGATGGTTAGTGGAGAGTTGGTTGCCAATCTGGCGGCACCTAAGAGCGACCCCACTCCCCCAGCGAAGCCGAATCAGTCTGGGGCCTTCAGCCCGCTTGGCACGCACCAACCCGGCATCGCAGCCGCGCCGCTTGCCACCACGACCCTGCTGGCACTCGACCTCAAGGCAGCCGTTTCGCGCGACCAAATGCGTTCGTGGCTCACGATTCTGGCCGACGACATCGACCGACTCATGGAGCATCGCGAATTGCTGGCAGACCCGCAGCCCGAGCTCAGCACCCGCGCCGACCGCTTGGCGATTGTGGTCGGTTTTGGCCCAAGCCTGTTCAAAAGGTTCGGGCTTGAGGCCCAGATGCCGGATGGTTTTGCTGAGCTACCGGCCTTCAAGATTGACCGTCTGGTCGACGGGCATTCGGGCGGCGATGTGCTGTTGATGATCAGCTCAGACAGCAACCTGCAGGCGGCGCACGTGGAACGAAGCCTGTTGCGCGACAGCGCATACTTCGCCGATTTGAGGTGGCGTCAAACGGGTTTCGCGGCGATTGATAGCGCGTCGCCATTGGGCAGTCAACGCAATCTGATGGGGCAAATCGATGGCACGGGCAGTGCGCGGCCCGGCACCGACGCCTTCGAGAAATCGGTTTGGGGCGATTCTGTTAGCGAACCAAATTGGTATGCCGGTGGCACCACGCTGATTTATCGCAAGATCGAGATGAACCTCGATACTTGGGACATCCTGGATCACAAGGGCAAAGAAGAGGTCATTGGGCGAAGACTCTCGAATGGGGCGCCGCTCGGAGGTGACAAAGAAACCGACTTTCTTGACCTGAATGCTCGTGGCGAAAATGGCCTCCTCGCCGTGCCCGGTTTCGCTCACGTGCGCCAGGCACAGAGCGCCGAGGGCGCGCTGCCCCTATTTCGCAAGCCGTACAACTATGTCGATGAGCGTGCCGACGGCAGCACGCGTGCGGGGTTGGTTTGGTTGGCGTATGCGCACAATGCCGGCGAGCAGTATGTGCCGATGCAGCGCAGGCTTGCCGACTTCGACCTGTTGAACAAGTGGACCACGCCCGTGGCATCGGCAACATTTGTGATTCCGCGCGGTCGAGCGAGGGTCAGCGACCCTCTGTGCGGCGGGTTGTTCGCCTAGTCGCTACTGAACGCGGCGACGGCCCTCGAAGGCTCGACCCAGGGTTACCTCGTCGGCGTATTCGAGGTCTCCGCCCACCGGCAGACCCGATGCCAGGCGCGAGATCACAATGCCGAGCGGGCTGAGCATGCGGGTTAGGTAGGTTGCCGTTGCCTCGCCCTCAAGGTTTGGGTCGGTGGCGATGATTACCTCGGTGATCTCGGTGTTTGCGAGTCGGCCCATGAGTTCTTTGATGCGCAACTGATCAGGACCAATGCCTTCGATCGGGCTGATTGCCCCGCCGAGCACGTGATACAGGCCGCGGAATTCGCGCGTGCGCTCGATGGCCTGAACGTCTTTTGACTCTTCAACCACGCATATGGTCGAGCGGTTGCGACGCACGTCGCGACAAATGTTGCACTGCGGTTCTTCGGTCACGTTGCCGCAGATTTCGCAGAATTTGACGCGATCTTTGACCTCGTTCAACACCTGAGCCAAGCGCTTGGCCTGGTCGTCTTCGGCCTGCAACAAATAGAACGCGATGCGCTGCGCCGATTTGGGGCCGACACCTGGCAGCCGACCCAGTTCGTCGATGAGCTCTTGAACGACACCTTCGTACACGGGTTACCTACTTGCCGTTCTTGTCGGCGATTGGCTTGGCACCCAACATTTCGCGCAGCAACGATTCGCCATAGCGCTCGTCTTCGTTACGGGTGAACTTGGCGGCCGGCGCTGCCTTGGCCGCGGCTGGTGCCGATGCGACTGCAGGCGCAGCCTGCGCCTCGGGTTCGTCGAATGGCGGCTCTGGTTCGTCGCTTGGCGCCTCTGGCTCTGGCGCCCACGTCATTGCCGGGGCCGCCTTTGCCGCAGGAGCGGCTGCCGGAGCCGATGCCACGACTGGCATCGAGGCGGTATTGGTTGGTTCGGCCACCTGAGCCTTGAACTTAACCTGCACGCCGAGCAGGTCGAAGATCGCCTTGCGAACGGCATCGGCACCACCCTGCGGTGTTTTGAAGGTGTCGAGATCGCGCTGGTTTGCAAAACGAAGGGTTAGCACGTCGTCGCTGTAGTCAACGACGGTGAGCGCGAACGCCACCATCCACGCGGTCTTCGAAATCTTGTTTACGACCGAGAGCACATCGGGCCAGGCCTCGCGCAGTTCAACCGCGGTCACCGCACCGATTGCTGGGGCCGGTGCTGGGGTTGGAGCCGGAGCCGATACAGCAGGTGCTGCCGCAGCCGTCTCTGGAATCGTGGCAATCGGAGTGGTCGGAGTGCTGGCCGGCTTGCTGCTGGCACTCGGAAAGTCGATGGGCTTGATGGCTGGCTTGGTCTGCCTTGGCACCTCGACCACCGGAGCCTCGCTGACCGACGTCGTTGAGGCGGCTGGTGCAGAGGCAGGAGCAGCCGAGCCGGCTGCAGCCTGAGGTGCGGCACCGACTCCGATGCGGCGCTCGAGACGATCGAGGCGAGCAAGCGAGCCGATTTCGGTGG
>JBEEJX010000071.1:0-3610 GCA_041168965.1 Actinomycetota bacterium
GACCTCGGCCGCCAGCCAGCTGAGCACCTGATTCTCGGCATAAACCGCACCGGCGCCCTCGAGCCACGAACCGCCATAGATCGAGCTGGCTGAAACCACCAGATCAAACAGCGAAGACGCCTCGGTCGGCGCCGTCGGAATAAAGCTCAGGTAGCCGGGGTGGTCGGTCGAGATCGTTGCGGGCGCGAGCACGTCGGCAAATACGCCGAGCGCGCGCATGCCGCCGAGGCCATCCTCCGTGATCGTCTGACCGGCGTGCGACTGCAACCAGTCGAGTGTCTGCGGCCGGTCGAGCGGGGGAGTCTCGTAGCCCATTCGGGTGCGTGCATAAGTGAGAATGTGCTCGCGCAAAGCGGCGGTCTCAACGGTCGGCTTGTGCATCGTTGCATTACCTTCTGCCCGCGTCATTTGGGTCGGTTGGCGAGGACGCGGCTACTCCCGTTTTGGGGGTGCTATTGCTAGCCAAAAAAGACTATTCGGTTTCGGTCGCCGCCGAGGCCTGCTGCTCGGCAATTTCGGCACGAATCGCGTCCATGTCAAGGTCCTTGACCTTTTCAATCAGGTCTTCGAGCACAGGGCCAGGCAGTGCGCCGGCCTGATTGAACAGCAGCACGCCATCGCGCACCACCATCAGAGTAGGAATCGAGGTGATGCCCAACCCGCCCGCAAGGTTCTGGTTGGCCTCGGTGTCGACCTTTGCAAAACGGATGTCGCTGTGGCGCTCTGAGGCATCCTCAAAAATCGGCGCAAACTGGCGGCAAGGGCCGCACCAGGCTGCCCAAAAGTCGATGATGGTGATGCCATCTTTGGCGAGCACATCGCCAAAAGTCTGTTCGGTCAGTTCGACGGTTGCCATTTATTTGCCTCTCGATGTTTGTGCAATGACGATGCCGGCCAGCACGATGATGCCGCCGAGGGTTTGGAGCCAGCCCAGCTGTTCGCCAAGCCAGATGAAGCCGAACAGGAACGCAAACAGCACCTCGGATGTGCTGATGATGCCCATTACGGTTGGTCGAACCAGGCGCATCGCCGAATAGCTGAACAGCATCGGCAGGAACGAACCCGCAACACCGATCCAGATCATGAGCAGCCAGCCGGGCACGTCAACGCCGGCGAGCGAGCCGCCCAGGTTCACTGCGTGGGAATACTTGCTCAGGTCGGTATTCCACCACGGGCTCAGAATGCCCCAAAAGACAGCCGAAAACAGCATCGTGTAAAAGAGCGTCGAATACACATCGCGACCCTTTTGCGTGTGTTCACCCATGATGAAGAACGTGGTGGTGCAGACAGCAGCCAACAGGCCGGCAAGCACACCCGTGACGTTGAGGCTAAACGCCCACACCTGCGACACGACCGCGAGGCCACCCAGAACCGCGACCACACCCAGCCACAGGCGGGGCTTGAAGCGCTCTTTGAAAATCAGGTATGAAGCCAGCGGAACCCAAACGATAGCCGTGTATTCGAACAGCAGCGCGATGCCCACCGGCAGCAACTGCAGCGAAATCGAATATGCCCACTGCATTACAGCGACCCCGATGAGGCCAAAGGCCAGCAAGCCGGGCAGCTCGCGGGCCGAAATGCGAAACGCCTTCGGGTTGGTGGCCAGCAGGAACGCACCAGCAAGCAACGCGTTGCACATCGACCTAAAGCCGACCAGCTCACCCGGCAGCATGCCGGTGGTCATGAACACCTTCGATGTGCTGGCGTTCAGGCCAAACAGCAGGGTGCCAAGCAGCGCGAGCGTCGTGCCCTTGGTCTTATCGGTGATGTGCATGTTGAAAACTGCGCAGGCTTAGCCGCGAACCAACCCGTCGATCGCATGCTTGTCGATCTCGGCCAGCTCTGCCGCGGTCAGTTTTGGCGCCGTGACGGCCGCGAACGAGCTCTCAAGCTGGCGCACGCTCGAGGCGCCGATGAGCGCGCTGGTCATCTGCGGGTGACGCAGAATCCAGCTGATCGCCATGGCAGCGAGGGTCTGGCCGCGGCCGGCTGCTATGTCGTTGAGCGCACGCGCGTGGGTGAGGTAGTCGTCGGTCAGCACGCCTGGGCGCAAGAAATGGCCAAGAGCCGCGCGTGAGTCTGCCGGAACTTCGCCATTGAGGTAGCGGTCGGTCAAAAGCCCCTGAGCCAACGGCGAGTATGCGATTGCGCCAACACCCAGACGACCCAACTCGTCGAGCAGGTCGTCTTCGACCCAGCGGTCAAACATGTTGTAGCGCGGCTGGTGAATTAGCAGGGGAACGCCGAGGGCATCCAGCGCCTCTTTTGCTCGCAGTGTCTCGGCGGCCGAATAGTTCGAGATGCCCACATAGAGCGCCTTGCCCTGCTGAACGGCGGTCGCGAGGGCGCCCATGGTCTCTTCGATCGGGGTATTTGGGTCTGGGCGGTGGCTGTAAAAGATGTCTACGTAGTCGAGGCCCATGCGCGACAGGCTCTGGTTCAAGCTGGCAAGGAGGTACTTGCGCGAACCCCATTCGCCATATGGCCCAGGCCACATGTCGAAGCCGGCCTTCGACGAGATGATCAGCTCGTCGCGGTGGTTGGCAAAGTCATTTTTAAGGTGCTTGCCAAAGTTTGTTTCGGCCGAGCCGGCCGGTGGGCCATAGTTGTTGGCCAGGTCAAAATGGGTGATGCCGAGGTCGAATGCGCGGCGCAAAATCTGGGCCTGCACATCGAAGTCATTCGTGTTGCCAAAGTTGTGCCACAGGCCGAGCGAAACCTCAGGCAATAGCAGGCCGCTTCGACCCGTTCGACGGTATGGAGCGTTGTTGTAGCGGTCTTCTGCTGGCTGGTAGCTCATGAATTCAGCCTAGGCTAGTCGCATGATGGAGTTCGTACTTGCCGGTGGTTGTTTTTGGTGCCTCGACAGCACCTACATGCAGTTCAAGGGTGTTCAAGACGTCGTCGTTGGTTACATGGGCGGGCACGTCGATAACCCGAGCTACGAGCAGGTCTGCGAAAAGACCACGGGTCACGCCGAGGTCGCCAAGGTGATCTTTGACGAAACGGTGATTCCGGCCGATGTAGTGCTCGACATGTTCTTCACGCTGCACAACCCGACCACCTTGAATCGTCAGGGTGAAGACGTTGGACCGCAGTACCGTTCGGCGCTGTTTTATGCCGACGAGGCCCAGCGCGAGCTTTTTGCGGCGGCCATCGAGCGTGCCAAGCAAATCTGGGATGACCCAATTGTGACCGAGTTGACTCCGGCGTCGACCTTCTGGGTTGGCGAGGAATACCACCAAGACTTTTTCGCTAAGAATCCGCTGCAGGGTTACTGCAACGCCGTCGTCGCACCAAAAATGGCCAAGACGCGAGCCAAGTTTGCGCAGTATTCGCGCTAGCCGAGCCAGGTAGTTCTCGGTTTTCCACGGAGTGGGCCTGCGCTGCGCAAACCGAGGCGGCAGGGGAGCACCATCGCTCTGAGGCAATCGATAGGCGGTTGCCCAGACGAAGGAGCTCTAATGAGTGAAATGCTTTCAGTGGCCGGCCTGGTTGCCACCACCCCGCGCCACCTAGTGACCCAAGACGGGTTGCCAATCACCTCGTTCCGCCTGGCATCGTCGCAGCGTCGCTTCGACCGCGCACAGAACAAGTGGATCGACGGCGA
>JBEEJX010000072.1:0-5409 GCA_041168965.1 Actinomycetota bacterium
GTGCGATGCTGGGGTCGATGGCTGAGCAACGGTCATGTTGTTCTGGGCACAGAGCTGCAAGTAACGCTCGATACGAGCCGACGAGTGGTCAGGGCCCTGGCCCTCATAGCCGTGTGGCAACAACAGCACGACGCCAGAGTTCTGGCCCCACTTCTGTTCTGCCGACGAAATGAATTCATCGATGATTGTCTGTGCGCCGTTGGCGAAGTCGCCGAACTGAGCCTCCCACAGCACGAGAGCGTTCTCGTTCTCGACCGAGTAGCCGTATTCGTAACCCATGGCGGCGTACTCAGAGAGCAGCGAGTCATAGATGTAGAACTTGGCCTGGTCGGCGGTGAGGTTGCGCAGCGGCATCCACTCCTGGCCGTTTTCGCGGTCGTGGAACACGGCGTGACGCTGCACGAAGGTGCCGCGGCGGGCATCCTGACCGGCAAAACGAACGGCCTTGCCCTCGACGAGCAACGAACCCAGCGCCATCAGCTCGCCATAGCCCCAGTCGATGCCACCCTCGCGCGACATCTCGACGCGCTTGGCCAGCAACTGCTGCAGCTTAGGGTGCACGGTGAAGCCCTCAGGCTGGTTGCCGTGGGCATTGCCGATGAGCTCGACCAACTCGCGCGAAATGGCGGTTGGATGCGCCAGAGTCGGGTGATCGCTTGCCGTGGTGCCGATGCCGGCTGGGCGTGGCTGCAGTTCGGCAGGCTTGCCCATGGCCTCGTGCACCTCGGTGAATGCCGACTCGAGACGGTTCTGGAAGCCGGTGTTTGCTGCCTCGAACTCGTCGCGAGTGATGTCGCCACGACCGACCAGCGACTCTAGGTACAGGGTGCGAACCGAGCGCTTTGCCTCGATCAGGTTGTACATGAGCGGCTGGGTCATTGACGGGTCGTCGCCCTCGTTGTGGCCGCGTCGGCGGTAGCAGACGAGGTCGATGACGACATCCTTCTTGAATTCCTGACGGAACTCGAAGGCCAGCTGTGCCACGCGAACCACGGCCTCAGGGTCGTCGCCGTTCACGTGGAAGATTGGCGCCTGGATGCCCTTGGCGATGTCTGACGAATAGATGGTCGAGCGCGACTCGCCCGGAGGCGTGGTGAAGCCGACCTGGTTGTTGATGATGATGTTGATCGTGCCGCCAGTCTTGTAGCCGCGCAGCTGCGACATGTTCAAGACCTCTGGAACGATGCCCTGACCGGCGAACGCGGCATCGCCGTGAATCAGCACCGGCAGCACAGGGTAGACGTCGGTCTTCGACGAGTCGGTGCGGTCTTGCTTGGCGCGCACGATGCCCTCGAGAACCGGGTTTACGGCCTCGAGGTGCGATGGGTTGGCGGCCAGCGAAACGTTGACCTGCTTGCCCTCAAGGTTGGTGAACACACCCGAGGTGCCGAGGTGATACTTGACGTCGCCAGAGCCCTGCACGGTCTTGGTGTCGGTGTTGCCCTCGAACTCCTTGAACACCTGGCCGTAGGTCTTGCCCGCGACGTTGGTGAGCACGTTCAGACGACCGCGGTGGGCCATGCCGATCGCAACTTCGTCCATGCCGGCGTTGGCGGCCGACTGCAGAATCTCATCGAGTGCTGCAATGGTCGATTCGCCACCCTCGAGCGAGAAGCGCTTCTGGCCAACGAACTTGGTCTGCAAGAAGGTCTCGAAGGCCTCGGCCTTGTTGAGCTGCTCAAGAATGTTGAGCTGCTCTTCGCGGGTTGGCTTGACGTATGGGCGCTCGAGCTTCTCTTGGAACCACTTGCGCTGGGCAGGGTCTTGAATGTGCATGTATTCGACACCAACCGAGCGGCAGTACGAGTCGCGCAGAATCTTGTAGATGTCGCGGAACGCCATCTTTGGTTTGCCACCAAAGCCGCCGGTCTTGTAGACGCGGTCCAAGTCCCACAGGCTCAGGCCATGGAATCGAATGTCGAGGTCTGGGTGCGAACGCATCTGGAACTCGAGCGGGTCGATGTCGGCAATCAGGTGGCCACGAACGCGGTATGCGTTGATGAACTCCTGGATGCGGGTCTCTTTCGAGCGGTCGTCGGCCTCGTTGCGGTCGAAGTCGGTTGCCCAACGAACCGGCTCGTAAGGAATGCGGAGCGACTCGAAGATCTCGTCATAGAAACCGCGCTCGCCGAGCAGCAGCTCGTGCACCTTCTTCAAGAACTCGCCCGAACCGGCACCCTGAATGACACGGTGGTCGTAGGTGCTGGTCAGGTGCAGAATCTTGCTTACGCCGAGCTTGTTCAGGTGCTCTTCGCTCATGCCCTGGAACTCGGCAGGGTAGTCGAGCGCGCCGGCGCCGATGATGCAGCCCTGGCCCTTCATGAGGCGCGGAACCGAGTGCACGGTGCCGATGCCGCCAGGGTTGGTGAGCGAGACGGTCGAACCGGCGAAGTCACCTGCGGTCAGCTTGTTGGCGCGAGCGCGCTTGACCAGGTCTTCATAGGCCGAGAGGTACTCGGCAAAGTTGAGGCGCTGTGCGCGCTTGATGTTTGGCACCAGCAGGGCACGAGTGCCGTCTTCTTTAGGGATGTCGATGGCCAAACCAAAGTTGACGTTGGCCGGCGCCACCGCGGCCGGCTTGCCGTCGACGATGTCGTAGTAAACGTTCTGGCTCGGGAACTCCTTGAGAGCGCGAATGATCGCGAAACCGATGAGGTGAGTGAACGAGACCTTGCCTCCGCGGGTGCGGGCCAGGTGCGAGTTGATCACGATGCGGTTGTCGATCATGAGCTTTGCCGGAATCGCGCGAACCGAGGTTGCGGTTGGAACTTCGATTGACGAATCCATGTTTGCGGCGAGGGCCTTCTGCATGCCCTTGAGGATGTTCACCTGGTCTTGGGCCTCGTCGTCAACCTCGATGGTGTCGATCAGGCCGGTGGCCGGAGCCTGTGCAGGAATCGGCTGTGGCTTAGGTTCGATTCGCGTGGTCTTTGCAACCATCGGGGTCTCGGCTGCCGGAGTGGCCACTGGTGCTGCGACGGGCGCCGCGACTGGCGCGGCCGGGGCTGCGGCAACAGGTGTCACCGGGGCTGCAGGAATGATCGGCGCGACCGGGGCGGCGGCAGCAGGAGCGGCTGGAGTGTTGGCGCCAGTCGCATACCGCTCAAGAATTGGCCACCATGACTTGTCGACCGAGTCTGGATTCGCTTTGTACTGCTCGTACATCTCAGCAACGAGCCAGTCGTTTGCGCCGAATTCTGCGTTGTCGTTTGACACTGCGACCACCTTAAACACCTAGGCGTGACAAAAGCGCTTTGTTCATTCAAAGCACCCGTAAAGCCTACTCAAAGTAAGCCTCTGACGTGCCGAGAAGTAGTCGATTGCCAGAGAGTTCACGAGGTTATGCTTGAACCAACTATGGATACATCGGTTTCTGGTCATAGTCGTTCGGGCGGGTGCGCGCGATGAACGATTGGATGATGCTCGGCTTCGGCGTTTTGCTGACCCTCGGCACAGGCATTTTTGTTGCCAGCGAATTCTCGATGGTCAACCTCGAACGCAGCGAACTTGAGGCGCGCGCAGAACGTGGCGAAACCGGCCTAACCCAGACCATCCGTGCGTTGAAAAAGACCTCGACCCATCTTTCGGGCGCTCAATTGGGTATCACGCTCACCACCATGCTCACGGGCTTTTTGGCAGAGCCGGCGCTGACGTCGCTGCTGCTCGTGCCTATGAGCGACCTTGGCCTTTCGGTCGAGGCGACGCATACTTTGAGTCTTTTGCTGACCATGGTTATTGCGACCCTGTTTTCGACCCTGATTGGCGAACTTGTGCCAAAGAAGTTGGCACTCACCATGCCACTGGCCGTAAACCGATTTGTGGTCAACTTTCAGCTGGCCTTCACCTGGGTGTTCTTGCTAGCAATCAAATTGTTGAACGCGGTCGGTAACGGCATCGTGCGTTCGCTCGGCATCGAACCCAAAGAGGAGCTGAGCTCGAGTCGGTCGGCCGAAGAGCTCACAGCGCTGGTGCGCCGCTCGGCATCGCTAGGTTCGCTCGACGAGGGCACCGCGACGCTGATCACCAAGACCCTGGCGCTAAGTCAATTGACCGCTGCCGATGCCATGACTCCGCGCCCACGCATGCACACTCTCGATGCCGGCGCGTCTGTCGCCGACCTAATCGCATCTTGTGTGCGCACCGGTCACTCGCGTTTTCCGGTTGTCGATGGCTCGAGCGACGACGTGCTCGGGCTGGCGCACGTCAAACAGGCCGCGGCAGTTCCGCGTGCAAAGCGCAACGATGTGCCGGTGACGGCGATCATGGTCGAACCACTGCGCGTGCCCGAGACCATGAGCCTTGAGACCCTCATGGTCGAGCTGAGGGCAAAGGGGCTGCAGATGGCCCTGGTGGTCGATGAGTATGGCGGTACCGCGGGGCTAATCACGCTCGAAGACTTGGTCGAAGAGCTGGTCGGCGAGCTTGCCGACGAACACGACCGTGCACGCACCGGAATCACCCGTGGGCGCAACTCGTCGGTGTTGTTTCCGGGCATGATTCGCCCCGACGAGCTGCGCGAGATGGCGATTAAGGTTCCCGACGACGGCGCATACGAAACCGTCGCCGGCTTCATCATGGCTTCACTCGGCCGCATTCCGGCCGTCGGCGACGAGGTCGCAGTCGAAGACGGCGTGCTGCGCGTCGAGCGAATGGACGCCCGTCGAGTCGACCGCGTGCGCTTCACGCCGACCAACCTCGAAGACATCGAGGCGGCAATTGCCGAGGAGGGCAACGATGGACGCTAACGTCGCCGGCCTGCTCTGGTTCTTGGTTTTGCTGCTTGGCAATGGCTTTTTTGTAGCGGCCGAATTTGCCGTGATTTCGGCTCGTCGCGCGCAGATTGAGCCTCGGGCCGAGGCCGGTTCGCGCCCGGCAAAGCTAACCATCAAGGCCATGGAGCGCGTCGCTCTGATGCTCGCGACCACTCAGATTGGCGTCACGATCTGTTCGCTGTTGATCCTGGTGATTGTTGAACCGAGCGTGCATCACCTGCTCGAACCGGTGTTGGCCGGCCTGCATCTTGGCGAGGAGGCCGCGGGTGCCGTCGCGTTTGGTTTCACCCTGCTGCTGGTTTCGTTTTTGCACGTCGTGATCGGCGAGATGGTGCCAAAGAACATCTCGTTCTCGGTGCCCGAACGTGCCGCCCTGATTTTGGTTCCGGTTCTGTATGGCATCGCGCTGGTGTTGAAGCCGGTCGTGATTGCGTTGAACTCGAGCGCCAACGGCGTACTGCGCCTGTTCGGTGTGCGCGCAAAAGACGAGGCGAACAGCGCATACACGCTCGATCAAGTCGAAGACATCGTCGAGCATTCGACCCGCGAGGGCGCACTGAGCGACCTTTCGGGCACGATCACGAACACGTTTGAGTTCACCGAAAAGCGCGTCGAGGATGTGGCCGTGCCAATGGCA
>JBEEJX010000073.1:0-10073 GCA_041168965.1 Actinomycetota bacterium
CTGGCAAGTCTGGAACGCACTGGTAACGGGCCTTCGCGACTATGTCGACAAGAACGGTTTCAAGTCGGTGATTCTTGGCATGAGTGGCGGCATCGACAGCGCGGTCTGCGCGAGCATTGCCGTTGACGCACTCGGCCCTGATCGAGTCTTTGGCGTTAGCATGCCAAGCAAATACTCGAGCGAACACTCGCGCAGCGATGCCGATGTCAGCGCCGTGCGACTTGGCATTCACCTGCGCACCGAAAGCATCGAGCCATACGTTGCCGCATACGAATCGGGGTTGGGTTTGTCGGGCCTCGCCGCAGAAAACCTGCAGGCTCGCATGCGCGGCGTGATCCTCATGGGTCTCAGCAACCAGGAGGGTCACCTGGTGCTAACCACTGGCAACAAGACCGAACTCGCCGTGGGTTACAGCACAATTTATGGCGACTCGGTCGGCGGTTACGCACCAATCAAAGACGTCGAAAAGACTCTCGTTTGGGCACTCGCGCGCTGGCGAAACGAGCAGGCTTCGGCGGCCGGACAACCCGAGCCAATCCCCCGCAATTCGATCGAGAAACCGCCATCGGCCGAGCTGCGCCCCGATCAGGTCGATCAAGACAGCCTGCCGGAATACGATGTGCTCGACGCGCTGCTTGACGCATACGTTGAGCGCCGCCTGAGCCGCGACCAGGTGGTCGCGCTTGGCTTTGAGGCAGCCATTGTCGATAAGGTCATCCGTCTAGTTTCGATTGCCGAGTGGAAGCGCCGCCAGGGCGCGATCGGCCCAAAGATCACGCCAATGGCTTACGGTCGAGACCGCCGCATGCCGATCACAAATCGCTTTAGATAGAAGCACGAACAAAGGAAAAACAATGGCAGCAGACAAGTTGATTTCATCCGGTGGCCCATGGGAGGCCGTGATCGGTTATTCCCGCGCAACCGTTTGTGGCGAGTATGTGCACGTCTCGGGCAGCACCGCCACCGTTGGCGGCGCCCTGCAGCACGAGGGTGATGCCTATGGCCAGACCAAGGTTGCTCTTGAAGAGGTAATCGCAGCAGCGCTGGCGCAGGCTGGCCACACCCTCGCCGATGTGGTGCGCACTCGCGTGTATCTGGCTAACGCCGAAGATATGGACGCGGTCGGCAAGGCACACGGCGAGATTTTTGGCGAGATCCGCCCGGCGGCAACCATGCTTGCCGGTATCCAGTTCATCAACCCGGCCATGCTCGTCGAAATCGAAGTAGATTCCTGGAAGCGCGCCTAAAACATGACTATTGAGCCAAAGAAGGTTCGCACCGCCCATCTGACAGAGTTCAAGCAGGCGGGCCGCAAGTTCGCCTGCCTCACCAGCTACGACGCGCTGACCGCCGGAATCTTTGACGAGGCCGGAATCGATGTGCTGTTGGTGGGAGACTCGGCGGCCGACAACGTTCTTGGCTATGACACAACCTTGCCCGTCACCGTCGACGAAATGATTTCTCTGGGTCGTGCTGTCGCCGTTTCGGCCAGGCGCGCACTCACCGTTATCGACATGCCGTTCGGGTCGTATGAGCAGGGCCCTGATCAGGCACTCGCTACCGCGCTTCAAATGGCGAAGCAGAGCGGCTGTGCTGCCGTGAAACTCGAGGGTGGCGTGCGCAGCGCCGCGCAAATCGCTCGAATTGTCGAGGCCGGAGTGCCGGTAATGGGTCACATTGGATTCACACCGCAGAGCGTCAACGGTCTAGGTGGCTTCAAAGTGCAGGGTCGCGGCGACGGTGCTCAGCAGCTCATTGAGGACGCACTCGCCGTCGAAGCCGCGGGTGCCTTCGCCGTGGTGCTCGAGCTGGTTCCGGCCGATCTGGCCGCCGAGGTTACGCGCCTCCTAAAGATTCCGACAATCGGCATCGGCGCCGGCAACTCAACCGACGGTCAGATTCTGGTCTGGACCGATTTTGCCGGACTAAGTGGCCACAAGCCTCGTAAGTTCGTCAAGCAGTATGCGAACCTGCGCGAAACATTGCTCTCGGCCGCCAGCGCATACCGCACCGAGGTTGCCGAGGGCAGTTTTCCGAACGAAGCTCAGTCGTTCTAGCGAGCCCGGAGGGGCTAGTCGTCGGCTTCGTCTTCTTGACGCATCTGTCGCGCCCGCTCGGCAATGATTGCCAGGGCACGAGCCGCCTCTGCGCGCGTATCGAACGGCCCGATTCGATAACTCGCGGCCGACTGTTTGCCGACCTCGACCTGATTTGTCTTGGTGTTGAACCAGAACTCGGGCTCGGCATCGTGCTCTGAATAACTGCTCTCGCGCATCACGCGAATAGACTATTGCCATGCCTCGCGACCCAAAAACCGGATACCTCTACGCAGGGCAGGTATCGCCGATGCGAGCCGTTCCAGCACAAATTGCGCGTCCGGAATATGTTGGCAAAAAGGGTCCAGCCAAGTTCACGGGCAGCGACGTTAAGACTCCCGAACAAATCGAACGCATTCGCCGCGCTGGCCGTCTGGCTGCGCAGGCCACCGAGTTAGTTGGCGAGCACGCTAAACCAGGCGTAACGACCGATGAGCTCGACCGCATTGCCCACGACTTTCTGATTCGCAACGGCGCCTACCCGTCGACGCTCGGTTATCGCGGCTACCCAAAGTCAATTTGCTCGTCGTTGAACGAGGTTATTTGCCACGGCATTCCAGACGATACCGTTCTTGAAGACGGCGACATCTTGAACATCGACATCACCGCATACCTCGATGGCATGCACGGCGACACCAACAAGACTTTCCTGATCGGCAACGTGCGCCCTGAGGTGCGCGACTTAGTCGAGCGCACTCACGAGGCGCTCATGCGTGGCATGAACGCCGCCCTGCCTGGCCGCCAGATCAACATCATCGGGCGTGCGATCGAAAGTTATGCCAAGCGCTTTGGTTATGGCGTCGTGCGCGACTTCACGGGTCACGGCGTTGGCGAGGCATTCCACAGCGGCCTGATCATTCCGCACTACGACTCCGCGCCAATGTATTCTGACGAGATCAAGGTCGGCATGGTGTTCACGATCGAACCGATGCTTACCCTCGGCACTCACGATTGGGATCTGTGGGCAGACGACTGGACTGTAACGACCAAAGACAAATCCTGGACGGCGCAGTTCGAACACACGATTGCGATAACCGAAAATGGTCCAGAGATTCTGACGCTTCCGTAGCTCACACGGGTCTCTTTAGAGCCACCCAATCTTCAACAGCAAGCACACTTCAAGACACAAGCGAGGCAGAAATGGCAAAGAAGGCCATCGGCATTGACATCGGCGGCACGGGCATCAAGGGTGCGCTGGTCAACGTCAAGAAGGGTGATTTGGTCGGCGAGCGTGTTCGCGTAATGACCCCCGAGGGCGGTCGCCCCGACGATATCGCTCGCGTCGTTCGCGACCTCGTTCAGCAACTCACCGGCGACCGCGGCCACCTGCCGGTCGGAATCTGTTTTCCTGCGGTCGTGAAGCATGGCAAAACCATGTCGGCAGCCAACATTTCAAAGGAATGGATTGGCCTCGACGCACAGAGCCTGTTCGAGCGCGCCCTGGGTCGCCGCGTGCACATCATCAACGATGCCGATGCGGCCGGTGTTGCCGAGGTTAAGTTCGGTGCGGCTCGCAAACACAAGGGCCTGGTCTTCATGAGCACCCTCGGCACGGGAATCGGCACGGCGCTTTTTGTTAAGGGTGAACTGGTGCCAAACGCCGAACTCGGCCACCTCGAGATCGACGGCGTCGATTACGAAACCAAGGCGGCATACTCTGCGATGGAGCGAGAGCAGCTCTCTTTCGTCGACTGGGCTAAGCGTCTGCAGCGCTACTTCTCGACCGTCGAGCGACTGTTCTCGCCAGACCTGATCATCGTCGGCGGCGGAATCTCAAAGTCGTATGAGGAATTTTTGCCGCTACTCGAACTGACCGCCCCGATCGTTCCGGCGCAGAAGCGAAACAATGCCGGCATTCTCGGCGCGGCGGCGCTCGCATACAAAAACCGCGACGACAACTAATTCTGCTTTAGTTACTGGAGGGCCGGCCGATACGCCGGGTTCTGTTCCCTTGCGGGCGACGGTCATCTATCTAGGAGTGCCGTTGCCGACACCCTCAAGCGATCTACCCGTGAACTCGAGCGAGCAGCTCTTAGCGTTCACTGTCTGATCTTGCTCCAGACGAGGTTTACCTAGCCGAGGCGCTCACACGCCCCGCTGGTGGGCTCTTACCCCACCGTTTCACCCTTACCGATTGCTCGGCGGTTTGCTCTCTGTTGCACTTTCTCGCGGGTTGCCCCGGGTGGCCGTTAGCCACCGTCTTGCTCTTTGGAGCCCGGACGTTCCTCGACTTTCGTCGCGACCGTCTAGCCGACCCTTCCAGTGCAAATAGGTTAGCCGATTGTTGCGCTAGACGAGGTGGCTGGTCGAGTTCATGGTCACGATCTCGGCAGCCTGATCGCCCCAGAATCGCACAATCGAGATACTGCACGGCGAAATCTGCGGACGCCAGTATGCGCTTATGCCGCCCTCGTTGGCTGCGCGCAGGATGCCGCGCGTTGGCATGACGTGCGACACAACGACGACGGTCTTGCCCGCGTTATTTGCCAGGATGCGCCGGCGACCACGCTGCACGCGAATGTCGAATGCATCCAGGCTCTCGCCGTTCGGCGGGCTAACCTGCCACGAGCCCTGCCAGTTGCGAAACTCCGTTGGCCACTTGGCCATCACCTCGTCGTTGGTGTGACCATCCCAATCGCCGAAGGCAATCTCGGCGATGTCATCTTCAGTCTGGACCTCGAGCCCCAACTCGTTGGCGATGATCTCGGCGGTGTGCACCGTTCGATTGATTGGGCTAGCCACGATGACGGTCGGGCGATCCAGGTGCGCCCAGGGTCCTTCGCAGCCAATCTTCGCCAGTTCGGCCGCGACCTTGCGGGCGTCGTCTTTGCCAGCCTCGCTCAGATATGGATTTTCGCCACCCGAACCCGAAATCTTTTTCGACTCGGTCAGAGCGGTACGACCGTGGCGAACCAGGATCAAGGTGGTCAACGGCTCGGTCACTCCACCGGGAGCGCGCACCGACGAAGGCAGCGCTCGGTTGAATTCGACGACCGAAGACATCGGCAAGTGCGATTCGACCGGAGCGGCCTGTTCGGCAGGCTCAGCGAGGCCACGAAGAACAGTTGTGGAGTCGGCCGACTCATCCATGGCGCGGTTGGCAAGCGCATCGGCACGAGAATTCTGCTCACGCGGAATCCACTGGTAACTCACCACAAGTTGGCTGGCCAGCGCATTCGCTCGAATAGCCAGCTGTTGCATGTCTGGGTGTTTGATCTTCCAGTTGCCCGACATCTGTTCGACCACGAGCTTTGAGTCCATGCGCACATGCACTCTGGCGTCTGGCGAATTTTCGAGGATCCACTCGAGGCCCGAGATTAGCCCTAGGTACTCGGCAACGTTATTAGTGGCGATGCCCACGAAACGAGCAATTTCGACCAGCACCTGACCGGTTTCGTCGAGAATGACGCAGCCTGATCCGGCAGGGCCGGGGTTGCCGCGCGAGCCTCCGTCGGCCTCGATTACAAAGCTCTCAGGCATTTGGCTAGCTGCGAACCAAGAAGGCGCCGCATTCTGGGCACTCTGGCAGTTCGTCGACAGGCAGCGCGGTCAACGCCGCAAGCGACACCGCACCGAGACCGATGTGGCAGGCCGTGCACTCGCGCGATGCGAGGCGACCGGCGGCATTGCCACGAAGTGACTTGCGGTCGTATGCCTCGACCAAGGCTGCGTCGAGCCTCGCGACCAGTTGAGCACGATCCTGTTGATGCAGGGCCAGACCCGACTGTAGCTTCATGGCCTCTTGCTCGGCGATGCCCTGTGCCTGCGAGAGCTGAGCATCGACCTCGGCCTTCTCGGCTCCGATGGCAGCGAAGGACTTGCCGAGCTCGTCGCGCTGCTCGAGAATGGCCAGCTCGATGTCTTCGAGCTCCGACCGACGACGAGCGAGCGTGGCCAATTCGTGCTGGATTCCGGTGGCAATCGACGGCACGCTGGTCGACTTGAGCTGCTTTTGATCCTTCTGCTCACGTGCCTCAACCAGCTTTAGGTCGGCCTCGGTGCGAGCCAGCTCAAGTTCGGCGTTGTCTAGGGCATTGCGCGCCTCGAGCAGTCGTGCACCGATCTCGCGCTGTTGTGCGCGAATCGCTTCATGCTGGTCGCCACTGCGGATTGCAGCGATGGCTCGCTTGGCACGACCAATCTCGAGATCGAGTGCGGCCAGTGCCAAGAGTTCTTGCTGCGCGATTTGCGATGCCTTCATGTGTAGTTTTCTCCGAATCTGTTACTGCGCGACGACGAAGTCCCAGGGGTCGGTTCGCAAATGCGATGCAACGACTTGCAGTCCTTCAAAAATACCAGCGATTTGCCCCGCCGCGATTTCGAGCCAAAGCGACTCCGCCGCCCAGTGCGAAACGTCAATCAGCGCCGGCCCGCCAAGACCCAAATCGACGCTTTCCTTGGCATCCTGTGTCACGTGGTGTCTTAGGTCGCTCGTCACGTATACGTCTGCAGCCTGCGCGAATGCTTCGCCGATGAAACTGTCACCAGCGCCGCCACACAGCGCCACGCGCTGCACGATGCGCTCGGGTGAACCAGCCACGCGAACGCCCGAAACGGTGGCTGGCACGGCGCCTGCAACCGCCGCGGCGAAGGTTTCGAGAGTCGTTGCCTCTGCGAGATTGCCGAGGCGGCCGTGACCTACCGCTGGGTTGCCAGCTGTAGCCACCAGCGGCCGAACATCAACCAGCCCGAAGGCCGCGGCCAGCGCAGCTGAAACGCCATCCTCAACAATGTCGGCGTTGGTATGCGCGGCAAAAATGGCAACTCCGTGACGGATTGCGCGAGACAAGACCGCACCCTTAGCCGAATTCTCGGCCAGGCTATTGACTCCGCGCATGATGTATGGGTGATGCGCAACGATCAGGTCGAATCCACCATCGATTGCCTCGTCGAGGACAGCCGAAGTCACATCGACGGTCAAGAGAACTCGCGAGACTGCCTGCCCAGGCGAACCGCACACGAGCCCAGGGGCATCCCAGGCCTCGGCCCCGGCTGCCGGCCAGAGGCGTTCAAACTCATCGAGAAGCGCGGCTAGTGTGGTGCTCATTCGTCAAACCCCAGTTCTCTGTTTGCGTCAAAAATATCGGCCAGCGCTCCCCTGCGACTCTCGGTTTGCAGCACCTCGCGTTCTTGCTCCTTGATGCGGGGCAGGCCGAAAAGTAACGGGGCACACAATCCCACGACACCGGCCACGAAGAGCCCTAGGTTAGCCGAGAGGCTGCCCGCGGGGGCAATCACAAGCAAGCCGGTGAAGGTTACGCCGAACAACTCGGTGCGCACCATGGCGGCACCAATCGCGCATGCGATAACGAATGCCGTCAGGTTGGTCCAGTTAAACGCTCGATAGAAGCCGTAGCTGCGAACCAGTGAGACCTCGTGATAAGCGATTCGTCGCAGCAGCACGTCGCCGATGAATACGCCTGCCCAAGCGGCCGCAGGAACGCCAAAAACTGTGGCCAGACCGGCGAGGTTTTGCCAGATTCCCCCAACTAGCCAAACGCCGTAACCGAGTCCGGCGATCACGAGAGTGAGGCCAGCCAACACGAAGGCACCGACCGCGGGCTTGAGGCGCAGACCAACGGCCTGGAAGCCCAGATTGGTGGAATAGACGGCCATCGAGACCCACACCACAATCGTGACAAACACACCAGGAAAAACGATGCCGGTGGCCCAGGCCGGCAGGCCCAGCGAAACGATTTGCAGGAGGCTCGCGTTGTCGGCAATCGAAACCGTCGAGAACGCCGCAGCGCCCGCAATGCCGACCGCGGTCGGAACCACGGCCAATCCGAGAAGTGCCCAGCCGACGACGCGAATGCCCAGGGCGCTGGCGGGCAGCTTGCGAGCAAAATCCGCGCTCGACGAGGCCCAGGCAAGGCCAACGCAGGCGACAATCAAAATCGCGGCCGTGAGAACCTCGAGGTTCGAGACTCCCTCACCAAAGTTGAGGTTTGCCTTGGTGATGCGCGGCCCCTCGGCCACGACCAGCGCTATCGCCAGCGATACACCAACGAGTCCGCCAAGCTTTTGCACGCTATTAAGCGCTCGCCCACCCCACGCCGAGGCCAGCGCGGCTAGCGCAATGAGGCCGAAGACGTAGACAAAGGCCCATGGCACATCGAAGCCGCCGATGCCGACCAGCGCCTTTTCGGCAGGTTCGAAATCTGACCCCGAACCGCCTAGCAACGTGGCGCCAAACACCGCGGCAGCGACAATCCAAAACAGTCGAGCGATGAGATTTGAGGCAGTGGGCAGCATGTTTCCAACCACGCCAAAGGCGGCCCTGCTGATCACCAAAGTCGGCAGCCCCGAGCGCTTGCCAGCGAGCGATCCGACGCTAACGATGGCAGCCGAGCCGATAAAGCCGAGCGCCATCGCCGCCGCCGATTGGCCAAAACTGAATCCGAGTCGGGCAAGAAGCGCGGCCAGCAGGATTGGCGCAGTGGTTCCGGCAATGCCAAACCAGGCCCAAAACTGCGAGGTGGGCAGCGCGCGATCGTTAGATGTTGCGAAATCTATGAGTCGTCGAAGTGTGGGGCCAACGGCCGCCATCACCGAAGCGAGTTGCTTCGGCTTGGAATCTGGCACGAGTGTCGGAACCGCCTCGGCAGCAGTCACAGCCTCGAGTCCAATCGCCGATAGTTCAAACTCGGTATCCGGCGTGCCCTCAAAAAGCACCTCGTCGAGTTGCCTGAGCTCATCGGCAGACGGTTCAAATCGCGCATCGATCGACGGCTCGGTTTGGACTCCTTGAGAAGGCTCGACTTGCAGGTGCTCTGGTGCGTGTTTCTGCAGGGCAATACGCGAGGCCTCAGAGTTCTCGGCCACCATTTGCGCGACCCAATACTCGAAATCGAGCCTGTCTTGATTGCGCAGTGCGGTTTCACGCTCTAGAACGTGGATGGCATTGAGGGTTCCGAGCTCGTCTGAACGCCCCGAACCGAGCGCATCCAGTAGTTGTTCGTCGGTCAATGCCGCACGAATAGGCGGCTCATAGCGCGGGTCGAACATGACCAAAATCCTATCCGCCGATTGGTAAATACCCCCGTTAAACCAAAACCGAGGTGACTTGCGTCACCTCGGTGCTTGGTGGGCCCTACCGGGCTCGAACCGATGACATCCACGGTGTAAACGTGGCGCTCTACCAACTGAGCTAAAGGCCCCTGCAGGAAAGAATAGCAGAACCCCGGGGCTCAATCGCAAATCGGCTAGATCAGTTCTAGAGCCTTCTGGTAGTCGCTGAGGCTGCGGGCCTGCCCTGGAGCGGTGAGGAACTTGGCAACGAGCACGCCGTCCTTGTCGATCACGAACGTTCCGCGGTTTGCAAAGCCCGTCTCTTCGAGGAATACGCCGTATTCCTTGGCCACCGCGCCGTGCGGCCAGAAGTCGCTGAGCACCGAGAATTGGTAACCCTCGTGTTCGGCGAACTGCTTCTGAACGAACTTCGAGTCAACCGAGATCGCTAGCAATTCGACCTTGTCGTTCTGAAACTGGGCGATGTTGTCGCGCAGCTCGCAAAGCTCACCGGTGCAGATGCCCGTGAACGACAACGGATAGAAAACTACTACAACGGCTTTCTTGCCACGGAAGTCGCTGAGCCGCACTGGCTCGCCGTTTTGGTTCGGAAGTTCAAAATCTGGGGCGGCATCGCCGATAAGCAGTGACATTCAGGCTCCTTTAAGAATCGCTTGGTGTCTCAAACCTAAACGCATACTGGTCCATTCCCGCCTAAAGTATTAGGTGGCTTCACCCATGAGCCCGAAATTTTGTCCCCCACGAAAGGGAATAGCTGTGTCTATCAACAACAACGATGCCTACGCAGTAAACGCACCAGACCAAGACCCAGAAGAGACCTCTGAATGGCTTGAGTCGCTCGACGCAGTTGCACGCGTGCACGGCCGTGGTCGCGCCCGCGAAATCATGCTCAACCTGTTGCGTCGCTCGCACGAGTTGCAGCTCAATGTGCCAATCGTGCCAACC
>JBEEJX010000074.1:0-2680 GCA_041168965.1 Actinomycetota bacterium
CGCGGATCAGGCGTCTCTGTGCACCGCGACGACTGCAAGAACGTGGTTCAGCTGCGCACCGAACCTGAACGCATCATGGATGTCTCGTGGGCCTCGAGCACCAAGTCAATCTTCTTGGTTCAGATACAAATCGAGGCACTCGATCGTTCCGGTCTGCTGTCGGATGTGACTCGCGTGCTGAGTGAGCACCACGTGAACATCCTGAGCGCCTCGGTCTCGACCCGCTCGGATCGCGTTGCACTGTCGCGCTTCGTCTTTGAGATGGGTGACCCTGGCGCTCTCGAGCATCTATTAAATGCGGTGCGTCGAATCGAGGCGGTCTACGACGTATATCGCGTCAGCAATAACTAGGCCAAAAAGTAATGGGCTCCTCGAGATGAGGAGCCCATTGCCTTTGATGCCTGCGGTTTAGAGGCCAGCCTCGACAACCTTGAGCCAGGCACGACGTGCCTCGAGTGCCTCGGTTGCGGCCTTGATGGCCTTAGCGTCCTTCTTTGCGGTCGCTGAAGCGAGGTCTTCTTCGAGCTTGACGATCGAGCTGTTCAGCTGGTCGATAACCGAGTTGTTGCGAGCCTGCACGGCAGGGTCGCTCCTGCGCCACTCTTCCTGCTCAGCGTCGCGAACCTTGTTCTCGATCGCACGCAGCTTGTCTTCGGTCTCGCGAAGCTTTTCGCGAGGAACCTTGCCAGCCTTCTCCCAGCGCGACTGAATCTCGCGAAGAGCGGTCTTGGCAGCGGCCAAGCCCTTTGACGGGTCGATGCTCGCGGCATCCTTCAAAATCTCAAGCTTTGAGGCCAGGTTGGCGCTGTATTCGACGTTCTCGGCAGCGACCTGCTCGCCCTTTGCCGAATAGATTGCGTCACCTGCGGCCTTAAAGCGTGCCCACATGGCGTCGTCGCCCTTGCCGGCTGCTCGGCCAGAGGCCTTCCAGTCATCGAGCAGCTTGCGGTATTCGACAACGGCGTCGGCACCCTTGGCCACCAGGGCCTCGGCAGCCTCAACGATTGCGGTTTTCTTGGCGCGAGTTGCCTTGTTCGATGCGTCTAGGCCAGCAAAGTATGCGCGCTTGCCTGCTTCGAAGCGTGCGCGGGCTGTCGAGAAGCGCTTCCAGATGGTGTCGGCGGCCGACTTGGCAACCTTTGGGCCATCCTTCTGGATCTGCTGCCACTGAGCAAACAGCTCGGCCATCTGAACAGACGAGTTCTTCCAGTTGATCTTCGATGCGTCTTGATTGGCAATTGCCTCTGCAGCAACCGCCACGGCCTCACGCTTTGCGAGGGCCTCGGCCACCTGCTCCTTGCTTGCCTCGGCGCGGTCGGCCTCGACGGCATCGATCTTTGGCGCGAGAGCCGCAACGCGAGCACGCAGCGCTACCAGGTCGCCAACGGCGGCTGGCTCGGCAAGGTCGGCAACCAACCTGGTGAGCGTCTTCTTGAGGTTGTGCGAGTCAAGCTTGTTGGCGACACGCTGTTCCAGGATTCGAACCTGTGCCTCTAGGTCGGCAAACTTGCGTGCGAAGTAAGCGAGTGCATCGGCAGGCTCGACGTTTGGGTATTGACCTACCTTGCGCTCAACACCACCCTCAATGACAAAGACATTGTTTTCGGCATCTACGCGTCCGAATGCGTTTGGGGTGGTAGTCACAATTTGCTCCTGTGAATGGTTGATTGACCGAAATGGTCTGTGGCTAGTTTACTTTGACCGAGTCGATGATGGCCTTGACAACCGGGTGCCCGTCGCCAGACGCGTTCGAGTTGTCTGAACCACCCTTGATGATCGAATTCAAGGCAGCGAGGTTGCTGATGTTGCCGAATACTGTGTAACCGCCGGCGGTGTCTGATGGGATCGTTGAATCCTTATAGACGATGAAGAACTGGCTGCCCATGCTCGAGCCGTTGTTGCCCTGACGAGCCATGGCCAAAACGCCGGTGTGGTAGACGTTGTCGACCGGAGCGTTCTCGATCGGACCCCAGCTGTAACCTGGGCCACCGGTGCCGTCGCCCTTAGGGTCGCCACACTGCAGCACATAGATGCCCGCGGTGGTGATTCGGTGACAAGAGATCTTGCTGTAAAAGCCCTGGTTGGCCAGTTTGACGAAGTTGTCGACGGCCTTTGGTGCGTGTGCCGGGTCGAGGGTGATCGGCATCGGATTGCCGTTCATGGTTAGCACGGCGGTCTTAGCCGCTGGAGTCGCGCCTGGTCCAAAGCTAAAGTATGCCCACTGCGAACCGAAGGCAATCGCTAGAGCACCGGCGGTCGCGATGATGCCCATTCGGATGTCGCGCGACTTTTTGCTGGTGTTCTTGACTACTGCGGCCTGCTCGGCCTCGTACGCCGCCATTCGCTTTGCCGCGGTTGCGTAGATGTTTTGCTGCTTCTTGCTTGACATGGCACTCCTTGAAAACAATCCTCTTGAGTCTATTTGACAACCGAGAAGACTAACCTTTTGAGGTGTCGAGTTTCGCAAGTATCACCTCAGCAACCGCGCCTCTAGCGGTGCGCATGCGACCAACCTCGCTCGACGAGCTTGCCGGTCAATCGGCGATCCTGCGGGCAGGCAGTCCACTTCGCAACCTGGCGAATCCCGAATTCGACTCGGCTGCCTCGATCGTGCTGTACGGGCCACCGGGAGTTGGCAAGACCACCATCGCGCAGATCATCGCGCGCCGCGGAAATCGCC
>JBEEJX010000075.1:0-7766 GCA_041168965.1 Actinomycetota bacterium
AGTCGGTGGGCTAGTTGCACAAGACTTCGGCGACTCGATTTTTCCTGACAGCCCGGAGGGCGAGGCGGCCACCGCCGAATTGGCGGGCCGCGCGACCAAGGGCTCGAAGCTTGCAATTGCCTTGGGCGGCGACAACTCGGTCACCTATGCCACCATGTTCGGCGCCTTCGACGGCGACCTCTCGCGCGCTGGCCTAATCACTTTCGATGCCCACCACGATCTTCGCGATGGTGTGAGCAACGGCTCGCCGGTTCGCCGACTAATCGAGGCTGGCCTGCCGGGCCGCAATGTGGTTCAAATTGGCATCGCTGACTTCTCGAACTCGCCCGAATACGCAGCTCGCGCGCGCGAACTCGGAATTCATGTAATTCCAAGAAGCGCCCTTCGCAACGAGAACCCGGCCGAAATTTGGCGCCAGGCCGTCGCGCACCTTGAGCTCCAGGGCGTCGCTGGCATCCACGTTGATTTCGATGTCGACGTATGCGATCGCTCGGTAGTGCCCGCCTGCCCGGCCGCAGCCCCAGGCGGTCTCAGCGCCGATGAGCTGCGTCAGTTTGCCGAGCTCGCCGGCCGCACTCCGTCGGTTCGCCAGCTCGACATCACCGAGATCGACGCAACAGCCGACTCGGCCGATGGTCGCACCGTGCGCCTGGCCGCTCTCCTGATTCTCGAGGCTGCCGCGGGTCTTGCCCATCGTTGATGCGTCAATTCGCGACGGCAAACACGTAGATTGAACTGGTGACCAATACCCCGTCAGCGCAGACACCCGAGCACTCGCCAGAGCAGCCAAAAGTCTCAGGCACATCCGTGATTCGCAACCGGAACTTTCAGTTTCTTTGGGCCGGCCAAACGATCAGCACCATCGGCGATCAGATGAGCGGCCTCGCCTTGCCCGTGCTCGCCGTGCTCATGTTGCACGCCACCGAGTGGCAGGTCGGTCTTATGAACGCCGCGGGATTGAGCGCCTTTCTGCTGATTGGTTTACCGGCCGGCGCATGGGTCGACCGCTGGGTCAAACGTCGCGTCATGATTTGGGCCGATGTGGTGCGCATGCTCGCCGTTGCCTCGGTGCCGCTTGTTTGGGCAACCGGCCATCTGACCATGGGCTATGTGATTGCCACCGCGGCGATCATGAGCGTGGCCGCCGTGTTCTTCGACGTTTCATACCAGAGCGTCTTGCCTTTGATGCTCCCGAAGGAGCACATGGGCAAGGCCAATTCGGCCCTCGAAACCACCGCACAGACCTCGTCTGTCGCCGGGCCGGCCGTCATCGGTTTCTTGCTCACAATCGTTAAGGCACCGGTGCTTTTGCTGGTCGATGCCTTCTCGTTCCTAGTCAGCTGGGTCACACTCGCGCTCATGAAGGTCGAAGAGGTGCCTGCGCCAAAGCACGACCGCCAGCCACTCCGCAAAGAAATCGCCGAGGGCGTGCGTTTTGTGGCCAAGCACCCGATTATCGGTCGAATCACCGCAACCACAGCGGTCAGCAACCTGTTCGGTTCGGCCATCCACACCCTCACACCGATTTTGGTCTTGCGCACCATGGGTGTGCCGGCTCCGGTTTATGGCCTCATGTTCACTGCCGGCGCCATCGGCGGTCTGCTCGGTGCGGTCGCTGCCCCAAAACTCGGCAGGCGCGTCGGCGAGGGCAACCTGATCATCTGGGCCATGCTGCTCTCGAGCCTGGCGATGTTCGCGTTCCCAATCGCCGCAATCGCAAACAACAAGGTGATCGGTGTTCCGGTCATCATCGTTGCCGAGGCGTTGATCTCGTTTTCGGGCCTGGTCTACAACATCACCCAGGTCAGTGCGCGTCAGGCGCTTTGCCCCGAAAACCTGCTCGGTCGCATGAACGCATCCATTCGATTCTTCGTGTGGGGCGTGATGCCGATTAGTGCGCTCGCGTCTGGTGCCCTAGCCACTGCATTTGGCATCATTCCGGTGATGGTGGTGGCCGCCGTCGGCGCCAGCTTTGCCGTTGTGTTTGTGTTGTTCTCGCCCCTTCGCGGCATGCACAACATCGTCAAAGAGGCGGACCAAGCGACTGCCTAACTCGGGCAAACTCGCGAGTTAGGCTAGTCAAATGGCAGGCAACAGCGGATTCAGGGCTCTGAAGCACCGCAACTATCGCCTGATTTTTCCGGCTAATACCCTGTCAAACATTGGCACTTGGGCGCAACGAGTCGCCCAAGACTGGCTGGTGCTCGAGCTCACGCACAGCGCCAACCTGCTAGGTCTGGTCACCGCCCTGCAGTTCTTGCCGTCCCTGCTGTTGAGCCTGTATGGCGGCGTGCTTGCAGATCGCTTCGACAAACGCCGGTTGCTGATTCTCACCAACATCGGTGCCGGGCTTGGCTCGGCGGCACTCGGCCTGCTGATCATCGGTGGCGTCGTCCAAATTTGGCACGTATGCCTATTGGCGTTTCTGGTTGGCGTGTTCTCTGCCCTCGATGCCCCGGTGCGCACGGCTTTCAACTCCGAACTTGTTGGCCAAAGCGATATCGCGAGTGCCATCAGCCTGAACTCGGCCACCTTCAACGCGGGCAGACTCATCGGGCCCGCCACTTCGGGGCTCTTGATTGTTGCCTTCGGCACGGGTTGGTCGTTCATCATCAACGCCGCAACCTATGTCGCGATCGTCGCCGCGCTCTTGCTGATTCGCCCAAGCGAGCTACACATCGCGGTCAAGCCCAACGCCGAGGCCAAAATCCGGCAGGCCCTCGGTTATGTCTGGCGCCACCGCGACATCAAGCACGTGATGATCACGGTGTTTTTCGCCACGACCTTTGGCCTCAACTTTCAGATCTTCACCGCATTGATGGCCACCAAGGAATTCGGCAAGGGGCCGGCCGAGTTCGGCATGCTCGGCAGCGTGCTAGCCATCGGGTCGTTCACCGGAGTGCTGGTCTCGACCCGCCTAGAACACTTGCGCGTGCCGCGTTATGTGCTCGGTGGTGCGATGCTGTTCGGAGTCTTGCTGGTCGCCACGGCCTGGATGCCAAATTACTCGGCGTATGCGCTCTCGCTGCCAGTCGTCGGCGGAGTCGCACTGATTACCCTCATCTCGGCCAATTCATTCGTGCAGACCCGTTGCCAGCCCGAACTTCGCGGACGAGTCATGGGCATCTACCTGTTGATTTTCATGGGTGGCACGCCCATCGGTTCGCCCCTAATTGGTTGGCTCACCGAGCAAATCGGCATTCGCGCCACCATCACGGGTTGTGGTCTGGTGGTCGCCCTGGCCGGTGCAACGATTCTTGTAATTCGCCGACGCGCTAGGGCGGTGAATCATGCTGACCTGGTCTGATGTCGAAGGTATCGCCGAGCAAATTCCTGGCCTTGAGTATGTGCCGGGGCCACCCAGGTCTTGGAACGCGCCGCACAAGACTGCCGCGTGGGAACGCCCGCTCAGCAAGAAGGATTTGGCAGCCTTAGGCGATCGCGCGCCTCGCGGTGCAGTTCTTGCAATTCACACCGCCGATGTCACCGAGAAGCTGGCCTGGATCGAGACCGCACCCGCCACCTGTTTCGACAGCCCGCACTTTGCGGGCTATCCGGCGGTGCTGGTCAACCTCGACACTGCAGACGCACAGGTGGTCTTCGAGTTGCTTTCGCTAGCCAGCGAGCTACCTGCCAAGTCGCGCTGAACCTGGTTAGCCCAGGTGAATGCCGGCGCTCCTGGCCAGCTCGGGGGCAATCTGCGACAGCTGAAAGTCGCTGATGGTGGCGCCCTTTAGCGACGCAAGCCCCCGCACCCCGGCAAAATCAAGCCCCCGCAGGTCAAGTCCGTCAATTTCGACCGTGCGGATGTCGAGCTCGTCGACTCTGCACTGCTCAAAGCTCACGTTCTTTAGGTTTGCGCCAAACAGGTCGAGCGTCTCGAAGGTACAGTCGCGAAAGTGCACGTCGCTGAGTTTCGCGTTAACAAAGTTGGCATACCCGGCCTTTAGGCCCGAAAATTCGACGATATTTAACGTGGTCGCCGTGAAATCCATCGATCCCACTCGGCCAATCTCGATTCGAGAGTTTCGAAACGCGCCGTCAATAGCGACCCATTCGAGCGTGCTGTCGATCGAAATTTGTGATTCAAAGAACCGCGACTTGCGACTGCTGATTCGCTCGCTGACACCTAGCTCGATCAACGCATCTTCGTAATCTTCGCCGTCCAGCAGCGCATCGTCCAGCGGCTCGAGATTCTCGGCGCGCAGATTCACTGGCTTTGGCGGTCTGGCTCGGCTGGTCACTTGTTCAGCCTAGTCAGCAACCCTGAGCGGCTACTTGCGCGATGCGGGATGATCCATGCGCATGTAGACGCCGCCCTTTTCGAGCTCGTCGAGCATTTGGTTTAGTCGCTTGAGCCGGATTTCGGGTCGAACGGCCCTGGTAATCCAACCCAGGTAGTCGTTGCGTTGATAGGCCGGGCGATGATCGTAGTCTGCCCGCAAGGCCCTCTGTTCCAGAGCCAGCTTCACATCGGCGGGCATTTCATAGAGTTTGCGGCGAAGGTTTCCCTTCTTGTCGCGATACTCCTTGGAACTCATGCAGTCAGTCTATGAGGGTAGGCATATTCGGTTAAAGAAAAAGACCCGCGATTTCTCGCGGGTCTTTCCCATTTGTGGAGACTAGGGGGGTCGAACCCCTGACCCCCTGCTTGCAAAGCAGGTGCTCTACCAACTGAGCTAAGTCCCCGTTTGGAGGCCGTCTCCGATGGAGAAGACTTCCTGGTGGGCCTAGGAGGACTTGAACCTCCGACCTCTTCATTATCAGTGAAGCGCTCTAACCACCTGAGCTATAGGCCCGTGTAGCGTTAGCAAACTTACACGAAAAATAAAGAGCGCGCAAACCGAGATGCAAAATCCGGTCTGCGCGCTCCCTTTGAAGCTAGTTGTTCGACGTAAAACCGACCGAAACACCACCTGTGACGCGGCCGATTACGTTGAAAATCAGTGCGGTTACGCCTGAAAGCAGCGTGCCCGCAACCATCTGGATAAACGCAAGAGCGAGTGCGAAAGACATGACCTTTGGCAGGCTCAAAGTTGAACCCAAGTCAATCGAGCCACTGCCCGAGGCGCCGTTCAGCAGGCTGTTGATCGAACCGAATACGCCCGCCTGGCTGGCAATCAGCCACGAGGCAAAAGTTCCGACCAAGATTGCAACGCCAACGGCGACGGTGCAAAGAAAGCCGACTCGAACTGCCGACCAGAAGTCGATGTGCACGAGCTTGAGCTTTACCTGCTTTGGTGCAGGCCCTGCGGCTCGTGCCGCGGCATCCTTGGCAACTGCCTTAATGCGGTCCTTCATTACTCGGCTCCTTCGTTCGAGGTCTCAATAGCCCCTTCAGAGTCAACCGCACCCTCGTTGTCTTCTGCAAGTCCGTCGGCTGCGCTCTCGAGGTTGCGCTCGGTGTTTTTGGCGATGCCAATGATCGCGTCGCTCTCGTCGAATCGAGCAAAGACGACGCCCATGGTGTCGCGACCACGAGCCGGAACCTCGGCGACGGCCGAACGAACGACCTTGCCCTGCTCCAGAACTACAAGAACTTCGTCTTCTTCGCCAACGATCAGGGCACCAACGAGGTCGCCGCGCTTTTCTTCGAGCTTGGCAACCTTGATACCGATGCCACCACGGTTCTGAATGCGGTACTGGTCGGCCGAGGTGCGCTTTGCAAAGCCACCCTCGGTGACCACGAACACATACGTGTCGTCGACATCGTTGATGACGGTCGCGTTGAGCAGGTAGTCGCCATCACGGAAGTGCATGCCGATGTTGCCCGAGGTGTCGCGACCCATTGGGCGCAGGCTGTCGTCTGAGTTCGAGAATCGAATCGACATGCCCTTGCGCGAAACCAGCAGCAGGTCGTCGGTCTCGCTGGCCAACAGCGCCGAAACGAGTTCGTCGCCTTCGCGCAGCTTGATCGCGATGATGCCACCGGCACGCGGGGTGTCGTAGGCCTCGAGCGCGGTCTTCTTAACCAGACCCTCGCGGGTTGCGAGCACCAGGTATGGCGCGGCCGCGTAGTTCTTGAGGTCGATTACCTGGGCGATCTGCTCGTCTGGCTGCAGCGCGAGCAGGTTGGCAACGTGCTGACCCTTCGCGTCGCGACCGGCCTCTTGCACCTCGTATGCCTTGGTGCGATAGACGCGTCCCTTATTGGTGAAGAACAACAGCCAGTGGTGGGTTGTGGTCACAAAGAAGTGCTCGACGACATCGTCGGCGCGCAGGGCCGTGCCCTTAACGCCCTTGCCACCGCGGTGCTGCTGACGGTAGTTGTCGCTCTTGGTGCGCTTGATGTAGCCACCGCGAGTCAACGAGATGACCATCTCTTCTTCTGGAATGAGGTCTTCGACGCTAACGTCGCCATCGAAACCAACGAGGATCTCGGTGCGCCGCTCGTCGCCGTGCTTGGCAACGACCTCGTCTAGTTCTTCGTTCACGATTGCGCGCTGGCGGGCCGGGTCGGCAATGATGGCGCGGAATTCGAGGATTTGGGCCTCGAGCTCGGCAGCCTCGTCGATGATCTTTTGACGCTCAAGTGCCGCAAGCTGACGCAACTGCATGTTCAGAATCGCGCGTGCCTGCAGCTCGTCGATGCCGAGCAGTTCAATCAGGCCATCGCGGGCCTCTTCGACGGTCGCGCTCTTGCGAATCAGTGCAATTACGGCGTCGAGTGCATCGAGTGCCTTTAGGTAGCCGCGCAAAATGTGCGCGCGTTCCTCTGCCTTGCGCAGGCGGAACTGCGTGCGGCGAACGATTACCTCGATCTGGTGCTTGACCCAGTTGGTCACGAAGCCGTCGAGGCTCAGGGTGCGAGGCACTCCGTCGACCAGGGCGAGCATGTTGGCGCTGAAGTTGTCTTGCAGTGGGGTCAGTTTGAACAGGTTGTTCAGCACGACGCGGGCAACCGCGTCCTTCTTCAGAACCAAAACCAGACGCTGGCCGGTGCGGCCCGAGGTCTCGTCGCGAATATCGGCGATTCCCGAGAGGCGGCCTTCCTTAACCAGACCGGCGATCTTTTCGGCCAGGTTGTCTGGGTTCACCTGGTACGGCAGTTCGGTGACAACCAGGCAGGTGCGGTTGTGGATCTCTTCGACGTTGACCACGGCGCGCATGGTGATTGAACCGCGACCGGTGCGATAGGCCTCTTCGATGCCCTTGCGGCCAAGAATGGTGGCGCCGGTCGGAAAGTCTGGGCCCTTAACGCGTGCAATCAGTGCCTCAAGCAGCTCTTCGTTGCTGGCGTCTGGGTTCTCGAGATACCACTTTGCGCCGGCGGCAACCTCGCGAAGGTTGTGTGGCGGAATGTTGGTGGCCATGCCCACCGCGATGCCGATCGAGCCGTTTACGAGCAGGTTCGGAATGCGGCTAGGCAGAATGGTGGGTTCTTGGGTGCGGCCGTCGTAGTTGTCTTGAAAGTCGACGGTTTCTTCGTCGATGTCGCGAACCATTTCCATGGCGAGCGGAGCCATGCGGCACTCGGTGTATCGTGGCGCTGCTGCCGGGTCGTTACCCGGTGAACCGAAGTTGCCCTGGCCTGAGACCAGCGGGTAGCGCAGGCTCCAGTCTTGAACGAGGCGGACGAGGGTGTCATAGATAGCGCCATCGCCGTGCGGGTGGAACTGACCCATGACGTCACCGACGACGCGCGAGCACTTGCTGAACTGCTTGTCTGGACGGTATCCGCCGTCGAACATTGCGTACAGCACGCGGCGGTGCACCGGCTTGAGGCCGTCGCGAACGTCTGGAAGTGCGCGGCCGACGATAACGCT
>JBEEJX010000076.1:0-3089 GCA_041168965.1 Actinomycetota bacterium
CGAGATGATGCCGAAGAACGGCAGCGCAAGGATGTAAACCTCTGGGTGGCCGAAGAACCAGAAAAGGTGTTGCCAAAGCATTGGGCCACCGTTAGCTGGGTCAAAGATGTGCGCGCCGAAGCGGCGGTCGGCACCGAGTGCGAACAGCGCTGCAGCCAGCGGAGGGAAGCACATGATGATGAGGATCGAGGTGACCAGGGTGTTCCAGGTGAATACAGGCAGACGGAACATGGTCATGCCCGGAGCACGCATGGTCAGAATCGTGGTGACGAAGTTGACACCACCCATGATGGTGCCGAAGCCACCGAGTGCCAGACCGAAGACCCACAGGTCGCCGCCGATGCCCGGCGAGAAGGTGGTGCTCGAAAGCGGTGCGTAGGCGAACCAACCGAAGCTAGCGGCACCCTGAGGGGTGAAGTAGCTCGAGACGGCCACGGCCGAACCGAAGAAGTAGAACCAGTAGGCGACGGCGTTCAGACGTGGGAAGGCCACATCCGGTGCACCGATCTGAACTGGCATGAGGATGTTGGCAAACGCCGCGAACAACGGGGTTGCAAACATCAGCAGCATGATGGTGCCGTGCATGGTGAACAGCTGGTTGTACTGTTCCTTGTTCTGAACGAGCTGCATGCCAGGCTCGAAGAGCTGACCGCGGATCATCAGGGCCATCACACCACCAATAAGGAAGTAGATGAAGCTGGTGATGAGGTAGAGGTAACCGATCTTCTTGTGGTCGGTGGTAGTAACCCAGTCAACTACTAGTTGACCCTTCGACTTCTTGCGAGTCGACATTGCGTTTGCCGTTGCGGTTGCCATGTTGCTTAGCCCTCGTTCGATGGGGTGATACCAGGGAGGTTCTGGTTGCGGTTGTACTTGTCGTCAAGCTGACCGACGTTGCCGGCGGCCTTGAGGTCTGCCATGTGGGTGTCGTACTCGGCCTGGGTGACCACCTTGACGTTGAACAACATCATCGAGTGGAACTCGCCACAGAGTTCGGCGCACTTGCCCTTGTAGGTGCCGAGCTTCTCAGGGATGAAGTACATGTGGTTGGTCTTGCCAGGCAGCATGTCTTTCTTGTAGAGGAAGTCGATAACCCAGAAGCTGTGGTCAACATCGCGCGATACGAGGTCGATCTGAACCTTCTTGTTGATCGGAAGCCACAGGGTTGGCAGCGCGGCTTCGTCTTTAGCGGTGACGCCCTGACCCTGGATGCCCGACTCGAAGGTCTGGTCCTTGACGTAGTTGAAGTCCCAGCTCCACTGCTTGCCGATGGCCTCGATCTTGACGTCTGGGTTGGTGAAAGGCTTTTCGATCTCGGTCATGGTCTTGGCGGTGAACGCAAAGAAGCCGACGACGAGAATCAGCGGGACCACTGTGAAAAGGGTCTCGATCGGGTTGTTGTAACGCATCTGCGATGGCGGGGTGGTGTGACCCTTGCGACGGCGGTATGCGATCAACGCGAAGAACATTAGGCCCCACGCGATGATTCCAACGCCCCACAGGACTGCCCACGAGCCAGTCCAGAGACCAACGATGGTTCCGACATGGTTGGTGGCTTCGTGACCGGCGGCATCAGCAGAGCCTGGCTCGAGGCCGCGGCTTAGTTCCTGCGGCGAGCAACCGGTGAGCATGAGTACTAGAGATGACGCAAGTGCGGCTGTTGCCCACTTCGCTCCACGCTTTTGACGCACTTTCGACCCTTCAGGTTTCGAATTGTTACAGCGCTAAGTCTATTCCCAGGTCGGGCTGCTAGTCGCCAAAAAACACGGCAAAACGGCACAAAAAAGCGAAATTCCCGAGGCCCACAATTGGGCACTCGGGAACTCGTTTAGAAATAAGTTCTAGTTGAACGAATCGCCGCAGGCGCAGGTGCCCTGAGCGTTCGGGTTGTCGATGGTGAAGCCCGACTTTTGGATCGTGTCTTCGAAGTCGATGGTTGCGCCGTCGAGCAGCGGAACGCTCATGCGGTCAACAACAACCTCAACGCCGTCGTAGTTCACAACCGCATCGCCATCCTCAAGACGCTCGTCGAAGAACAGCTGGTAGCGAAGACCCGAGCAACCGCCAGGCTCGACTGCAACGCGCAGGCGCAACTGCATAGGGTTGCCGTCGGCGTCGACCGGGTTTTCGGCCGAAATCAGAGCCTCGACCTTGGCCTTGGCCTCGTCGGTTAGGTTCACACCGTGTTCAAGAGTGCTAGTCATGTTGTTGCCTTTCGTTTGCTCTAACAGGATAAACGGCGCGGTAGCCGGAGAAATTCCTAGTGGGCCAGAATGTCGTTCGCCTCTAGCAAAACCAGCGCCTCGGCCAGGATTGCCCGGCGCAAGGTCTCGATGTGCAGCGACTCGTTAGGACTGTGGGCGCGTGAGTCTGGATCTTCGACGCCGGTGACCAGAATTTGCGCTTGCGGAAAGACCTCGACCAGGTCGGCGATAAACGGAATCGAACCTCCAATGCCGATGTTTACTGATTCGTGGTTCCAGGCGGCCGACAGGGCCTGCGAGGCCAAGCGGTGCGACCAGGTGTCGCCCTCGGCGGCGTGCGGCTTGCCGAGTTCGGTCTCGCCAAACGAAAGCCGAGCGTTGAATGGCACGTTTGCCTCGAGGTGACTGCGCAGGGCAGCCAACGCCGATTCCGGGGTGTCGCCCGGCGCGATACGCATCGAAATCTTGGCGCGGACGCTAGGCAGCATGGTGTTAGACGACAGCGCCACGGTCTGCGCATCGATGCCGATCACGGTAATGGCTGGCTTGTTCCAGATGCGGTCTAGAGCCTGACCGGTGCCCAGTTGGGCAACCCCATCGAGGAGCCCCGAATCGGCTCGCAGAGCTTCATCGGAGTAGTCGAGGCCCGAGGCTGGTGCTGTGTGAAGGCCCGCAACGGCAACGTCGCCGGCTTCGTCGTGAAGCGACGCCAGGAGGCGCAACATTGCGGTCATGGCGTCGGGGATCGCTCCACCGAACATGCCCGAGTGAACGGCATGATCGAGCGTCTGCACCTCGACGACCTGCGAAACGAGACCGCGAAGCGACGTGGTGAGTGCCGGAATTTCGGTGCTCCAGTTGGCCGAATCGGCTACCACGATCAGG
>JBEEJX010000077.1:0-10819 GCA_041168965.1 Actinomycetota bacterium
CTGTTTGCCGCGGGCATCGCCGCCGCCGAGGTGCTGGTGCCGTATCACCGCTATGCGCGGGTGCTGCGCTGGCTGTGTCTGTCGCTGCTCGCATACGTAGCAGTGCTCTTTGTGGCCAAGGTCGACTGGGGAACCGTAGCCGTGTCGACCGTGTTGCCGCACATCGATTGGTCGCGAACCTCGATCGAGTTGATGATCGCGCTTGCCGGCACCACGATTTCGCCATACCTCTTCTTCTGGCAGGCAGCCGAAGAGGTCGAAGAGCGCAAGGTCATGGAGGCCCTGCATCACCGATCCGACGTTGGCAGCGCCCACCTGCGCGCAATGCGCGGCGATGTGTTTGCCGGAATGCTCACCGGTGTCTTCATCATGTTTGCGATCATGGTCACCACCGGCGCAACCCTGCACGCCACGGGCATCACCACAATCGCATCGGCCGAAGACGCCGCAAAGGCGCTCACCCCAATCGCCGGCCAATTCGCTGGCCTGCTGTTTTTGCTTGGCATCCTGGGCGTTGGTCTGCTCTCGATTCCGGTGCTCGCCGGATCAACCGCGTATGCGCTTGCCGAAACCTTTGGTTGGCGCGAATCGCTCGAGCTCAAGCCGCGCGAGGCGAAGGCGTTCTACGCCGTTCTCGTGGGGTCGGTCATCATCGCCGTGTTGCTCAACCTGATCGGCATCCCGCCGATGACCTTCCTGTTTTTGGCCGCGGTGCTCAACGGCCTCTCGGCCCCGGCTCTCATGGCCATCGTCTGGTTCTTGGCTCGCGACCGCGACCTACTGGGCCGTTGGGCCTCACCGCGGTGGTCGTCGTGGCTGCTCGGCGCCGCCACCATTCTGATGGCGGGCCTCCCGGTGGCCTGGATCTTCGCCAAATAGGCAGGTATGAGTTAGGTTCTCCACAGAACCATGACGAGCGCCTGGAATGTCAGCGGTCGCGCCTATTGTCTTTTCATGGCCACCAGCAGATACTTGTCAAGTAACAAAAATGTCGCCTGCTTGGCGGCGAGTCCTACAGCCACCCTAGGGTGGCTGTAGATGTTTAACTGGCCGAATGTCATGCTGTGTTACTTCGATGAATCGGGCGATGAGCAGCCTTTGCGGCGCCCGGACGAACTCTTAGTTTTTGTGCTGGTCGCGATCGTGGTCGACCAGGCTCACATCGGCAAACTGCAACAAGACTTTCTTGCACTAAAACTACAAACCCTTAGTGCTCGAGATCGTCAGACAAAAGGCACCTCAGCATTGGTGAAGTTCGAACGCAAAGGCAGCCAATTCAGAAGGGCGCTGAAGCAGCAAAAGCGCGGCAGCCGTCGCGCGTCGCTGGGATTTCTTGATGCGTTCATTCAGATTCTTGAGTCGAACCAAATTTCTATCGAATTCGCATGTCGCTTGAAAGGATCAGCACGACTTTCCTCGGATTCGTACGCGGAATCAGTCGCAGAGATCCTGACCTCAGTAAACAATCACGCGCAATTGCATGACGCCCGGTTCCTAGCAGTCTTGGACTCTCGAACCCACGCGAAAAATGCCCCGACAGTGGCTTACGTATTCGACCAGATGACAACGGCTCATCAGCCATTGAGTCGCCTTATTGAGCCCCCGCTGTTTGGGCACAGCGACGCGCACATCTTGCTGCAGGTTGCCGATGTACTGGCTTCGGGAATGCTTGCACCAATGCTCAGTTACACAATCGCGCGAGAACAACCGAACAGCCCATTTGGGGATTTTGCGATCGTCGAAGAACGCTATCGAGCTCGCATCGAAGCTCTGCGAATTAACTCAGTAACAGAAAAATTAACCTCCTAACCGCGCCAACCGCGGCGGGGCGATGCCAGACTTTTGCCATGACTACTCCAGCGAAGAAGCCAGCCGCCAAGGCCCCAGCAACCGCAGCAAAGACCACCGCCGCAAAGCCGGCAGCCAAGGCGCCAGTGCGCCGCGCAGCAGCGAAGCCTGCAGCAGCGCCAGCCGCAATCGAAACCCCTGCGGCAGCGTCGACCGCGCCGAACTACACCAAGCCATACAAGATGCTCACCGGCATCGACGACAGCGAGTTCTGCGACAAGGTCGTGCGTCACCTCGAGAACGGTTACGCGCTCTATGGCTCGCCAACCGCAACCTTCAACGGCAAGAACGTGATCGTCGGCCAGGCCGTCGTTCTTAAGAAGAAGGCCAAGAAGGCAGCGAAGGCCAAGGGCAAGAAGAAGTAGTCAGCGGCATCTTTTGATGCCTGCGGATAAACTTGCCGCATGACCACAACCACCCCTGAGGCCCCAAACAACCTGACCGCGCTGCTCGTCGGCTGCGGCTCAATTGGCAAGAAGCACCTGCAAGAAATCCTGCCGAAGTTTTATTCGGTTGCCGTGGTTGACATCAACGCCGAGGCGCTCGAGTGGGCAAAGGCCGAGGCCGAGCGCGTTCGCGAAACCGGCGCGTGGGCGGCCCACGTGACCGTCGCCACGTCGTTGGATGAACTGGTTGAGTATGCGCCATACGATGTAGCCACCATCGCAAACTGGGGCCCAGACCACGTGCCAACCACGCGCGCACTGCAGGCGGCCGGCCAGAAGAACTTTGTGGTCGAAAAGCCACTGGCCGACTCGATTGCCGATGCGCGCGACATCATGGGCGAGGTTTCACGCGGCGGTGGCCGCCTGTGGATCAACCTGACCCGTCGTTTCTCGGGCCTGCCCGCCGGCATCCTGCGTGTTGCCGCCGAGCACAACCTGGGCGAGCTGGTCGGCGTTACCGTCACCGGTGGCGCGCGCTGCATCGCCACCAACGGTATTCACTACCTAGACCTAGCGACCTGCCTGTTTGGCGCCGAGCCTGAGTCGGTCACCGCCGACCTCGCCACCCAGAACATCAACCCGCGTCACGAGTCGCTCGCGTTCTATGAGGGCACCGTCAACTACACCTATTCGGGTGGTCGCCGGTTCTCGTGCGTGTTCTTGAACGGTTCGGCCGTCACCGAGAACGTGCGCTTCTATTGGCGCAACGCCGAGGGCGAGATGCTGCCAACTGGCGAGTTCGTGCTGCGCCTGCGCAACCCAGATGAGATCGCCCAATACCCAGCCGTGACCCGCACGGGCTATGCGCTCAACGAGGCATTCCGAGGCAACCTGTGGTTGACCGAGGATGGCCGCAGCGGCATGACCGCCCTCTACGACCAGGTCGTGGCTGCCGCCGGCACCGACGTCGCTCCTGCCGAGGTGGTTGGCGGCCGCACCGCCGAAGACCTGCTGGCTGCGTTGCACGCATCCGAATTGGGTCAGCGCCTGGCTCTGCCGGTTGATGAGTCGCTGGTCGACATCAACAAGCACTGGAGCATCAGCTAGTGAAACGACTGGGCGTCATCGGCTCGGGCAGCATCGTTCCGTTTCACCTCGACGCGCTGAAAGCCGCCGGCTTCGAGATTGCCGTCGTCGGCACTCGATCTGGCTCGGAACGTTCGGCGACGCTCGCCGAGCGCTACGGCGCCGCACTCGCCGATTCTTGGCAGGATGTGCTTGCCACTCCTGGGTTAGACGCACTGCTGATTGCACCCGAGACCTCGGTGACCACCGAGATTCTGGCCGCGGCACTCGAGCAGACCTCGCTGCCGATTCTGGTCGAAAAGCCAATTTCGTATTCGTCGACCGAGCTCGATGCGTTGCTCACCCTGCCGGCCGAGCAGCAGGCTCGCGTGCTCGTGGGCTACAACCGTCGCCACTACTCGTCGACCGCCGCGGCCGCCACTTTCTTGAACGACCAGGGCATTGCCGCCGCGACCTTCCACGCCTCGATTCCAGAAGCATCGTGGGACGCGGCGATGGCCGACGACCGCAAGCGCGGAATCCTGTTGGCCAACTCGGTGCACGTGCTCGACCTGTTGCAGCACCTGTTCGGTGCCCTCGAGGTCGTTGGGCTCACGGGCGTCGACAACGAGACCGGCTTGGTTTCGCGCGCGGTCTCGCTGCGCACGGCTTCGGGTGCGGTCGGCACGGCGATCATCACGTTTGGTTCGCCAAGCTCATACTTTGTCGATTTGCACACGCCTGGCAAGTCGGCTTCGCTCAAGCCGATTGAGTTCTTCAACGAGTTCGTTGGCGTGCAGGTGATCGATCCGACTCCAGAGGTGCCGCTGCGTCACTATGTGCCGACCCGCGGTGCCGAATTTGCGCTGTCGCAGGACGACCTCGACTTCAAGCCGGGCTTCTTGGCTCAGTCGCGCGAGCTGTATGCGTTGGCCGCCGGTTCGGTTTTGGGCGAACGCCGCTCGGCCTCGCTGGCCGATGCCGCGCGCGTTTTGGCTTTGGCCGAGCGCCTCGTCGCCGGCGTTTAGTCGGCAGTAGCAGGTTTCTCGATCGCGCAAATCGCCGAAAATCCGACCTTTTGCAGTCTGGTTGGCGGGTTGCTCGAAGTTCCTATGCACCTAGTTGCAAATTCGACGATTTTTCACTTCAAATTCGTCGAATGCACCGAAAATATCGCTAAATCCACCGCCTTCGTTCCCTGATGATTTTGTCGCCCGTCGACCAGTAACCCGAACGGTACGGGTGCATCGGAATAACCACCTGCGTGCGAAAGACCTTCTGAAGGCTGTTCGCATCCACCGCCCGATCCTGGAGCAGGTGCAGTTGCCGGATGACAGGCAGAATGAGCGGTGCCACAAAATAGACCGCAACGTTGCCGGCTCGAACTCTGCGAAGTAGGCCTCGGCCCGTTAGCCGGTCAAGCCATCGCCCAGCCGTCTCGGCCGAGACGTTTGCCTGGCTGGCCACATCCGCTCGCCTAAGAATCGGGTTCAGCATCACGGCTCGCAGCAGTGCATGACGGCGCGTGCGCGGGCACACCGATGGCATGGCATCGATGGCCTTCGAAATCGCCGTGCGTGCGCGGACGATGTCTGCCCAAAGCTGCTCGGCTTGCAGGTCGAGTGCCTCGTTTCGGGCCCTACGCGATATGCGCCAGTAGGTCGCCTCGAAAATCGCGTAGACCAAACGGCCGTCGAGGTTGTGCATGGCGAGCATCTCCATTGGTGGTCGCGCACTCGAGTCGACGCCTCCGCGAGCGGCGAACACTAGGACTCGCGTCAGCTCGGCGCATTTGGCGTATGTGTGTTGGATTTCGGATTCGTCTTGCATGGCATGAGTTTGCGCGGAGTTGTGCGACGTGCGGGATGTGGGCAAAGTTCGGTGGAGAAGGTCCTGAAATTTGGCGATATTTGCCGACAAAATGCCCAATTTGAAGTCATAAATCGACGAATTTTCGACTCGGAACCTAGGAACTTTCAATAGCTCACCCCACAGCCCGCAAATCCTCGAATATTCGACGATTTACACGCACCTCACAACACACCAAACCGCCCCGCAAAGCCCCAAAAAGGTAGGATTGACCGTTATGAAGGTCTTTCTTACTGGCGCTGACGGCTTTATCGGTTCACACCTCGCAGAAGAGCTGGTTCGCGCCGGCCACGAGGTCAAGGCCCTGTGCATCTACAACTCAATCGGTTCGCACGGCTGGCTCGACACCATCGACCCAGAGGTCAAGAAGCACATGGAAATCGTGCTTGGCGACATCCGCGACCCGTACCACATGAACGAGCTCGTGCGCGGCCAGGAGGCGATCTTGCACCTCGCGGCACTCATCGCGATCCCGTTCTCATACGTCGCGCCAGACATGTATGTGCAGACCAACATCCAGGGCACCCTGAACCTGTTGAACGCCGCACGCAACCACAACGTCGACCGCTTCATTCACACCTCGACCAGCGAGGTCTACGGCACCGCACAGTATGTGCCAATGGATGAAGGCCACGTTCTGCAGGGTCAGTCGCCTTATTCGGCATCGAAGATTGGCGCCGACCAGATGGTCAAGTCGTTCTACAGCAGCTTCGAGCTGCCAACGCTGACCATTCGCCCGTTCAACACATACGGCCCTCGCCAGTCGGCCCGCGCCGTGATTCCGACCATCATCAGCCAGCTGGCTGCAGGCAAGAAGGAAATCAACCTCGGCGCCCTGACCCCAACCCGTGACTTCACCTATGTGACCGACACCGCTAAGGGCTTCGAGCGCGCACTGCACGCCACTACCGGCTTTGGCGAGGTCACCAACCTTGGCGTTGGTTTTGAGGTCACCATCGGCGAGACCTTCAACATCATCAACGAGATCATGGGTGCCGGCGCCGTCGCGACCGAAGACCCAAACCGTATCCGCCCTAAGAACTCTGAGGTCGAGCGCCTGTTCAGCGACAACACCAAGGCCAAGACCGTGCTGCAGTGGGAACCTGAAATCAAGGGCATCGAGGGGTTCCGTGTTGGTCTAGAAAAGACCATCGAATGGTTCACCAATCCAGCAAACCTGGCCAAGTACCGTCCAGACGAATACACCGTCTAATCGCGAAGGTGCTGTGGTGGGGCGAGCACGCGATCTATAAGTCGTAGCACGGCGCACCCAATTGGCGCCCGAAAAGAGGAGCTAGCGAATGACAACACTTGCTAACCAAATTGTTGAGCGTCTGACCTCGGTGCTGGGAGCGCCAGAAGCAGGCCGCATGATCGGCTTGCACGAACCAGAAATCGGCGACCTCGAAAAGAAATACATCAACGAGTGCCTCGACAGTACCTTCGTTTCGTCGGTCGGCGCATTCATTCCGCAGTTCGAACAGCGCCTTGCCGACATCACCGGCGCCAAGTATGCGATTGCGGTTTCGAACGGTACCGTCGGCCTGCAGGTGGCGCTCTACTTGGCTGGCGTTCGCGCTGGCGATGAGGTCATCGTGCCGACCCTTTCGTTCATCGCAACCGCAAACGCTGTTTCGCATGCCGGCGCAACCCCGCACTTTATCGACAGTGAGCTGACCACCATGGGCATGAGCCCAGAGGCGCTGCGCGACCGACTGGCAGCCATGCGCCGCGAGGCCGATGGCACCCTGGTAAACCCGCTGACCGGTGCGCGCATCGCCGCAATTTCGCCGATGCACACCCTTGGTCACCCGGTTCGCATCGAAGAGATTTGCGACATCGCGGCGGAATATGGCGTGCCAGTGGTCGAAGACGCAGCCGAGTCGCTCGGCTCTTGGATCACCACGCGCTCGGGCGAGCGCAAGCACACCGGAACCTTTGGCCTGACCGGCATGATCTCGTTCAACGGCAACAAGACCATCACCACCGGTGGTGGCGGTGTGATTCTGACCAACGACGACGTGCTTGGCCCGCTGGCAAAGCACCTCACCACCACGGCCAAGTTGCCGCACAAGTGGGAATTCGAGCACGACCACATCGCGTGGAACTATCGCATGCCAAACCTCAACGCCGCCCTAGGCATGGCGCAGCTGGACAAGTTCGACCGGTTCCTTGACCAGAAGCGCCAGTTGGCGCTCGCATACGGCGAGGCCTTTGCGGGCCTCGAGGGCGTGCGATTTGTGTTCGAGCCAGAGGCGACCGAATCGAACTACTGGCTGTGTGCCATTCAGCTCGACGAGCCTAGCCTCGAGTTGCGCGACGAGGTGCTGCAGGCCTGTGCCGACGCGGGCTTCATGGCTCGCCCGATGTGGAATCTGCTGCACAAGCAGCGCATGTATGAGTCGGCCCCGGCCGCGGGCGACTCGCTCGGCGGCAGCCTCGACACCGCGATCGCGCTGCACGCATCGTTGATCTGCATTCCATCGACTCCAAAGTTGGCCGAGCGACTCTAATGCGCAAGATTGCAGTGATGACCGGCACTCGTGCCGACTATGGGTTGCTCAAAAACCTGATCGCCGAACTCAACAACAAGGCGACCGGCCTCAACCGCACCCTCGAACTGCAGATCATCGCAACCGGCAGCCACCTCTCGGCCGAACACGGCATGACAGTTGCCGAGATTCGTCGCGATGGCTATGAGCCTGCCGCCGAGATTCCGATCTGGTCAAGCGAAGACACCTCGTTGGCCGCAGCAGTCGACACCGGCGAGGCCATCGCCAAGTTCGCTCGCGAGCTCGATCGACTGCGACCAGACGTGGTCGTGGTGCTCGGCGATCGCCTAGAGGCCTTTGCGATGGCATCGGCTGCCACGATCCTCACGATTCCAGTTGCGCACATCCACGGTGGCGAGTTGACGCTGGGCGCCATGGACGACAGCCTGCGGCACGCCATCACCAAGCTTTCGTTCCTGCACTTCACCACCACCGATGAGCACCGCAACCGAGTGATTCAACTTGGTGAAGAGCCGAGCCGCGTGTTCAACTATGGCGCCCCGGTGTTAGACGCGATTGCGAACCTCGAGCTCATGTCGCGCGAGGCAATCGAAGACAAGTTCAAGGTGCGTTTTGGCACCAAGAACACCGTGCTGATGACCTTTCACCCGGCCGCGTTCGACGAGGCCAGCGCCAAGACAATGATTGGCGAATTGCTCGCCGCGATGGAGGCGCTGACCAGCCCGCTCGACCCGGCCGAGACCCAGCTGATCGTCACCGGCACCAACAACGACATCGGCAGTGCCGACGTGCGCGAGGCGATTGCATCGTTCGTTGCTCGCCTGCCGGATCGTGTTAGCTATGTCGAGAGCTTCGGTCAGCTCGGCTATTTGAGTGTCATGAAGCAGGTCAATCTGGTGACTGGCAACTCGTCGTCGACCGTGCTCGAGGCTCCGGTCTTGGGTGTGCCGAGCGTGATCGTGGGCAATCGTCAAGAGGGCCGCCCGATGTCGGCAAGCGTAATCAAGCCTGCGCGGGCCGAACGCGTGCTGATTCTTGAGGCCATGCAGAAGGCCCTCGATCCGGCCTTCCGTGCCTCGGCCGCTGCGGCTGGCACCCCGTTTGGCGTTCCGGGTTTCGCCCAGAAGGCAACCGTCGAGCTCATGCGCCACGAGATTCCTAGTCCACCAAAAAAGAAGTTCTGGAGCGCCAACTAATGATTGCCAATCAGATCAAGGCACAGCACGTGCTCGTCATTGCCGAGGCCGGTGTTAACCACAACGGTTCGATCGAGCGCGCCATCGAGATGGTCGACCTGGCCAAGCGTGCCGGCGCCGACATCGTCAAGTTTCAGACCTTCTCGGCCGACAAGCTTGCGAGCAAAGACGCCAAGCTTGCCGACTATCAGCGCAAGGGCGACGACGACACCCGCAGCCAGTGGGATCTGCTCAAGGGCCTCGAGCTGAGCCACGACGAATTCGCGCAGTTGCGGGACCACTGCGCCAAGATCGGCATCGGCTTTTTGTCGACCGGGTTTGACCTCGATGAGCTGCGCTTTCTGATTGACGAGCTGCACATTCCGCTGGTCAAGGTGGCCTCGGGCGACCTCACCTTCGCGCCAATGCTGGTCGAGGCCGGTCAGTCGAACCTTCCGGTAATCGTTTCGACCGGCATGGCCGTGCTCGACGAGATTCGCCAGGCGCTCAAGTTCATCGCCTTCGGTTATGCGCGTGCCAACGGCATCGTTGCCGCCGACCTCAAGCCAACCGATGCCGTTCTTGACCAGACGTATGCGCTCGAGGCGGTGCGCGCGATCATGCTCGAAAAGGTGACGATCCTGCACTGCACCACGCAGTATCCGGCCGAACTCGACATCCTGAACCTGAACGCAATCGGCCTGATTGCCGACGAGTTTGGCCTGCCGGTTGGATACAGCGACCACTCGCTCGGCACCCTGGCATCGGTGATCGCCGTGGGTATGGGCGCGACCGTGATCGAGAAGCACTTCACGCTAGACAAGTCACTCGAGGGCCCAGACCACGAGGCCTCGCTCGACCCCGAAGAACTGGTCTCGTTGGTCTCGCAGATTCGCCAGGCGACCCGTGCGCTCGGCGAACGCAAGAAGCAACCGGCCGACATCGAGCTGGCCAACAAGGCCGTGGTTCGCCGCAGTCTCGTGGCCAAGCGCAACATCGAGCTTGGCGCGGTGATCACCGAGGATGACCTCGAGTGCCGCCGCCCGCTCAACGGCCGCACCAGCTTTGACTTCTATGAGGTTGTCGGTTCGGTCGCCGGTCGGTCATACCTCGCCGGTGAATACGTTGACTAACCTGCGCGAGACCAGCCCCAAGCTGCTCATGGTTGGCGCGGGCGGTCACGCTCGCGTGCTGCAGGAGCTGCTGGCCGAGGCCGGCATCGCGTTGAGCGGCTATGTTGCGCCCGCCGAGGGCGGTTGCCTGCTCGAGGGTGAACTCGAACGCATTGACGAGTCGGCACTGGTCGACGGCGGTTTCTCGGCCACCGATTACCTGCTCGTAAACGGCCTTGGCTCGGCCGGGCCGACCACCTTGCGCGCGGCGGTTTTCGCCAAGCTCAAGGCGGCTGGCTTCAACTTTTTGCAGGTCGAGGCCCAGTCGGCCGTGGTCAGCGCATCGGCAGTCTTGAGCGAGGGCGTGCAGGTCATGCATCGCGCCGTCGTGCACAGCGACGCCATCGTCGACGACAACACGATCGTTAACACCGGCGCTATCGTCGAGCATCACAACCGCATCGGCGCCAACTGTCACATTGCCGTTGGGGCAGTGCTTTGCGGTCAGGTCAGCGTTGGTCGTGGCACCCATATCGGCGCGAATGCGACGGTTCTGCAGGGCGTCAAAATTGGCGAAAACTGTATCATTGGGGCAGGCGCGGTAGTCACCAAAGACGTGCCAGACAACCACACCGCGGTCGGCGTGCCGGCGGTTTCAAAGGCTAACGGAGGCTCAAAGTGATCACCGATCTGAGCGAATTCACGGTTGGCCCAGACGCCACTCTGATTCAAACCATCGAGGCCATTAACCGCGGCGCAAAGCAGATTGCCCTGGTCGTTGCCGACGGCAAGCTGTTGGGCACCGTGACCGACGGCGACATCCGTCGTGGTCTGCTCCGTGGTCTTGGTGT
>JBEEJX010000078.1:0-10299 GCA_041168965.1 Actinomycetota bacterium
TCCAGAGCACAAGCTGCGCCCGCGACTTGAGCCGACCCGTCGCGCGGTCGAGCTGCTCGGTGATCCGCAACGCGCATACCGAGTCATTCATGTGACTGGCACCAACGGCAAGACCTCGACCACGCGTTTTATCGAGCGAATCCTGCGTGAGCACGGGCTGCGCACGGGTCGCTTCACGAGCCCTCACCTCGTGCGCCTGAACGAGCGCATGTCAATCGACGGCGAGCCGGTCAGCAACGAACGCCTGTTCACCGTTTGGCAAGAAATCAAGCCTCTGATCGAGATCATCGATGCGCAGCTCGAGGCCGAGGGCGACACGAAGCTCACGTTTTTTGAGGCCTTGGCTGTGCTTGGCTTTGCGGTTTTTGCCGATGCACCAGTCGACGTGCTCGTGCTCGAGGTTGGCATGGGCGGCGCCTGGGACTCGACAAACGTTGCCGATGGCGACGTAGCCGTATTCACTCCGATTTCGATCGATCACGCCGAACGCCTTGGCGACACCATCGCCGAAATCGCCGCCACCAAGGCCGGCATCATCAAGCAGGGTGCCTTCGTGGTTAGTGCCAAGCAGCCCGACGAAGCCGCCTCGGTTATCGAGGCCGCGGCTCACGAAATTGCCGACAGCTACGCCCGTTATGGCGACCGGTTCGAGGTGCTCGAAACCCTGCCGACCGAACTGGGGCAAACCTTCGCTGTTCGCACTCTGGCGGGGGGGTACCGCGAGATTCACCTGCCGGTGCACGGCTCATACCAGGCCGAAAACGCGGCGCTAGCGATTGCCGCGGTCGAGGCGTTCCTCGGCAATGGCAACCAGCGCATCATCGACGATGTGATTCGTGCCTCGCTCGCCGATGCGTCTTCGCCTGGCCGCCTGCAGGTGCTGCAGCGCGAGCCACTGATTCTGCTCGATGCCGCGCATAACCCCGGCGGTGCCGAAGTGTTGGCTCATGCTCTTGCCACCACATTCAAGAAGCCGTATGCCATCGGCGTGCTCGGTGTTCTTGGCGATAAGGACGCGACCGGTTTCTTCGAGATTCTCAACGACTCGTTCGTCGAGGTCGTCTTGACCCAGTCGTCGTCGCCGCGCGCCGTGCCTGTAGAGGTGCTCGCCGAAACCGCCCGCAAGGTCTTTGGTGCCGATCGTGTGCACCTCGAGCCCAAGCCGCTTCGTGCGATTGCATTGGCCGAGTCGCTCTTGCCCGCCGCGGATTCGGGTCTAGTCGGCGCAATCGTTGTGACCGGTTCGATCACGCTGGTGGGCGATGTCATGAAACTCAAGCAAAAAGAGGTCGATCAAGATGCCTAAGTCGCGCAAACCACGCCAGGCCCGTCCGCGTTCACTCCAGCGTGCACTCGGCTCGATGGTTTTGGGGTTCGAGTCGTTCATGGTGTTCTTCGCCACGTTGGTCGCGTTCGGACTCGACAAAGAACACGGTCCAGCCATCTGGACAGTTGGCCTGAGCCTCGCCTTTCTAATGATTCTCACCCCGGCCTTCTTGGGTTCGCGCTGGAGCTACTTTTTCGGTTCGGTGCTTCAGGTGGCGATGTTGGCCACGGCCTTCTGGGTGCCACTCATGTGGATCGTCGGCATTGTGATGCTCGGGCTCTGGATCTGGGGCATGATCGCCGGCATCACCGTCGACCGAGCGAAGAGCGTGCTGGCCGAGAACGGCATCCAGATCAATCTCGCCGGCCAGGATTCGGTCGAGAACTAAATTCAGCTAACCTGAACCCAAACACGGCAGAGCAGCCAGGAGCAACAAATGTCACAGCAGACCCTCGTACTAATCAAGCCAGACGGCGTTCGTCGCAATCTGATTGGCGAGATCATTCGTCGAATCGAAACCAAGGGCTATGTGATTGCCGACATTCGCAAGGTGGCTGCCTCGCGCGCCTTGCTGGCGGCGCACTATGCCGAGCACGAGGGCAAGCCGTTCTATGAGCCACTCGTTGACTTCATGCTGTCGGGCGAGGTAGTTGCCCTGCGTGTCGAAGGCAATCGAGTGATTGAGGGCTTCCGTGCGCTTGCCGGCGTCACCGACCCGACCGTGGCCGCGCCTGGCACGATCCGTGGCGACCTTGGTCGCGACTGGGGTCTAAAGGTGCAGCAGAATCTCGTTCACGGCAGCGACTCGGAGGAGTCGGCCGACCGCGAACTAGCTCTCTGGTTCGCCTAGGCCCAAGTTAGCTTCGAGCCGGCCGACCTAATCGGCCTAGGCCAGGCCGAAGAGTCGTTGCCACTGGCTCCAAAACTTGACTGCAATGATCGCGATCAGCGCGAGCTCGGTGACAAGCGTGAACACCCAGGCCCAGCCGCGGATTGCCTCGAAGAATCCGATGGTCTTGATTGGCACGGGAACGATGTCTTCGCCGGTCAAGAACAGCAACAGGTGCCAGAACATCGGAATCATGCCAGCCCAAGCCACCATGCAGTATGGGCACAGCGCGCCGATGTCGAAGATCGCCTCGTGTGCGAGCCAAATCACAAACACGAAGCCCGCGGTGATGCCGACCATGAAGGTGTTCCAGAACCAACGCGGAAATTTGGCGCCGGCCAGAATCGCCACGCCAACCGCGATCGGGAACATGAAGGCACTCAGGCCGATCAGCGGGTTAGGAAAACCAAACAGTTTGGCCTGATGCGAGAGCATTACCGACTTGCAAGAAATGAACGAGGCCAGGTCGCAGCTCAACTTGGCGGCCGGCGCGGCGGCAAGGTGCAGGCGCTCGAGAGTCAGGGCAAACGCGCCGACCCATCCGGTGATGCCACCCAAAATAAGAACCCAGGCCAGGCCTGCGTTCGCGCCGAATGTCTTTTTGCCGCTTGCGACGATTGCTTCACTCACGCTTTCAGTATCGCACCTGATTCTGAGTGACTTCTGATAGCCGCGTGCTGCACTCAACACAGCCCGCGGGCGCGGCTCGTGACAATTCGGTTGGTATGAGGCATACTTAGAGGCAGTTGAGGCGGCCACACCCGCATCGACGCAAGTTTCGCGAGAACCAAGCGCACACGCAGCATAAGACCCGCCGATAGTTCGGCTTCGGGCAAGGCGGTAGCAGAGAATGGTTGCTCGACAGAGTTTTGGTTGCCAGCAAGGTTGGCAACACCGATTTAGGCCCTGAGGGCTAGTGAGTGTGGCCTAGCGCCAACGGGCGGCTTGGAGTGCACCTTAAATGGTGAATAAGACCGCAACAAACGAAAACGCTGACTCAAACGAATCGGCCGAGGCCGCAATCGACGCGCCGGTGAAAACCCCTCGACGCAAGGCTCCCGCCAAGAAGGCACCGGCAGCTAAGGTTGCCAAGGAACCGATCGAGAACGCCGACGTCGCCGTGCCAGCTGGCGCAGAGGCTGCCGAGACCGAAAGCGCTCAGGCCGATAAGCCAGTCCGCAAGGCGTCCACTCGCGGTGGTCGAGGCTCAGGCCGAGCCACCAAAAAGTCGACCGAAGTTTCGGCCGACGAGCCGGCAAGCGACGCGCAGACCGTCGAAGTCGCCGCGCCAGCCGCAACCCAGGCACCGGTAGCGCCAGCAAACTCGTTCGGCCTCATGTTCATGGCACCAGACCTGCCTACCCCGGTGATCGACCCTAAGAAGGGCAAGATCATCGACCTTCCGGCCGAGGATGGCGAGAACCACCTGCGTCGCCGTTCGCGTCGTCGCTCGGGCGAGGCCGTCGAGGGCGAGGTTTCGGCCAACACTGTCGTTAAGGTTCGCGAACCGCGTGCGGCCAAGGAGCCAAGCAACGAGCCACAGCGCGTCAAGGGTTCGACCCGCCTGGAGGCCAAGAAGCAGCGTCGTCGCGATGGCCGCGATGCCGGTCGTCGTCGCACCGTAATCACCGAGTCGGAATTTCTAGCTCGTCGTGAGGCCGTAGACCGCACCATGGTTGTGCGCTCAAAGGACGGCAAGATTCAGATTGGTGTGCTCGAAGACGGCATCCTGGTCGAGCACTACGTGGCTAAGGCCTCAGAGGCTAGCCTGATTGGCAACGTCTACCTGGGCAAGATCCAGAACGTTTTGCCGTCGATGGAGGCCGCGTTCGTCGACATCGGTCGCGGTCGCAACGCCGTGCTTTATTCGGGCGAGGTCGACTGGGAGCTTGCCGAAACCGGCAACCAGCCGCGACGCATCGAACTGGCACTCAAGTCGGGCGACACCGTTCTGGTACAGGTCACCAAAGACCCAGTCGGTCAAAAGGGTGCCCGTCTGACCAGCCAGGTTTCGCTGCCTGGTCGCTACCTCGTGTATGTGCCAAACGGTTCGATGAACGGCATTTCGCGCAAGCTGCCTGACAGCGAGCGTGCGCGCCTCAAGAAGATCCTGAAGGAAATCCTCCCTGAGGATGCCGGCGTTATCGTGCGCACCGCGGCCGAGGGCGCCACCGAGGAACAGCTGACCCTCGACGTTCAGCGCCTTCAGGCACAGTGGGAAGACATCCAGGCCAAGGTTGCCAAGGGCGCCGCACCAGCCATGCTGCACAGCGAGCCTGACCTACTGGTCAAGATCGTTCGCGATGTGTTCAACGAGGACTTCCAGAAGATGGTCATCTCGGGCGAAGACGCCCGCGGCACCATCGAGGAATACCTCGCCTCGGTAGCCCCAGACCTGCTCGAGCGCGTCGAAAACTATGCCGGCACGCGCGACGTGTTCGACGAATACCGCATCGGCGAGCAGATCGCCAAGGCTCTTGACCGCAAGGTGTATCTGCCTTCGGGCGGTTCGCTCGTGATCGACCGCACTGAGGCAATGACCGTTGTCGACGTGAACACCGGCAAGTTCGTTGGTTCGGGCGGCAACCTCGAAGAGACGGTCACCAAGAACAACCTCGAGGCTGCCGAAGAGATCGTGCGCCAGCTGCGCCTTCGCGACATCGGTGGAATCATCGTCGTCGACTTCATCGACATGGTGCTCGAGTCGAACCGCGACCTAGTGTTGCGTCGACTGATCGAATGCCTCAGCCGCGACCGCACCAAGCACCAGGTTGCCGAGGTGACCTCGCTTGGTCTGGTTCAGATGACCCGCAAGAAGCTCGGTATCGGCCTGATTGAGGCGTTCAGCGAGCCTTGTGAGGCCTGTGCGTCGCGCGGCATCATCGTGCACCACGAGCCGATCATGCGCCAGAAGTCGCACCCGATGGAAGACAACTCGGGCAAGTCGCAGAAGCAGTCAAAGAAGGATCGCAACCGCGACAAGGGTGAGAAGAAGGCTCCAGAGCCAGCCAAGGTCGTGACCCCTGAAAAGGCCGTCGAGCTCGGCAGTGTTATGTCAAAGATTGCGGCTTCGACCGTTGCAGCACACGAGGCAGCAGGCGAGGAATCGCCGATTGTTCTGCCAAGCAGCGCGACGGATGCGTCTGACGCGCAAGAGGCCGCTCCGAAGGCCACCGGTTTGGTCACGTCGAAGGGTAACGGTCAGCGCAAGGAGGCCATGCTGGATGCGGTTCTCGAGGCCCTGCCTGAGCCTGCCGCGCCTGGTGCCGGTCGCACCAGCGGGCGCCGCAAGCCTCGCCGTGCATCAAGCTCGGAACCTGCCGCGGGAGCGTCAGAAAACTAGCCGAAACGGGGTCGAAAGTGTTTGACCTCGCCTAGTCGGCGATGTAGACTAGACCCTTGTTGCGCGTGTCATTTTTGGCGTGCCAGCAATCATCAATCCGAGAGCGATTAAATTCGCATACGGAGAAGTCTTAAGACAAGAGGTAATTCTGTGGTTTACGCAGTAGTCCGCTCAGGCGGCCGCCAGGAAAAGGTGTCAGTCGGCACCATCGTTACGATGGACCGCATCAAGGCAGACGCCAACGGCAAGATTCAGCTCCAGGCTGTGCTTTTGGTTGACGGTGACAAGGTCACCACCGATGCAGCAGCACTCGCAAAGGTCAAGGTCACCGCTGAGGTTCTCAACGACCTCCGTGGCCCAAAGATCATCATCCAGAAGTACAAGAACAAGACCGGTTACAAGAAGCGTCAGGGCCACCGTCAGGAGCTCACCCGCGTTCAGGTCACCGAGATCAAGTAAGCAAAGGACTGAACCCAAATGGCATCCAAAAAGGGCGTTAGCTCCACTCGTAACGGTCGCGACTCAAACGCACAGCGCCTCGGCGTCAAGCGTTACGCCGGCCAGGTCGTAAACGCAGGCGAGATCATCGTTCGCCAGCGCGGCACCCACTTCCACCCAGGCGCAAACGTTGGCAAGGGCAAGGACGACACTCTGTTCGCACTTGCTGCCGGCGCTGTCGAGTTCGGCACCAAGGGTGGCCGCCGCGTTGTAAACGTGGTCGAGGCTGCCTAAGCAGAACCAGATTTAGCAGTCGAAGGCGGGCCCTAGTGCTCGCCTTTGCTGTTTCTGCGGCAGTTCGCCGCAAACCAGATTTTCAAGAACGGAACCAACCGCATGATTAGCTTCGTCGACCAGGTCACTCTGCACCTGCGTGCTGGCAATGGCGGCGACGGCTGCACCTCGATCAAGCGCGAAAAGTTCAAGCCACTAGCCGGCCCAGATGGTGCCGATGGTGGTCACGGCGGCAGCATCTCGCTGGTTGCCGACGCGAATGTCACCACCCTGCTCGATTACCACTTTCAGCCACACCGTCACGGTGGCGATGGTGGCGACGGCGCCGGCGATTTTCGTAATGGCGCCAAGGGCGCCGATGTAAAACTTCCGGTGCCACTTGGCACCGTCGTGCGCGACGCAAAGGGCCAGGTGCTGGCCGACCTCGACGAGCCTGGCATGGAGCTGGTCGTGGCCGAGGGCGGCGTTGGCGGCCTCGGCAATGCCGCGCTGTCGAGCTCAAAGCGCAAGGCGCCAGGCTTTCACCTGTTCGGCGTGCCTGGCTGGCGCGGCGACATCATCCTTGAGCTAAAGACGGTTGCCGATGTGGCACTCGTTGGCTACCCGAGCGCTGGCAAGTCGTCGCTCATCGCGTCGATGAGCGCGGCGCGACCTAAGATTGCCGACTACCCGTTCACCACCCTGCACCCAAACCTCGGTGTGGTTCAGGCGGGCGAGACTCGCTACACCATCGCGGATGTGCCTGGCCTGATTGAGGGCGCCTCAGAGGGCAGGGGTCTGGGGCTGCAGTTCTTGCGTCACGTCGAACGTTGCGCCGCGCTGCTGCACGTGCTGGACTGCGCGACTCTCGAGCCTGGCCGCGACCCAATCAGCGACCTCGACAAGATTTTGGCCGAGCTTGACGCCTATGAGGTTCCTGAGGGTCAGGTTCCGTTGACTCAGCGCCCGCAGCTAATCGCATTGAACAAGGCCGATGTGCCCGACGCGCGCGAGTTGGCCGAGTTTGTGAAGCCCGACCTCGAGGCTCGCGGCTATCGCGTGTTCATCATCTCGGCGGCTAGCCACGAGGGTCTGCGCGAGCTCAACTTTGCTCTCGCCCAGTTGGTCGAACAGGCTCGCAAGGAACGCGCCGGCATTCCGCAGAAGCCGCGCATCACTCTGATGCAGGCTCGCCGCGACGAGGCACAGTTCACCGTCAATCGCGAAAACACGTCAGATGGTCCGATCTTCCGCATTCTTGGTGTTAAGCCAGAGCGTTGGGTCAAGCAGACCATGTTCGGCAACGAAGAGGCCGTTGGCTATCTTGCCGACCGTCTGGGCAAGATCGGCATCGAGAACGCACTCTTCAAGGCCGGCGCGGTCGCAGGTTCGACCGTGGTCATCGGCGCCGGCGACGACGGCGTGCTGTTCGACTGGGAGCCAACCATTCAGTCTGCTGGCGAGCTAATCGCGGGCCCTCGCGGCACCGATGCCCGACTTGACCTGCGCGAACGCCGCACCACCAAGGAGCGCCGCGTTGAGTATCGCGAGCGCATGGACGCCAAGGAGGCGGCTCGCGAAGAGCTGCGCAAGGAAGGCGAAGCGGGCCTCTGGAAGGACACCAAGTAATTGGTTATCGCAGACAGAACTCAACTGCCAACCGCCAAGCGCGTTGTGGTTAAGGTCGGTTCGTCGTCGATCAGCGGCGCTAACGAGGCAAAGATTGACCTGCTGGTGCAGGCTCTCGCCGATGCCCACGCGCGGGGCACTGAGGTCATCCTCGTCTCTTCGGGTGCGATTGCAACCGGTATGCCGCTGCTTGGGCTTGGATCAAAGCCAGAAGACCTCCCAACCTCACAGGCTCTCGCCGCGGTGGGGCAGAGTCGTCTGATTGCTCGCTACCAGGCCAGCCTCGAGCGCTACGGCATCATCGCCGGCCAGGTTCTGCTGACCTCGGGCGATCTAGAGGGCGACGAGACCCGCGAGAACGCGGCCCGCGCGATGGAGCGCCTGGTCGAGTTGCGTGTGCTGCCTATCGTCAACGAGAACGACACCGTGGCAACCCAAGAGATTCGCTTCGGCGACAACGACCGACTAGCCGCCCTGGTGGCCGTGCTGGTCAAGGCCGACGCGCTGGTGTTGCTTAGCGATGTCGACGCGCTGTATGACATGCCACCGGCAAAGCCTGGCGCCAAGCGCATCGAGACCGTCTCGGCCGACGCGACGCTTGACGACATCGAAATTGGTGGCACCAGCACCGGCGTTGGCACCGGGGGAGCCGTCACCAAGGTTGGCGCTGCGCGCGTGGCAACCGAGGCCGGTGTGGCCGTTTTGCTTACCAGCACCGACAATGTCTCGGCCGCTCTTGCGGGTCAGGCCGTGGGCACCTTCTTCGAAGCAGCCGTCTAACAGGAATAGGGTTTGAGCATGACCGCGATTGATCGAATTCGACAGGCCAAGGCCGCTGCGGGCTCGCTAGCCCAGGCCACCACCGGGCAAAAAAATGACGCGCTGCGTCAGATTGCGGCACTTCTTGTCACACGCACACCCGAGATTCTCGACGCCAACGCCATCGATTTGGCTTCGGCCGCCGACAACGGCGTGAGCGAGAGCCTGGTCGACCGACTGCGCCTGACCGAGGCTCGCATCGCCGAGATCGCACAGGCCGCGCTTTCGATCGTGAACCTGCCCGACCCAATCGGCGATGTTTTGCGCGGCATGAGCCTGCCTAATGGCCTGAAGCTATCGCAGGTGCGCGTGCCGCTTGGTGTCATCGGTTGCATCTATGAGGCCCGACCAAACGTCACGATCGACATCGCCACCCTGGCAATCAAGAGTGGCAACGCGGCCGTTTTGCGCGGTGGCTCGGCGGCCCAGGCCACCAACGCCGTGCTCGTCAAGTTGCTGCAAGATGCGCTGGCTCAGGCCGATCTAAACGCCGATGCGGTGCAGACCGTCGACGAGTATGGCCGTGACGGCGGACTCGAGATGATGCGTGCCGTGGGTTTGATTGACGTGCTGATTCCTCGCGGTGGCGCCGGGCTCATTCAGCAGGTGGTTCAAGAGGCCAAGGTTCCAGCAATTCAGACCGGCGACGGCGTTGTGCACATCTTTATCGACGAGACCGCTCGACTCGACTGGGCAATCGACATCGTCGTGAACGCCAAGGTGCAGCGCCCGAGCGTTTGCAACGCGGTCGAAACGGTTCTGGTGCATGCCGCAGCCACCGAGCGAGTGCTGCCAGGCCTGCTGGATGCGCTCGGCGAGCGTGGCGTCACGATTCACGGCGACGAGGCGGCGCAGCACGCATACTTTGCCACTATCCCGGCGACCGAAGACGACTGGGCCGCCGAATATCACGACCTCGATCTTGCTGTGAAGGTAGTCGCCGACCTCGATGAGGCCCTCGAGCACATCGCCAAGTATTCGACCATGCACACCGAGGCCATCATTACCGAAAACGTTGCCAACGCCGAGCGCTTCTTGGCCGAGGTCGATGCCTCGACCGTGATGGTGAATGCGTCGACCCGGTTTACCGATGGCGGCGAGTTCGGCTTTGGTGCCGAGGTCGGAATCTCGACCCAAAAGTTGCACGCCCGCGGCCCAATGGGCTTGGCCGAGCTCACCAGCACCAAGTGGATCGTTCGAGGTCAGGGCCATGTGCGCGCGGGGTCGGCCGGTTCGCAGACCGTTTAGGCTAATCTAGAGGCAAGACTTAGGAGTTCAAATGTCGCGTATTTTGGCAGAAGCCACCGCTGTTACCTACCCATTCCCTTCGGTCGTTTTCGGCATCATCGCAATGGGTGTCTTCCTTCTTTTGGGTTTTGTCACCTGGTCATACCGCGACGTAGCCAACCGTCACGACCACAAGGCTGACAACGGCGCAAGTCACCACTAATCTCTGGCTTGGCGTTTGCCAAGCTAATCGCGGGGAAAGCATGACCACCACCAACATTCGTCGACGCATCGGCGTTATGGGTGGCACCTTTGACCCGATCCACAACGGACACCTCGTCGCTGCGAGCGAAG
>JBEEJX010000079.1:0-8252 GCA_041168965.1 Actinomycetota bacterium
GCGGTGCCAGCCCAACCTGCGGTGCCAGCCCAACCTGCGGTGCCAGCCCAACCTGCGGCGCCAGCTCAACTTGCCGCACCACGGGTCGTGCAGTCGCCAAACCAGCTCGACGCGCAGGCGGTGCGCGCGGCGGCCGCATACCAGGCCTCAGAATTCGAGGCACTGCTAACCGGTGCCGTTCAGCGCGGAGCCGTTGACCTCAAGCGCCGCCGCACTCGGCTGCTCTGGATCGCGATCCTCGCGCTGGCCCTTGCCGGCGCAGGCGCATACCTGGTCTTGACCTATGGTCAGGGCTTAATCAAATAGTCGAACGCCGCGCCACCGGCTCAGGTAACCTTGGTTAATCACCAATCAAAGGGAATCATGACCGCAACCGCCAACGCCATCAAGCTCGCTCACGTCGCCGCGAATGCCGCCGCAGACAAGCTTGCCGAGAACATCATCGCCTGGGATGTCACCGAGCTGACCCCACTCAACGATGTGCTCATCTTGGCTTCGGCTCGCAACGAGCGCCAGGTCAACGCGATTGCCGACGAGGTTGAGGCCAAGCTGCAGGAGGCCGGCGTCAAGTGCCTGCTGCGCGAGGGCAAGTCGGTTGGTCGCTGGGTTCTGTTGCACTTCGGTGAGGTCATCGTGCACGTAATGCACGAGGAGGAGCGTGTCTATTACTCGCTCGAGCGTTTGTATAAGGATCAGCCGGTTGTCAAGCTCGAGTTGGCGGAACGTTCAGAAACCGTATAAACTGGGCAAGTTGTTTCGGCAACGCCCAATTCGGGCCTGTGGCGCAGCTGGTAGCGCACCTGCATGGCATGCAGGGGGTCAGGGGTTCAAGTCCCCTCAGGTCCACCAAAGAAATCCCTCTCTACGGAGAGGGATTTCGGTTTTAACGGCCACTTGTTTCTGGTTTATTAAGGTTTCTTTACGACCAACCGAAACATTCCGACTCGCTCGGATTGCCGACTTAGACTGAACTGCATCCTGACAGTGAGGTCAAAATGGCTGGCGGCACACCCGCAATCAAGCTTTCGAAGCTAACCAAGAACTTTGGCGAATTCATCGCCGTGAATAACCTCGACCTAGAAATTGCCGAGGGCGAATTCTTTTCGATGCTAGGGCCTTCTGGTTCGGGCAAGACCACGGTGCTGCGCATGATCGCCGGCTTCGAACTGCCAACCAGCGGTCAGGTCTTTCTGGGTGAAGAAGACGTCACTAATAACGCCCCATTCGACCGCAACGTGAACACGGTTTTTCAGGATTACGCACTCTTTCCGCACATGAGCGTCGTTGAAAACGTTGCCTATGGCCTGCGGGTTCGGGGCATCGGTAAGGCCGAACGCACCGCCGAGGCAATGGCTGCCCTCGACACCGTTCGACTGGGTCACCTGGCACAACGCAAGCCAAACGAGCTATCCGGTGGTCAACGTCAACGAGTTGCGCTGGCCCGAGCCATCGTGGTCAAGCCCAAGGTCTTGTTGCTTGACGAACCGTTGGGCGCGCTCGACCTGAAGTTGCGCGAACAAATGCAGATCGAGCTAAAAGCGCTGCAACGCGAATTGGGCATCACGTTCATCTTTGTGACCCACGACCAAGAAGAGGCGCTCACCCTCAGCGATCGCGTCGCCGTGTTCAACAACGGTCGCATCGAACAGCTCGGCACGCCCGAGGAACTCTACGATCACCCAAAGAGCGAGTTCGTCGCGCGCTTTGTGGGCACCTCGAACGTGTTCGACCCTGCCGAATCGAAGGCCCTGCTCGGGCTCGATGGCATGACCTCGGTGCGCCCCGAAAAACTGCGCATGACCGCGGGCGACGCGACGAACACCCCGAGCGATTTGCGCCAGGCCAAGTTTTTGCTCGGCAAGGTCGAGGAGAGCGTTTATCTTGGCGTCGCAGTGCGAATTCTGGTTCGAGTTGCCGAAGGCAAACTCATCACGGTTCTAGAGCACGACGCACAGCAGCGCTGGCATCGCGGCGACTCGGTGCGGGTTTGGTATGAGCCACAAGATTTGGTTGCGCTGGGCTGACCGGCGCAGCAAAGGGATTTGACGCAAGTCAAAAATCAAAGGAGATAAAGATGAAGTTCAAGTCGGCACTCAAAGTGTCGGTCTTGGCGACGGCAATCGCGCTGACCCTCAGCGCCTGTGGCACCGCAGCCACGCCATCGGCAAGCTCCGACGTGCCTACCAAGCTCGGCGCAAACGAAAAGACCCTGTCGCTTCTTGGCTGGCCTGGCTATGCCGAAGACGGCAGCACCGACCCGAAGGTCGACTGGGTTACCCCATTCGAACAGCAGACCGGCTGCCAGGTATCGTTCAAGCCATACGGCACCTCAGACGAGGCAATGACCCTGTTCAAGACCGGCGACTACGACGCGATTGCGGCCTCGGGCGATGCAACCCTGCGCCTGATTGCCGGCGGTCAGGTGGCTCAGCTGAACACCGACCTGATCCCGAACTATGCCGGTGTCTTCGACTTCTTGAAGAACCGCGACTGGAACACGGTCGACGGCAAGACCTACGGCGTGCCGCATGGCTATGGCGCGAACCTGCTGATGTACAACACCAAGGTGGTCAAGCCGGCCCCAACCTCGTGGGACGTAGTCTTCGACAAGGCAAGCGCATACAAGGGCAAGGTCACCGCCTATGACTCGCCGATTTACATCGCCGACGCGGCCGTGTACCTGATGGCCCACAAGCCTGAGCTTGGCATCAAGAACCCATACGCGCTCGATGACACCCAGCTTGCCGCAGCAGTCGACCTGCTCAAGGCACAGCGTCAGAACATCGGCGAATACTGGAGCGACTACCTGAAGTCGATCTCGGCCTTCGAGTCGGGCGACACCGTGGTGGGCACGACCTGGCAGGTAATCCGCAACTCAATGTCGGCTAAGGCCACCGTCGAGGCCGTGTTGCCAAGCGAGGGTGCTACCGGTTGGTCGGACTCGTGGATGATCTCGTCAACCGCTAAGAGCCCAAACTGCGCCTATGCCTGGTTGAACTACATCGACAGCCCTAAGGCCAACGCCGCCGCGACCGAATACTTCGGTGAGGCGCCGGTCACCCAGGCCGCCTGTGAGTTCATGTCGAGTGCCGACACCTGCGCCAGCTACCACGCTGGCGACGCAGACTATGCCTCGAAGATCTATTACTGGACCACCCCAATCAGCAAGTGCCTCGACGGCCGCACCGACGTAAAGTGCACCGACTACGCTCGCTGGACCCAGGCCTGGCAAGAGATCAAGGGCTAGTTAGCAAAACATGAGTATGAGTTCGAGACCCGACGCCATGTCGTCGTCGCAGCCACTCGGCGCGCAGGGATTTGCGCGTCGGGTCTCGACCTTGCTCTATGCCAAACCGCGGGCACGGCTTGCGTTGTTGCTCGCCGCGCCGCTGACCTGGCTGGTGTTGATTTACATTGCATCGCTCGCGGCGTTGCTTGTCACCGCGCTATGGTCGGTCGACGAATACACGGGCGCGGTCAAAATGACCTGGAGCCTCGACAACATCACACAGGTGATCACCGGGGCCCTGTATCAGGCCGTGACCCTGCGCACGGTCGGCGTCGCCTTGCTGGTGACCGTCGTCGATATCCTGATTGCTTTGCCGATCGCCTTCTTCATGGCCAAGGTTGCTGGCCCTCGACTGCAGCGCTTCATGGTCATCGCCGTTTTGATGCCGCTGTGGGCCTCGTATCTGGTCAAGGCGTACGCCTGGCGCTCGGTGCTTAGCCACGAGGGAATCCTGGCCTGGTTGCTGCGCCCGCTCGGCCTTGATACGCCCGGCTACAGCCTCACCGGCGTAGTAATCACCATGGGCTACATCTGGTTGCCCTATGTGATTCTGCCGATTTACGCGGGGCTTGAGCGCGTGCCAAACTCGCTGCTCGAGGCCGCATCCGATCTGGGTGCGAAGTCGTTCAAGTCGTTCCGCACGGTGGTTCTGCCGATGCTCATGCCGGCGCTCATCGCCGGTTCAATCTTTAGCTTTTCGCTGACCCTGGGCGACTACATCACGGTCAACATCGTTGGCGGCGCCAGCCAGATGCTCGGCAATTTGGTTTACACAAACGTAGGAACGGCAAATAACCTGCCGATGGCGGCCGCAATTGCCTTGATTCCGATCGCCATCATGTTTGGCTACATCGCTGCCGTTCGCAAGACCGGCGCACTCGAGAATTTGTAGGACGCGATGAGGATTTCTAACACGGCCCGCTGGACGCTCGGCGCGATCTCGTTCCTGGTGCTCACGTTTATCTATCTGCCGCTCTCGGTGGTTTTGATCAATTCGTTTAACTCGAGCAAGAACATGACCTGGCCGCCACCCGGTTTCACGCTGGAGTGGTGGGCCAAGGCGCTCGGCAGCGAGGGGCTGTTGGCCTCGTTGAGCCTGAGCATCACGGTGGCAACCAGCGCAACGCTTATCGCAGTGCTGCTGGGCACTCTGATCTCGCTCGCGCTGTCGCGCTATCGCTTCTTTGGTCGCGAGTCGGTAAGTCTGCTGGTTGTGCTGCCCATCGCCTTGCCCGGCATCGTCACTGGTATCGCGCTCAACAACGCCTTCAGAACCATCATGGGTGTGCAGTTGAGTGTGGTCACCGTGATCGTTGCTCACGCCACTTTCTGTGTGGTCACGGTCTATAACAACGTCATGGCTCGCCTGGCGCGCATGAATCGCTCGCTCGAAGAGGCATCGGCCGACCTTGGTGCCGGACTCTGGACGACCTTCCGGTTGGTCACCTTTCCGCAGCTTCGTTCGGCGCTGTTCGCGGGCGGATTGTTGGCGTTTGGGTTGAGTTTCGACGAGATCATCGTCACGACCTTTACCGCCGGGTCGGGCACGCAGACCCTGCCAATCTGGATTCTGACCAACATGTTCCGCCCGAATCAGGCGCCAGTGGTGAACGTTGTTGCAGTCGCCATGGTCGTCGTCTCGGTGATTCCGATCTATTTCGCGCAACGCCTGGCGGGCGCCGAATCCAAGCGCTAGTCGAGCTCGGGCACGCTAACCCGCTTGATGCGACTGGTGTGACCCGATTCGATCTCGATGTCTGACTTGCGGCAGCCAAAGTGAGCGGCCAGTACCTTGATTAGGCCCTCGTTGGCGGCGCCATCCACGGCTCGCTCCTTAATGAAAACCACCAGGCTGCCGTCGGGCTGAGCCTCGACGAGTGGGCCCTTTTTGCTGCCCGGTTTGACCTGAACTGTGATTCGCACAAATCAAACTTAGACTGAGAGCATGAGCAAGACCTACCGCGGCTACACCCGCGAACAAATCGCAAAGACCATCGACCACAGTGTTCTAAAGCCAGACTTCAAGACCTCGGATGTCGAGGCCGGAGCAAAGGTGGCGCGCGAATACGACGTGGCTTCGTACTGCATTCGACCAATGGATGTGCCGCTCGCAGCCAAGCTCTTGGCTGGCAGCAACGTTCCGGTTTGCACCGTGATCGGGTTTCCGCACGGCACCACCACATCGGCAACCAAGGCATTCGAGACCGCCGAGGCCGTGCGCAATGGCGCTACCGAAATAGACATGGTGATCAACATTTCGGCGCTGCTCTCGGGTAACTATGAGCTTGTCGAGGCCGACATCCGTTCGGTGGTTGAATCGGCCGCGAAGACTGCCGTCGAGGTCGGTGTTTCGGCGTCGGTCAAGGTCATTTTTGAGACCAGCTACCTGAACGACGAACTGATCGTAAAGGCGTGCGAGCTGACCGAGGCGGCAGGTGCCGACTATGTCAAGACCTCGACCGGGTTCTCGAGCGAGGGAGCGACCGTGCATAACGTTCGACTCATGAAGCAGACCGTTGGCGATCGTCTGAAGGTCAAGTCTTCGGGTGGCGTGCGCACGCTCGACCAGCTCTGCGACTTCATGGATTGCGGCGTGACGCGCTCGGGTTCGTCGAACACCGAGGCCATTTTGGCCGAGTTTGAGGCGCGGGCCGAGTAGCGGTTTTTCGCTTGGGGAGCCCCTCTTGACAAATAAGTCAAGAGGGGCTTTACTAAATTCATGACCAGCCAGATTATGCCAGCGTTGTACCTCTCGCACGGTGCGCCGCCGCTGTTTGAAGACCCAACCTGGATGCAACAATTGACCACTTGGTCGGCAAGCATCGAAAAGCCGAAGGGCATCGTCATTGTCTCGGCGCACTGGGAGAGCGCGCCGGTTTCGATCACCGCGACCGCAGCAAACACCCCGCTGATCTATGACTTCGGCGGCTTTGCGCCCAAGTACTACAACATGAAATACGAAACCCCAGACGCCGGTTGGCTGGGCGACCTGGTGGCCAGCCTGATGCCAGACAACGAGACGTTGCACCGACACCAGTCGCGCGGCCTCGATCACGGCGCCTGGGTGCCGATGAAGATCATGTATCCCGATGCCGACATCCCGGTTATTCAGCTGAGCATGCCGACCCACGACCCGGTGCGTCTGCTCGAACTCGGTCGACGCCTGCGTCCGTTGCGCGAGCAGGGCGTGCTCGTGGTTGGCTCTGGCTTTATGACTCACGGTCTGCCGTTCATTCGCGACTGGCGCTTTGAGGCCGCGGCCCCTGGCTGGTCGAAGGAATTCGACATCTGGGCTGGCGAGGCCCTCGACAAGGGCGACATCGAGAGCCTCATTCGCTATCGCGAACTGGCACCTGGCATGCCCTACGCACACCCGACCGTCGAGCACTTCACGCCGCTTTTCGTGACGATGGGCGCCGTGGCCGATCCTGAGCAAAAGGCCAAGACCGTTATCGATGGTTATTGGATGGGCCTGTCGAAGCGCTCGTTCCAGGTGGCCTGAGCTCGTGGCCGCAAACTTGATCGCTGGCCTGCCGTTTGTTTGGCGACCCAGCCGTACTGGCAATGTTGCCGAGCAAAAGACGATTCTGCTGTTGCACGGCACCGGCGCCGACGAAAACGACCTGCTTGGGCTCGGCGCGGCGCTCGATGCCAACGCCAATCTGATTTCGCCTCGGGCTCAGGTGCGTGCCGCCATGCCGCCGGTCGGCGACGGCATGATTCGCTGGTTTATGCGCAACCAGGACGGCACGTTTGACGAAGACGGCATCGTGCACGTCACGCAGCAACTCGCCGATTTTCTTGCGCTGGCGGCGGCCGAATTAGGCTTTGACCCGAGCAACGTCTGGGTGGCCGGATTCTCGAACGGCGCAAACGCGGCCGGGGCCCTGCTGCTGACGCATCCTGATGCGATTCGTGGCGTGATGGCATTCGGCACGACCAAGAGTTTCGTGGTGACTCCGGCCAAGCCAGACCTGACCGGCAAGCGCATTTGGATCTGTAACGGTGCACTGGACGGTTATTCACCGGCCGAGCGCACCCGAGCGATGGTCGACGAGTTCACCGAATTGGGTGCCGAGGTCTCTTTGCTCATGCACGGCGGAGGCCACACGATCAGCCACGAACACGTGCGCGAGGTTGCCGCAGAGCTGCTAGAGGCCTAGCCGGCAGACCGCCCCTGATTGGCCTGCCATTGACGCCAAAGGTCGCGGATATCCCAGGCGTTCTCGGCCATGATCGATACCCCTCGAATGCCGGTTCGCCTGGTTTTGCCGGCAATCACCAGCAGTTTGGTGTTGAACAGAATCGAGCTGCAACGCTTTTGAGCCTCGTCGAAGAAGGTGCTGTCGCTGCAGCCGTGCCCGTCGTCGAGACTGACGAACACGACTCGCTTTCCTGATCGCATCGGCGGTGTCTGCGTGGCCACTCGCACGCCGGCAACCAAGACCTCTGATTTATTGCGTAGGTTGACGAGTTCGTCGCTGAAGACCACGCCCATCTCGTCTAGCATCGGGCGATACAGTTCGAGCTGATGCTGGCTGATATCCATTCCGGTGTATGCGAGCTCGTTGCGCACTCGTTCCTCGGTTGAGAGCTCGGGGTTGCCGGTGGGAATCGACTCGAAGCTTCGGGCTGTGAGGCTGGCGAAACTTAGCCCCTCGAAATCGAGCATCGAGCTCGGGTCGTCGTTGCTGGGCTTCGACTTGATTGCGTTGAGTTCACGAACGCGAGCAAGGATGTCGCCTCGAGTGTGTTGACCGGTGCGGGCGGCGAGTTCGTCGAGTGCACCAATCAGCGCGAGCCTTTCCAGGCTGCGCCGAGACGGCCTCGCCCTTCGATAGAAGTCGGTGATGGTCTCGAACGGCTGCTCGGTCACTATGCGATCGAGTTCGGCCTCGCTGATGCCCTGAATCTCGGTTAGTGCCATGCGCACGCCGTGCTTTGGTTCGTTGGGGTCGGTGGT
>JBEEJX010000080.1:0-5805 GCA_041168965.1 Actinomycetota bacterium
GGCCGCCAATCGCATACCTCAGCAGATTTGGTTCGTTGATCCAGATTTCTTCGATCTCGGGGTCGTTTAGCAGCGGCTGAAGGACTCCAAACCCGTTTAGTTCGTCGTTGACCCGAGCCATCAACTGAAATTCCTGCAGGCCCGAGTTTCTTGCAGACTGGGTTTCGACCTGCTCGTCGATCGACCTGACCGTGCCGTTGGCGAAGGCGGCGGGCTCAGCGGCGTCGGTCAGGGTCGCGCGAACTCGCTGAGCCACATCGGTTGAACCGGCAATCAGAGTCATGCGGCCATCCTGCCGCTGGCTAAAAATGTGCGTTCAAGTTATCCACAAGCGTGGGTTAGAATTGTCTGGTCGCGCGGGAGTGGCGAAATTGGCAGACGCACCAGATTTAGGTTCTGACGCCGAGAGGCGTGTGGGTTCAAGTCCCACCTTCCGCACCAAGACAAAAATCGACCCAGTCATTACGACTGGGTCGATTTTCTTTGTCTCAAGAGCGCTGTTTGGCGCGGCCTACTAAGGCAGAGCCGAGGCGGCTGCCAATGCTCCGGCGGCATTCACGATTCCGCCACCGCACACTTTGGTCTGGGCGCATTTGGTTGACGCCTCGAATGGCGTCAGACTCGGTTGAATCACCTTGGTCCACATGTCGTCGAACGAAATACCGGGCTTGATCGAATAGACCAATGCCACGACCCCCGAAACCACGGGAGCCGCCATGCTGGTGCCCTCCATGTAGTCATAGGTCGGGTTGCCTACCGTGGTTTTGCCATCGTTCCAGGTCGACATGATTCGACCGTTGCTGCCTTCTGGTGTGCCGATGTAGTCCTTGCTGTCGCCGCCTGGAGCCGAGAGGTCGACTCCGATGAAGTCACCACTCGACGAATCCTGCACCGAATAGTTCGAATAGGCGGCGCGATCACCCGAGAAGCCGGTGGCGCCAACGTTGAGCGTCGGGTAGCAGTTGCCTGGATACGAATACGAGGCGGGCATGTTGTAGTTTCCGGCAGCCGTGATCGTTGTGACACCGGCGGCCTTGACCAATGCGAGAGCCTCCTCGGTGGCACTGAGTGACGAACCGATTCGACACGGGGTCGGCTTGTCGGTGCCCATGGAAAGGTTGATCACCTTTGCGGGAGTTGGGTTAGCAGGAGCCCCGGCAACCGAAATGCCAGCGGCCCATTTGAGACCGGCAATGAGGTCTGACTCGGCACCCGAGTCTGCACCCAAAACGCGAACCATTTGCACGCGCACGCCCGGTGCAACGCCGGTGACGCCGATCGTGTTTGTTGCGGCTGCGATGATGCCCGAGACGTGCGTGCCGTGCCAAGAGCTAGGTTCGGCACTCGAGTAGTCGCCCATGTCGGTTGGGTCGGAATCCCATCCGTCGCCGTCTCGACCAGACGCGGCCGAGCTGACAAAGTCGTATCCACTCACCATCTGAGAGTCGAGATCTGGGTGCTTGGTAATGCCGGTGTCGAGAACAGCAACTACTACCGAACTCGACCCGAGCGTGCGTGCCCAGGCGGTTGGTGCGTGAATGCCGTGATCACCCGAGAGGTACCACTGCTTTGCGTAATAGGCGTCTTGCGGAGTGAAACCCGCAGAACTCACGGCACTGCCGCGCTTGTTTTTGACGACAACTGCAACCTTGTAACTAGCGCCATCGACCAGGCCGACAAGCGAACAACTGGTATCGGTGGCGCCTGCAATGCAAGAAACATCGGTTTGGCCAGCGGCGGTGGCCGTCGCCACGTAGGTAGCCCCTGGCGCACCCTGTTGCTCTGCGGTCTGCTTTGCCCAGCTAACCACCGGAGACTTTGTCGTGACGGTCGACGAACCCGCGAGCATCGGCGCAGTTGGAGCCGTCGTTGGCACCGCAATGACGGTTGGCGAGTATGCCCCGGCCTTGAAGACGCCGCTTGCGCTGGTAAGCGCTGCTACACGGAATGAATAAGTGCTGGCGGCCGTCAACCCCGACGCGATTGCGATTGAGGTAACACTCGAACGAGTGTTGGCCTTGAGAGTTGACCACGCTGCCGTGCCGCGCTTCATTTGAATCATGTAGCCCGACAGTTTGGCTGAACCAAGGGTGGCTGGCGCCTTCCAACTCAACTTAATGCGTGCGGTTGTCGGCGCTGTCGATTTGAAGTCGTCTACAGCCACCACCGAGCGCACCGCCGAGGCGGGCTTGATGGCAGCATAGGCGCGGCTCAAGGCGAGCTGGCTTGACTTGACGGCTGCACCCGAGACAGACGCAACAGAAAGGATGCGGTCGACATCGACCGAAGCGATGCGTGGGTCTTGTTGCAGGCGCTGGGCAATCTGCCAGGTTTGGTCGGCAGTCAATCGACCGGCAATGCCAACCGTGTGCCAGCCATCGCCAAGGTCGCGGCCCGAAACGAGGTCGGCCGCAGCCGTGTTTTCGCCGGTTGGTTGCCCATCGGCGGCAAGCGCATCGACGCCATCGGCGTATTTCACAATCAGGTTCTTGATGGCGAAATCGAACTGCGGCGTTTGAGCTGTGCTAGCCGCCTGAGCGGGCGAAACGCCGGTCAGGGCCAACAGGCCAACCGCGACGGAACCAATGAGACGCAACTTCACCACTCCAGCCTAAGAAAGTGCGAAGCGATTGCGCCGATGCGCGCCAGAACTTGTAGAAAACTCGCAGGTTGCTGGCCGAGTCAGAGGCTTTTCTGCATGAGCACGGTGCCCAGCCAGCGCCCAAACTTAAAGCCAACCTTGCCAAGGTGACCCTGGTGCACAAAGCCAAAGTGTTCATGCAGGGCGATAGAAGCCTCGGCGCCCTTGTCGCTAATCACGGCAACTATCTCTTTGACTCCCACGGCGCGCCCCTGTTCGATCAAGGCCTCCATCAGCTTGGTACCGATGCGCTTGCCCAGTGCGGCCGGGCGCAAAAAGATGCTGTTTTCGACCGTACGACGATAGGCCGCGCGCTGTTTCCAAGGGCCAAGATAGGCAAAGCCCACCACCTGGGTCGAGCCGCTCACGGCAACCAAAAACGGCAGCTTTAGGCCATCCAAATATTGGAGCTTGTTGTGCCACTGGTCGACAGTCATTTTTTCGAGATCGAAGGTGACCACCGAGTTGGCGACGTAATAGTTATAGATTTCGGCAATCTGCACGAGGTCGCCCTGGCTCGCCGCACGAACGGTGAGTTCGTCGCGCTGCGGCTCGGCCGGCTTGTTGCGCATCGCGCGCACCAACCGCCAACGCGATTCGGAATCAAGCGGCATGGGGAATCCTCTGGAGCTCAGATTGACGCTGGGCGGGCATCAACAAGACCAATCTATCGGCGCGAGCCCTAGGGCCACGAGCCTCGCGTTCACAGAACTGTATGGCCGACTGCCAAAGAACCCTCGCGATGCACTCAACGGGCTCGGATGCGCCGAGCGCAAAATCTGGGCACCGGCTGCCGCTGGTTCGGCCTTCGCGGCGAGGTTGCCCCAAAGCACAACCACCACGCGGCCCTGGCTGCGGCGCACCAGCGCAGCGAGCGCGGCATCGGTCACGCGCTGCCACAGTTTGTTGCCCGGCAGCGTGAGTTCGCGATTCAGCAGCAAAACACCCTGGTCGGCCCAACGCGCAAGGTCTCCACCTGCCGTAACGCGACCGGATTCGAAATCCTCGGCTAGGTCGGCGCGCAGCTCTTTCATCATGTTGCTTAGGCTGCGTGGCAACGCGACTCCCTGGTTGACCGCAAACGATAGGCCGATGGCGTGCCCCGGCGTTGGGTAAGGATCTTGGCCAACGATCACCACGCGAGCGTCATCGGGCGAATTCGCAAAGGCCCGCATGACCAATTCGCGCGGCGGTTGAAACTCGGTTGGCAACTGCGTTTCGATCTCGAGCAGGACCGACCTCAAATCGGCCAATTCTTGCTGCCAGAGTGGATGCATCGCCTCGAAAAACACGACTACAGCCTAGGCGCGCAATGGTGCAAGAATGCATCTATGACCTACCGCGAATACGTCGAAGAAGCCGCCCAGTACGCAGGAGTGCTCACGGGCATCCGTCGCGAACTGCACCAGATGCCCGAGTTCGGGCTCGAAAACCCCCTCTCGACCGAACGCTGCCTTGCCTCGGTGCACGGTCTTGGTGAGGTCTTCCGCAGCCAGCGCACCAGTGGCGCCGCACTGCTGATCAAGGGCGACCTCCCCGGCCCGACCGTCCTGTTGCGCACCGACACCGATGCGCTTGCAGTGGTCGAAGACACCGGCGTCGATTTCGCCTCGACCAACGGCTACATGCACGCCTGTGGCCACGACCTGCACATGGCCATGGCTATCGGCGCAAGCCACCTGCTGCACACCCACAAGGATCGCCTGCGCGGCAACGTCGTGGTTTGGTTTCAGCCAGGCGAAGAGGGCCACGGTGGCGCCGATGTGATGCTCGAGGAGGGCCTGCACCTCGTGTCGGGCGAGCTGCCGATCGCCGCATACGGCATCCACGTTTTTAGTTCGTATCCGCTGGGCATCTTTGGTGCCCGACCAGGGCCCCTGATGGCCTCGGCAGGCGGAATGACCGTTACCTTCAAGGGTCAGGGCGGTCACGGCTCGATGCCGTGGTTGTCGAAGGATCCGATCTCGCCGATGCTCGAGGCGGCTCAGGCGCTGCAGACCGCGGTCAACAAGAAGATTTCGGCTTTTGAACCGGTTGTGATCAACCTCGGCTGGATCAAGGCCGGCGACGACCACACCGAAAACGTGATTCCAGAGGTCGCCCAGTTTGGCGCCACGATTCGAACCTTTAGCGATGAGGTCACCGCGCAGGTGAAGACCGCCGTTGAGGAGCTGCTTGCGGGCATTGCGGCTGCCCACGGAGTGCAGGCCTCGGTCGAATTCCACCCGTTCACCAAGGTACTGATGAACGATGCCAAGGCCATCGATCGCGTGCAGCGCATCGTCGACGACAGCTTCGACCACCTGCCGAATGGCGCGTCACGCTATGTGCACCTTGAGCACCCGATCACCGGCGGCGAAGACTTTGCCTCGGTGCTCAAAGAGATGCCTGGCGCATTCGTGTTTATGGGCGCCTGCCCGCCTGACCGCGACCACACCAAGGCCGAAACCAACCACTCGAACAAGGCCGTTTTTGACGACTCGAAGCTCAGCGACGGCTCGGCTCTGCTGGCCGCGCTCGCCTTTGACACCCTGGATGAAGCAGCAAATCAACTAAATTAGAACTCTTATGGAGTTCCAGGAGTCTGGGGATACCACCCCGAGCACATTCATCACCGAGGAGATGAGCCGATCACTGATCGGTCGTCCTCCGGCGACGGGTGCTTGGCGCGACGGCGACCCTTCGGGCGACCGCATGTTTTCGCTGCCGTTCGACATGCAGCTAGAGAGCGGCAAAGAACTCAAAAAGGTTCGCATTGCCTATGAGGCATACGGCGAACTGAACGACGACCGCAGCAATGCCGTGCTCGTTTTGCATGCACTCACCGGCGACTCGCACGCGGTTGGCGAACCGAGCAAATGGCACCCAACCGCTGGCTGGTGGGACGACATCATCGGCCCAGGCAAAGCGATCGACACCGACCGCTGGTATGTGGTTGTGCCTAACATCCTTGGCGGTTGCCAGGGGTCGACGGGCCCAGCGACCCTCGACAGTCGCGGTCGCGAATACGGCGCCCGGTTTCCGTTCCTGACGATTCGCGACCAGGTTGCAGCGCAGCACGCCTTCGCGACCGGTATCAACATCAACAAGTGGCACGCAATCATCGGTGGTTCGATGGGCGGCATGCACGTGCTCGAGTGGGCCATCGCACACCCAGATGCCAC
>JBEEJX010000081.1:0-6438 GCA_041168965.1 Actinomycetota bacterium
AAGCACCACCGCGTTACCAAGTTCGGCCAACTCGCCCAGTAGGGCGGCAACCTCGCGCCGCGCCGAATAGTCGAGGCCTCGCGTGGGTTCGTCGAGCAGGATGACTCTCGAACCGCGGGCCAGCTGAATCGCAATTGCCAGAGCCAACTGTTGCCCAGCCGACAGATCGCGCGGATGCGTTGCGCCGTCGATTCGGCCGCAGAGTCGCTCGAAGATTCTGGCCGTGCGGCCGGCCTCACCGCCGACCGAGTCGCTCTCGTCGAACTCGGCCGAAATCGAATCAAGATAGAGCAGCTCTACCGCATCTTGCGGCACCAACGCCGGCGGCTGCGCACAGACGATGCGACCGTAGGTGACGATGCCAACGCCGGGCAGCGTTTTTTGGGCGCGACGGCCGCGGCGCAGAGACCAACGGCTCTGATGCGGTTCGGGTGCCGAAACCCCCGCCGAAAGCAACGACCACAGCAGTGTGCTTTTGCCAGCGCCATTCGGGCCGACAATCGCCAGGATCTCGCCGGCGGAAACCGAGAAACTAACCTTCGCCACGGCATCGAACGACGCTCCTTCGTGGCGCACGGTGAGTTCGCTTACCTCGAGCGCAGCGTCTTCGAAATCGCCGCTCTCGGGCGAAACGTGTGCCGTTCGGGTGGTCCTCGGCAAAAGCGCATCGCGCAAGAAGCCGTCGGCGAATTCACCGGCTGCGCCTTGCACGCACGACCCATCGCCTCGCACAACAGTTATCGAGTCAACGGCACCCAGTAGTCGGTCGATCCGGTGCTCGACCACGAGCACGGTAATCGAGCTCGTTTTGGTCAGCCCACGAAGCAGGGCGATGGTGGCTGCGGCCGATTCGTCGTCGAGCGCCGAAGTTGGCTCGTCGACGAGCAGGATGCGCTGGCCGGCCGCGAGCGCCGCCCCGATTGCCACACGCTGCTGCTGCCCGCCGCTGAGCTCGACTACGGGGCGGTCTAGCAACTCGTCTATTTGCAGCAGCGTGGCCACCTCGTCGATGCGTCGCCGCATGTCTGCCGGTGCATACCCAAGCTGTTCCATTCCGAACGCCAGTTCTTCGGCCACGGTTTCGGCCACAAAGCCCGATGCGGGTCTTTGGTTCACATAGCCGATCAGCGCGGCCAATTCGTGTGGCTTTCGCCCAAGTACGTTTTGGCCCTCGAGCAATATTTCGCCGCTGGCAATGCCGCCGGTGAAGTGGGGGGCTAGTCCATTGATTAGTCGAAGCAGCGTCGACTTGCCCGCGCCAGTTGGGCCGCAAATAAGTGCGAATTCCCCGCGGGCGAAGCGGAGGTCGACCCGGCTGAGCACGGGGGATTGCTGCCCAGTCGCGCTAGCGTCGCGACTATAAGCGAAGCCAACCTGTCGAAATTCGACCGCAGGCATCAAATTTGATTGGTTCATGCGGCGATCACCGCAGCCCGATTGTGGCGGTCAAGGCGGCCGCAACCACCAGCAGCCACCAGGTCAGCGCTATGCCCAAGACCACGTAGTCTTGCCAGCTCAGCGGGCGTTTCACCAGTCGTGTTCGCGGATTGCTTCGCGAAGCCAGCACCAAAGCCCAAACCGCTAGTGCCAAACCGGCCACCAACAACACCGCGCCGGCCAAGATTTGATCGCCCGGCACGAGCAACGCATACAAGCCAAGGCACCAAAGCAATACGGCGCCAACCGGGGCCAGACGCCCCATTCGGGTTTTGAGGCCCGATGCGGCGGGCTGGTTTCCGAACCCGCGTGCGTCCATGCTCGCGGCAAGCGCAAGCGAGTTGTCGAGCGCAGCCTCGAGTGTCGGAATGACGATGCCGCGAAGTGCCCCCAGCCCGCGACTGCGTGCTCGTAGTGCCGATTGACGGCGACCACGCTGCAGGCTGTTGATCAGTTCCGGTGCCAGGTTGAGCGCGACCGTGATTGCCGTTGCGATTTCATACAACGCGGCGGGTGTCGATGCCAGAAGGCGCCTTGGATTCGCGAGTGTCGATGCCATCGCCACGCTCAATAGAATCGCCGCGAGCCGAAGCCCGTCGGTCAGGCCGTTCAGCATGGCTTGGCCATCGAGCGCTCCAACCCCGAATAGTGCGCGAATCGCAACCCGAAACAACAGCACAGCGGCGGCCAGCAAAAGATAAAACCGCATCGACCTCGCCCAGGCTGCTCGCTCGCGGCAGGCTAGTGTCAGCGCTATCGCGGCGACACACTGCATCGCCAATGCCGTGCTCGAATGACTCACCGTCGCAACCTGAACCCCAACCAAACCCAAGACCCACCAGGTCGCCGGGTGCAACTGGTTGGCGCTGAACGGGTTAATCGCCCGCCAACGGTCTAGCCGCGACACGAACCAACCTCGGGGGTCAGCGACGGTTGAACCTCGTTCGGCTGTTTGCCTGGCAAGACCCATACCCATGCTTCGGCCTGGCCACACTCCGGTCGGTGTCCAGCCGCTCCGACACCGCTGATCAACCAGTGCCCTGGCAGTTTTGCCGAGGTAACGAAGTATGCCCAGTGCCCCTGACTAGGGCCTGGCGCCGAGCCGCAGTCTTGCTGTGCGGCGTCTGGCCAACCCTCGATGCGGCACACGAAACTGCTCGGATAATCGGCGGTGCCCTGAACGTCGAGCCCGGCCGCACCAAACAGTTGCCAACCCGTGCCTGCAAAATCGTGCACGTGTTTGACTAGCGGTTCGCGCCCCGATGCGGTGCCAAAGTCGACCAAGAGTTCGACTGAACCCTTGCCCGAAACGTCACCAGAGCCATCGCTCTGGCCAGCCGTTGCGCCGCCGAACGAAAAACCGTTAATGCGCGCACCCAGCAACCATCCCACGGCGACCAGCACGAGCAGCCCAACCAGAGCCGTGCGCGGGCGAAGGCGTTTCATCCAACTTGCCATCGGGTTGCTTTCGTGAGGCTACTTGGTTGGCAGCAGACCGAGGTAGGTCTTGCCAATCATGGGGGCGTATGCCTGTGCGGTGGCAAAGGTGTCGCCGTTCGCGCCAGACCAAGCCGACTTGATTCCGCCATCGTCGGCAAGCTGACTGCGGAACCACGCCGATTGCTTGGCAATGTCGAGACCCACGGCCTTCATTCCCATGGCCGCGTAAGCGCTGCCGTTCACATCGGCGCTAAACGAGCCATCGCCGTTGTCGCTTTGCCAGTGGTCGCCATCAATAATCGTGCGACGCAAGAACGCGACCGCCTTGCCAATCGACAGCTTGCGGCCGGCGACGACCTTGGCGCCACCGAATGTGCGCAGAGCGGCCTCGGCCTGCAACGCGAGTCCGGTTCCATCGGTCGACGAGGCGCTCGACCAGCCGGCAAAACCGCCATCACCGTTTTGGTGCGCCTCTGCATAGCCCAACACCTTGTTGGCCAGCGCATCCTGGCCGTATGCGTGCAGCCCAAGCGCGATCCACGCATACTCAACCGTGTTGCCCTTGGCCAAGGCCACCGAGCCATCGGTGGCAATCGTCGACTTCAGTTCGGCATAGAAAACGTTCTGCAGCGGCCCGTTGGCTACGCCGAGTGCCTTGCTAGCAAAGAGGAACATTCCGGTGCGGCCCGTGCGCAGTGCACCGGTAGCTGTGTAGAGGTAGCCAACCTTGTTGTAACCAATCACGGCTCGGTCGGTGAACAGGTGCTTGATTGGGCCGAGCTGCTTGATCAGCGAGTAGCCGCCGGCTCGTCGCTGCAACATTGCCTCGATGGTCACGCCGTATTCGGGCGCACCGTACAGCGCAATCTCGTTGTTGACGAATGCTCGATCAAGAAACGCAAGCGTTGCCGGCGACTTATCGACCGATGCTGGCGTGGGGGAGGCACTTGCCGCAGTGGCTATGCCTAGCGCCAGGCTCGAAGCCGTGGCAATGGTGGTGATTAGTGTTGCGATTGAGCGCAACCCAGATTTTGGCGCAAACATTTGCTGCCTTTCGCTAATGCGATCTGGGAGCGAAGGCGGCAGCACGGCCTGGCGACCGAAAGCCGACTCCGAACCGTGGACCTCGACGGTGATATGGAGTCAATTGCTTCGGGCAGGCAATCCGGCTATCACGGTTGCGGGTCAGTGTCTGAGTTTCACAGACTTTCCCTGCTCGGGCAAAGGCCGTTCTCTTTCTAAGGAAGAACGTCTTTCAAATGTAGCAGCGAGTAGCCCACAAAGATCACGGCATCGAGCGCGAAGTGCGCCGCAACCAGCGGCCAGAGCGCGGTGTATTTGCCCGCCCGAGATGGCGCCAGTTCTGCCTTGGCTCGCAGCCTTCGAAAATAGCCGGCAAAAATCAGACCCATGACCAGGTTGCCAACGAACCCGCCGACGCCTTGATACAGGTGATATGCGCCGCGCAAAACGGCCGACACCACCGTTGCGACGACCGGCCGAACGCCCAGCCGGTCGAGGGTGTCGAGCAGGTAGGCAACCACAACGGTCTCTTCAAGCAGCGCGGCCTTCGCGGCCATGAGCAGCAGCACCAGCGGCATCCACCAGTTAGCGTTCAAGTCGGCCGGAATAACTTTGGCCGAAAGCCCAAGGGCGCGCGAGGCTAGATAGAGCCCCAGCCCCGGAATGCCGATGACCGCGGCCAAGACGATGCCACGCGCAAAGCCTGCGGCAATCTCGCGACCCCGACCGCCCAGCTGCAGCGCAAGCCGCGGGTTTTCGCCGGAGCGCATCCACAACAGATAGGCCACTAGCGCCACCGGAGCAAGGCCAAACCCGAAATCCAGCAGCTGATAGGTGGCGTCGAGCCATTGACGGTCGGCCAGCGATGAATTGATCGTCGTGCTTGATCCGGCTAAGCCGTTTGGCGTCGTCAATTTGGCAATGAGCGAAACCACCGAATAAATGGCGGATGCGCCGAGCGAAAGCGCCAATACAATCGCCAGCTCAAGCCTCAACCTCATGCGAGCCCTTTGACGACCAGCGCGATGGCCAGGCCGACAATCATGGCGCCACCAACAATGCCCGTGCCAGCTTGAAACTTGACCGTCGAAACCTTTCTTAGCAAGGTTCCACCCGCCGCAAGGGTCTGCTGCCAAATAACCGATCCCACAAACACACCGACGGCAAATATGAGCCCGGCCAGCTGGCTCTGAACGGCTGTGTCGCCGGTGGCGCTCGCGGTTCGAGCGACCGTGGGAGCGATGGCCAAGAAGTACAGCGCCGTCGGCGGATTCACTACGGTAGCGCCCGCAAAGGTCAGGTATGTGCGCCACAGCGAGCCGTTGCTCGTGTCGCGGCTCGCCGTTCTCGCCTCGTTGGCTCGCAGGCGACGAATGTTGGTCGAAAGCGTCTGCCAACCCAACCAGAGCAGAATCGCGGCACCAGCCAAAGTGAGCGCAGTGCCCCAATCGCGCAGAAAACCGACAATGGCCCCGCCAACCAAGAACACGACCAGCGCATAGACCATGTCAACCGAGGCCATGGCAAATGCGCCCGTGGCACCGTGTCGCCAGCCACGCGTCGTAGCTGTCTGAACCAACATGATGGCCATCGGCCCAACCGGAATCGCTAGCGCAAGCCCAGCCGCGAAGCCAAGGGCCCAAATCTCGATCAAGGTGCATCCTTGCTTTGAGGCAACTCGCAGGCCGCGGTAGCGCCAGGCATACGGTGTCGATTCTTGGCCACCGCACGATAGCTTGCCGCCGAGATTGGGCCGCCCAAAACGATCGCGACACCACACAATTTCCAAACGAAACCAAATCGTGACTTGAGCGACTGAGCCATCAGAATGCGCGCCACGGCCCTGTGTCCGCTCCATTGCGCGAGCCCTCGTTGGCGTCGCTCCAGGGGAGCTCCACCGTCGACGAGCCAGACGCTCTGTTCGACGTCGGCGAGGCTCAGGCCAAACCGCTCGGGTTGAATTGACGCGTATGCAAGCGCTTGCGGAAAATTCGCCAAATTGCGTCTGCCCCAGTCGACGCAGCGCTGGCAAAAGGCGCAGTCGCCGTCGTAAATCAAGACCTGTTGCTCAAGCACATTCTTGAGGCTACCAGCGGCTAACCGAACAGCTATTTGTTACCGCCATGTAAAGGAATGTAAAAAACACAATCTCTGGTGAACATGCGGTGGAGTTTTCTGAAATGAATGGCTTAGGCTAGCGAATACCCAAGGCGTAGTTGTCAACGACGTCAACCTGGAGGTCTTCTCCTTGTTGTGTTTTTGATGGCTGTCTTAACAACAAGGAGAAACAGATGAAACTAACTCGCACTGCGCGAGCTGCGGTTGCTGTTGCTGCTGTGGCCGGTATTGCTTCGGTTGGCGTTGTTGCGCCATCGAACGCATCGACCCGTAGCACCGTTGTCCTGGTCGAGAGCAACGCTCTTACCTCGCTCAACCCAAGCACCCCAGACACCAACCTGACCATCAACAACGACGTTGCTTACCTCACCGGTTCGAGCTTCTTCTACTACGACGACAAGAAGAACCTTCAGCGCAACA
>JBEEJX010000082.1:0-4986 GCA_041168965.1 Actinomycetota bacterium
CACAATGCTTGAGCCAGCGCCAATGTCGACGTATGCGCAGACTTCATCCTGTTTTGTGGCCAGGCCGAGGGCGCGCATGAGCGCGAACGGAGCAAAGTCGACTTGCATCGGGCGTAGCCCAGCGTCTGTCACGCACTTGGTCATGTCGTCGATTGACTTGCGCTCGGCTGCGACAGCAAGGCCCATGTAGCTCTGGCCAGTCTCGTCGACGTGCTGTTCAACGGGGTAGAAATCTAGATAGAGCTGGTCGGGTGCAACCGGCAGGATGCCTTCCATCATGAACGGCAGTGATTCGCGGATTCGTTGCGCGCTCATCACGGGAACAGCCATTTCGCGGGCAAAAACGTGCAGGTTCGATGCGGCTAGGGCAACGTGTTTGCTCTTGAAGCCAGCCTCGCGCCAGAACTCGGCTAGCTCACGCACAAGTGCTGGCCCATCGAGAACGTCTCCGTATTCAACTACGCCCGGTGGAAGGCGGCGCTCGGCTAGTTTCTCAACAATCGGAAGGTGATCCCCCCGCTGAAAACGCACCTGTGCAGCGCGCAAGATGTTGAATCCGATGTCAACACCGACGATTCGTCTTGCCATGTTCCCTCCCTTTTTCGTAGCCTACGCCACTAAATTGCGAAACCTGTAACTAGTTGCAAATAGCCAAACCAGATTTGGTTGCCAAAGATAATTGCGGTCGCTCCGCCGCCAAGGATTGCCGGCCCGAAGGGCAACTGCTGCTTGCGACCAGCGCCTTTGATCGCCATAACCAGCAGCCCTTGGATTGCGCCAAAGGCAAATGCCAAGAAAAATCCAACGAGTGAAACCGGTATGCCGAACACCCCGAGCCAAAGCCCCACCGCGGCCGCGAGTTTGGTGTCGCCGATGCCCATGCCGCCCCGCGACGTCAGGCGCAAGACCCAAAACGCGAGCCACCAGGCAAGGCTCGAACCGAGCGGCGCCAGCAGGCCCGCAACGTTGTTGTTGAGAAGCGCATCCATGCTGGCAAAAATGGCGCCGCTGACGGCCAAGGTCAGCACGAATGGATTGGGCAGCAATCTCGTGCGTGCGTCGATTAGCGCAAGGGCCAGACCGCTAGCCACGGCCGTCGCAAGAGTCAAAATTGCGAGTGAAATCATCGACCACGCCAGATAGCTCGCTGGCTCGCGCAGAGTCGAGCTAAGGGCCGCCATCAAGACAGCTCCGGCCAGTTCGCCCAATGGCTCGCGCAAGCCGATTCGCGCCTTGCAGCATCGTGTGCGCCCACCAAGCAGCAGCCAAGAAACAATTGGGATGTTGTCGTACCAGGCGACATGCTCCCCGCATGAATCGCACATGCTCGGGCGGCTCAGCAGATCACGCCAGCTTGCCTCTTGCGACCAGCGCGAGTCAAGGGCCACCGCAAACGAGCCCAGCGCGGCACCTAGGGGCAATGCCACCCACAACATGAGGAACTGAAAATTACTCACCGTTATCGGTGCGATTTCTGGTCGAGATCAGTGCCCCCACCGTGCCATCGCCGGTTGGTGGCAAAACGGAACCGCCACCAATCGTGCTGCCGGGAACGCCTAGCGGAACGTAAACCAGTTGTCGTACGCCGCCACCGCCGGTCATCGTGCCGCTGTAAAACATGCCGTTCCAGGTTGAACCGTTATTTACCGAGATGTCGCATGGCGTGTAAACCATGCCAATCACGTTTGTGCCGATGCTCGAGGGGGTATTCAAAGCAAACGTGCCACCACGGCGAGGGCATTGTGGCCCCGCGGTGTTTGGATCACCGTCAAGAACGATGAACCAGATGCGGTGCGGTTGGCCGTCGGCTGACGTGATGTGCAGGCTGTCGTAGTTGAAGGTGTTCGCGATGAAGGCGACATCGGTTTTGAGCGCTAGATCCATGTTGCCGCTAAGACCCGAAATGCCACAGCCTCGACCGTCGACCACAGTTGCTTGGCTCAGGTTTTTCAGTTGCTGGTACCAGGAATACAGAGCACCGCCCGGTGTGGTGCTGTTGGAGTCGCCGATTCGGCATCCCGTCGCAGAAGGCCAGGTTAGTTGTTGGCTGAATCCGGCGGCCTGCCAAGATGCCCACGAATAGTTGAGGTCGACCCAGCTGATCACTACAGGCGCGCTCTTTGGGGTGACCGTTGGCAAACCAGACTGAAGGTATGCGATTGCGCCATCGACCATGCCAGCGGCCTTCAACGCCGAAGCAGCCGCTGCATTGGTCAACTTGCCGTATTTCAAGGTGCCGCCGGTTGAAACATTGCCCTTGACGTGCCCACTGCCATAGGTGAGGTTGCCAATGGCGCTCAGGTTGCCGTCGACGGTTGAATCCATCGACAGGGTCGAGTTGGTCGTCACGTTGCCTTTGACATAGCTGCCACCGACAAGCGTCACCACACCGGTTGCCTCGATGTTGCCGTTTACGCGTCCGTTTAGTGTCATTGAGCCGTTGGCATAAACGCTGCCGCCCACGGTCACGGTCGAGTTGCTCATCGAAATGCCTGCGCCTGTCGAGGTGGCATCGCCATCGATTGTTGAATTCGAAGTCATGGTGACTGTGCCGGTCGCGGTGACGCTGCCGGTTACGTGGCAAGTGTTGGTGAGGTTGGCGCTGCCGGCCGAAACCGACAGCGAGCCCTCGATCAATGTTGGGCCCGTGCACTCGAAGTCGCCCGATGGAATGTTGATGTTGGCGGCTCCCTGGCCACCGCTCAAGAACTCGTATGTGTCAACGTTGGCACCACCGTATGTGTAAAGCGCTTGCACGTTAGTGAACGGATTGCTGGTGGTTCCCCAGGCGTAAGTGGCCTCGACAAATCGGGTGTTTGAGGCGTTGGCCTGCAGCAGACCCGAGGTTGCGGCTGTGCCGCCCGAGATCACGCGCACCTGAGTAGCCGTGCTGGTAGGGCAACCGCGGTTCCAAGCCGAGGTCGCGGTGGCCCACCAGATGGTCGCCCGATAAATGGGCGCGGTGGCGCTGGCAAACGTTCCACCAGCGGTGGCGCAGGCGCCCGACGTGTTGAGTGCGGCCACAGACGCGGCCACGCCGGCCTCGGCCGCGGCCTGAGCCTGAAGATTTGCCTTGCCAACCGACGACACCGTGAAGGCGCCTGTCAGCGTGGTTGCCAATAGTGCGATCAGAACGAGGCCGATGGTCATGATTCCGACTACGGCTACGAGCGCTGATCCACGCTCGCCCTGCTGGCGGTTTTGGAGCCGCTTGATTGCATTTAGAAACATGGCGTGCTCTCCCAGGTTTCGGCTCGCACCGACGCCGATGTGTTGATGACCACGGGCGTTTGTTTGGCCTTTGTGGCGGTGAAATTGAGGTCTAGGCGACGCCCAACGAGGCGAAATACGGGGGAGGCCTGTGGTGCCTGAACGCCGTCAATCAAAAGGGCCCAGGTTTGCAAGGTCGCGGCATCGGGAACCGCAATCGCAGACTGCGATTGCTTGAATCGAATCGAACCGCCACTTGCCGAGTCGAAATACCAGGCCTGGCAAACAAACGACGAATTGGCCGTTTGTGTTGCCGTTCTGGCCATGACGAGCTGAGCCGTTGCGCCCACTGTCTGCACGCTCACGGCAGTTGCGTTTCGAATGCCAGATTCCACAGAGTTCGCGGTTACTTGGGCCTGACCGGCCGAGGCAACCGAACCGGTGACCTCGTTGTTAACGTTGAACATTCCAATGAGCAGCCCAGCGACCGCGCTTAGGGCAACAAGCATCAGTGCCATATAGATCATCAGCTCGACCAGGCCGAGTCCGGCTTGGTCGTCGAGTTTCGCATTAGTGGCCCTGATCATTGGGCGCTCTGCAGATAGACGAGCGTCGTGGCATTGGCCAACACCTCATTGGTGTCGGTGCGACGAACGGTGACGGTGAACGGTGCCGTGCCGGGATACGTGCTGGGGCAGGCGCCAATGGCCTGCGTGATGCTGAGGCTAACTCCCTGGCCGGTGGCCGCCACGGGCAAAGCCGAACTGGCGTATGCGGTCAGCGCTGCACAGTTAGGCGTTTGGGCGCGAACCGCATCCATTTGCACCGATGCAAGATGGGTGGCCTGGGTAGAGAGTGCGTTTATGGCAGTTTGTTTTAGCGATGAAACCAGCATGGGCGCCAGCGAAACGGCGACCAGCGCCAAGATGAACATCGCTACGACGATTTCAACCAGGCTGAAACCGGCTTGGGGGCCGCTGTTTGGCTTTTGATTCGACATTGAATCGGTGCGCTCTGGGTGTGAAGTCTTTGCAAAAAAGCAAAGGTGAGGTGCCATCATTTCAGACACCCCACCTTCGCTCGTTAGATCTTTGTCGTTATGGGCAAACGCCGCTCACGACAGCGCTGCTGTCAGTGATGTGGAACTGGTGGGTGTTTGCTGCGGTTGCGTCGATGCAGAATGCTGCGCCGACTGGAGTGCCGTCGATGGTCACGGTGACGCCGGTCGACTGAACGAAGCCGTAGCTGGTGAGCTGGCTGGTTGCAGTTGCCCAGGTGCCGCTGTTAGCGACCGAGAACGACATCATGGCGACCTTGGCGTTTGCTAGGTCTGACTTTGCTGCTGCGTCTTTGGCCTGGTCCTGCTGACCCAAGAAGATTGGGATGGCGATTGCCGAGAGGATGCCGATGATCAGAACTACAACGAGCAGTTCGATAAGCGAGAAACCCCCTTCACCATTTGTCTTCTTAGCCTTGAGGCTGCTGACGTGTGCGTTGAGTTTGTTCAACATGGTGTACCTCCCCTTTTTCTTTTTGTCGTTGCCGACACCTTGAACCTAACACGAATGAAATTGCACAAATCAATCATTTCGGCGAAATATTAGTTTTTTACAAATGAAAACGCTTACATTCGCGGTAGCCGAATTTGTTCGGTCAGCCGCACATGCCCAGGCGGTAATTGCCCGTGCGGGCCGTTAGGGCGCGAACGACGCGGTTGCTAATGAATGACGTTGAAGATATTGAAGATTGGCAAATAGAGCGTGATGATCATGCCGC
>JBEEJX010000083.1:0-8488 GCA_041168965.1 Actinomycetota bacterium
GACCGGCACGGGCGACGCTATCCAGTATCAATACGGCGTGATTCAGCTCAAGGTCACCACGACTGGCGGCAAGATCACGGCCATCGAGCACATTCAGGCCGGCGCAAACAATGGTCGCGAAGCCGCATTCCCGTATTTGAAAAAGGATGCGATTGCGGCAAATGGCAGCAGTTTCAGCAACCTCAGCGGCGCAACTTTTACGACCGACGCCTATAAGCAGGCACTCGATTCGGCCCTGTCGAAGCTAGGCTAACGAAACCATGATCACCGGGTCTCATCACTTCGAACACACCGAAATTTGCATGGGCACGGTGTTCAAGTTTCAGGGGCGCACCGACCTGCCACACGGGCCGCACATCTCGGCCGCGTGCGACGAGCTGCACTGGGCCGATCGCATGTTCAGCACATATAAGCCCGAGTCGCCGATTGCCCGGCTCGCTCGAGGCGAAACCTCGGTCGCTGCCGAAGACCCGATCGTCGATGAAATCTGGAACCAGTGCGAGCAGTGGGAACAAGCCACCGACGGCTGGTTCAGCGCGTTTGCACCCGACAACACCTTTGACCCGTCCGGGCTGGTCAAGACCTGGGCGGCAATGCGTGCTGCCAAGATTCTGCTCGAGGCCGGCATCGACGACTTCACGTTGAACGCGGGTGGCGACGTGTTTATTGCCGACGGCGCGAGCGCCGATATCGATTGGCGAATCGGAATCCACAAGCCGGTTTCGATGGCGTCGGCCGAGGCCGGTACCCTCACCGTAATCGACCTCAAAGACACTCCGTTTCGAGCGATGGCGACCAGTGGGGTCGCCGAGCGTGGCAACCATATCTGGAACCCGAAGGCGGGCGACAAGGCCGCGGCCGATCAGCTGTTGCAGGTGAGTGTGGTTGCGCGCGATCTGGTGACGGCCGACGTATGGGCAACGGCGGCCTTCGCCGAGGGCCCGGCCTGCCTTGCTCGCCTCGAGCGGGTGCCCGATATTGAGGCAATCATCGTTTTGCCCGACGGCGACCTGGCCGCGACTAGTGGTTTTCAGGCGCTGCTGGCACGCGGCTAAATCACCTTGCGCTAACAAATCGGTTGAAACGTTCCAACCGGTAATCGACCCCGACTTATAGTTGGCGCATGACAAAAATTCGCTGGGCAATGGTCGGCACCGGCCTGATGGCCGACCTGATCGTGCGCGACTTCGCGCTTTGCGACAACACCGAACTAGCCGCAATCGTCACTCGAAGCGCCGAACGCGCGTTCCCCAAGTTTGCCGAGTGGGGCATCGAACCCGTGACCCTGCTCGAGTCGCTCGACGCGGCGTTGGCCGACGAATCGATCGACCTGATCTATGTTGCCGCCCCGCACAGCGAGCACTACTGGATGACCAAGGCGGCGCTCGAGGCCGGCAAGCACGTGCTGTGCGAAAAGGCGTTCACCATGAACGCCGCTGAGGCTCGCGAGCTGGTCGCGCTCGCCCGCGAAAAGGGCCTGTTCCTCATGGAGGCCATGTGGACCAAGTTCAATCCGCTCATGAACGAGCTCAAGCGCCGCATCGAGGCAGGCCAGATCGGCGAGCTCAAGCTCATCGAGACCCACTTCGGTTTCAACCGTCCATACGACGAATCGCACCGACTCTTTGATGCCAAGCTCGGCGGCGGCTCGACCCTCGACCAGGGCGTCTACACCACCTCGGTGATCGACTGGTTCGCAGATTCGACCGTGGTTTCGCAGTTCTCGCGCGGCAAGTTGTATCCGAACGGCACCGACGCCTCGGCAGTCACCGAGTTTCACTACGCGAACGGCGTCATCGGCGTTGGCGCATCTGCGCTCAACAGCACCTTCGGCGTCACGGCTCGAGTCAGCGGCGCAGACGCATACATCGACATCGATGGCCCATTCTGGACCCCGACTTCGGCAACGATTTATCGCTTTGGCGCCGACGACCAGCTGGTTGCCGAACGCGTCGAGGTTGCCAAGGATGGCGCCGGCTACAGCCACATGATCCGCGAGGTCAGCCAGTCGATTATCGACGGCAAGACCGAGTGCGCCGTTCGCCCGCTCGACGAGTCGATCAAGATCATGGGCCTGCTCGACGAGATTCGCGCGCAGGTGCGAAACGCCGTTGCCTAGGCGGCTTGCCGCCGAATTTTTCGGCACCTTCGGGCTGTTGTTGGCCGTGGTCGGTTCGGGCATTTGGGCCACGCGCTGGTCGCACGATGTTGGCGTTCAGGTGCTGATCAACGATCTTTCGATCGCCCTCGCGCTTGGCGTCTTGATTTGGCTAATGTCGCCGCTTTCGGGCGCACACTTCAATCCCCTGGTCACTGCCACGGCCCTGTGGCGGCGCGAGATCGGCTGGCTCGAGGCAACGGGGTATGCGCTAGCGCAATTCGCCGGCGCAATCGCCGGCGCGGTGTTTGCCAACCTCATGTTCGACCTGCCTGCCGCGCAGTTGGCCACCGCACAGCGAGCGAGCCTCGGTTCGTTTCTCAGCGAGATTTTCGCCACGGCCGCGTTGATCGCTTTGGTCATCGCGCTCGGCTCGCGAGGCCTTGGCCGGCTTGCGCCAGTGGTGATCGGCGCGTGGATCGCCTCGGCAATCTTCTTCACCTCGTCGACATCGTTTGCTAACCCTGCGGTAACGGTGGCTCGAATCTTTACCGATACGCTTACTGGAATAAATCCGAACTCGGCAGTGGTGTTTATCGCCGGCCAACTGATCGGTTTGCCACTGGGGTGGATGGCGGGCCGGTTCTTTTCGAAGGGCTAGTTTCATGACCGAAACCACCGGCTACAAGGCCACCGTACTTTTTGTTTGCATCCACAATGCGGGTCGTTCGCAGATGGCCGCCGGGTTCCTGCGTCACCTAGCTGGCGACCGCGTGCAGGTGCTTTCTGCCGGCACCGAGCCAAAGGACCAGATCAACCCTTCGGCTATCGAGGTCATGGCCGAAGAGGGCATCGATATTGCTAACCAGCAGCCAAAGGTGCTGACTGACGAGGCCGTTCGCGAATCTGACTATGTGATCACCATGGGGTGCGGCGACAAGTGCCCGTTCTATCCGGGCAAGCAGTACCTCGACTGGCCGCTCGAAGACCCGGCAGGCAAGGGCGTCGATTCGGTTCGCCCGATTCGCGATGCAATTCGCGCCAAGGTCGAGGCCCTAATCGCCGAGATCGACGCCAAGTAATCCTCGTTAGCCGAAGCTAGTTCCAGACGCTCGGCGCGGGCTCCTTGCCCTTCGGCAAGGCAGACTCGGCTGCCCAGTTTTGCACCCAGGCCGGCATCTCGGGTTCGTGTGGTTCCCAGCTCGGGTCGGCCGCCAAAACCTCGGCGGTCGTGACGATGCCGTGGCTGAACTTCAAGAAGCGCACGCGAATGTGGGCGGTGGTGTAGACCTCGCCCTTCACCACAAAACGGCACTCGAAATAGAACGCTAGGTCGTCCCAGCCGACCACCTTCGATTCGATCTGAAACTTTTGGAACGGCAAGAGCGACTTGCGGAACGTGATGGTCTCGGCCACCACAACCGGATACCAGCCGAGCTTCTTCCAGAGGCGCCAGGTGTGAGAACGCAGCGCTAGGTCATAGCGGCTGATATCGAGCAGCGCCAAAAACTTGGCGTTGTTCATGTGCCTGAAAATGTCGAGGTCGGTTGGCCAAACGCGATACGAACGGCTGCCCATATCGCTCCAGTGCAGCTTGCTTCGCGTGCGCCAAGTCAACAGCTCCCAGAGCAGACGCCACCAAAGGTTCATGTGCCGAGGCCTACCAGATCTTGACGCGGTCGGCCGGGTCGAGCCACAGGGCGTCGGTCTCGGTCACACCGAATGCCTCATAGAAGGCATCGATGTTGCGCACGATCTGGTTGCAACGGAACTCGTTTGGCGAGTGCGGGTCGGTGGCGAGTCGCTGAATCACGATTGCATCGCGACCCTTGCCCTGCCAAGCCTGACTCCACGACAGGAACAGACGCTGTGGGCCGGTGTGGCCGTCGATCTTTGCCTGTGGGTCGACACCCTTATCGGCACACATCAACAGGTATGCGCGCAGCGCGATCGCGAGTCCGCCCAGGTCGCCGATATTTTCGCCGATCGTGAAGGCGCCGTTGACGTGGTGCTCGACGCCATCTTCGCTGCCAACCAGCTGAGCCGGAATCAGGGCGTCGTATTGCGCAATCAGGTTCTTGGTGCGTGCCTCGAACGCCTCGCGGTCGGCGTCGGTCCACCATGAGATCAGTGCGCCGTCGCCGTCGTACTTGCTGCCCTGGTCGTCGAAGCCGTGGCCGATCTCGTGACCGATTACGGCGCCGATGGCACCAAAGTTAACCGCGTCGTCGTTCTCTGAAGAGAAGAACGGTGGCTGCAGGATCGAAGCCGGAAAAACGATCTCGTTAAAGCCAGGGTTGTAATAGGCATTCACGGTCTGCGGAGTCATGAACCATTCATCGCGGTCGATTGGCGAACCAATCTTGGCGGCCTCGCGCGCGTGCACGAACTCGTTGACTCGGCGAATGTTGCCGACCAGGTCGTGGCGGTCGATCTCGAGCTCGTCGTAGCTCTTCCACTTGACCGGGTAACCAATCTTTGGGGTGAACTTTTCGAGCTTTACGAGCGCCTTCTTCTTGGTCTCGTCGCCCATCCAGTCGAGCTCGAGGATCGAGGCGCGGTATGCCTTGACCAGATACTGCACGAGCTCGTCCATTTGCTCTTTGGCGGCAGGCGGAAAATGCTTCTGAACATAGATTTCGCCGACGGCCTCGCCGAGCGAACCCTCGACGGCCTGAACGGCGCGCTTCCAGCGGGCACGCATCTCGGGCTGCCCTGTGAGCTTGCGGCCATAGAACTCGAAGCGGGTGTTGACGAACGCCTCGCTCAGGTATGGCGCCATGTCGTTGATCAGGTGGAACGCCAGCCAGGCCTTGACCGCGGCCAGGTTGCCCTCGTTATAGACCGAGTCGATGCCGGTGATAAAGCTCGGCATCATCACCACGACCTCATCGAGGATCTGCTTGCCGAGGTCGGCGCCCTCGAGCCACAGGTTCCAGTTGAACGTGTTGCTGAGGGTCTGCAGCTGCTCAAAGGTGTGCAGGTTGTAGACCTTCTCGGCATCGCGCGAGTCAACAACGTTCCAGTGTTTGCCAGCGAGTTCGGTCTCGAACGCAACGATGGTTCGAGCATCGCGGTCGGCAGCGTCGGCGCTCCAACCGGCCAACTGCAGCATGTCGGCGATGTATGGCAGGTAGGCCTCGCGCACCTCGGCGTGCTTCTCTTCGCGGTAGTAGGCCTCGTCAGGCAGGCCGAGACCGCCCTGATAGATGTTGACCAGGTAGCGCTCCGGGTTGCCCGGGTCGTTGTCGACATACATGCCAAAGATTCCGCCGGCGCCCTGTGCGCTGAGTTCGCCGAGCAGGCGGGTGGCGTCGTTCAGGGTCTCGAGGCCAGCGATCTTGTGCAGGTCGGCAGCGATCGGTGCAAAACCGAGCTCGTTGGCGCGCTGCTCATCAAGGAACGAGCCATACATGTCGCCAATTTTCTGGCTGACGCCAGCCTGCGGGTTGGCCGCCGCGGCCTCAAGGATTTCGCGGACACGCTCTTCGCTCAGGTCGCGCAGCACCATGAACGAGCCATAGGTGGCCTGGTCGGCTGGAATCTCGAAGTTCTTGAGCCACTGGCCGTTGGTGTGCCTAAAGAGGTCGTCTTGCGGGCGCACCGACTGGTCGTATTCGTCGAGGTGAAGGCCTGGTTTTACTGGCTGAACGCTATTGGTCATGGGTTTATCCTACGAGCGTAAAATTGGGGTTGTGGAACTGCAAAAGATCATTCTGTATTACGGCTTCGCCCCTGTGACCGATCCAGAGGCTGTCAAGCTCTGGCAACGCACGCTGTGCGAGTCGCTGGGCCTCACCGGCCGCATCCTTATTTCTGAACATGGCATCAACGGCACCCTCGGTGGCCCGATGAGCGCGCTCAAAAAGTATGTGCGTGCGACGCGCGAGTATCCGGGCTTCGGCAAGATCGACTTCAAGTGGTCGAACGGCACCGGCAACGATTTTCCGCGTCTGAGCGTGCGCAAGCGCAAGGAACTCGTGGCGTTCACCCTGCCCGACGAGGTCAAGGTCGACCGCAGCGGTGTGACCAACGGCGGCGTGCACCTAAAGCCTGCCCAGGTCAACAAGTTGGTTGAAGAGCGCGGCGACGACGTTGTGTTCTTCGATGGCCGCAACGCCTTCGAGGCCAAGATCGGCAAGTTCAAGAACGCGATCGTTCCCGACGTGCAGACCTCGCACGACTTTGTGGTCGAGCTCGAGAGCGGCAAGTACGACCACCTCAAAGACAAGCCAATCGTGACCTATTGCACGGGCGGCATCCGTTGCGAGATTCTGTCGGCGGTCATGATCAACCGCGGCTTCAAAGAGGTTTATCAGATCGAGGGCGGCATCGTTCGCTACGGCGAAAAGTTCAAAGACAAGGGCCTTTGGGAGGGCTCGCTGTATGTGTTTGACGGCCGCATGCAGACCGACTTCAGCGATGAGGCCAAGGTCATCGGCGAGTGCGAGCACTGCTCGACTCCAACCAACCAGTTCCGTAACTGCGCCAACCTGGCCTGCCGCGATCTGATTCTGCTTTGCGACAAGTGCGCCGAGCTGCCTGCCAACCTGCAGTGCAACGAAAACCATACGCGTGGTCGTTCGCTCGCCGGTCAGGTGGGCTAATTCGGGGTTTCGCTAATCGGCTGGTTTAGAACTTCCAGGTCGCGGTCAGGGTTGCAAAATCTTGGCCGCGATCGAATTTAACCGTCGATGCGCTGAGCGCGATTCCATCGAGTCCGGTGCCTTCGGTCGAAGTCGCCTGCTGGTCGTTAACCGGGTTGGTCATCACTAGCCTGAGTTCGTCGTCTTCGATGCCGAGCTCGATTTCGAGTCGGTCGGCTCGAGCGTGCCGATAGGCATTGGTTATGCCTTCTTGCAGAGCCGCCAAAACCTCTCGCGCCAAGTCTGGGTTCGCACCGAGTGCCTGCCACGCCTCTGGGCTGGTCGTGAGCGAAATCGCTATTAGGTTGCGCCAACGCGATTGCAGCTCAGACCACTGTTCATCGACACCGACCACGCCCGGTTGGGCGTCGAATGCGCCGGCCAGCTCGCGCTCGGCTGCGGCCAATTGTTGCTGTGCCTGCTCGAGCAAATCGGCCGACCGTGCCGGCGTCTCTTCGTTTGCCAGCGCGGTCAGCGCGAGCGACACCGCCGCCAGGCGCCCCTGCACCGAGCCATGCAACAGTCGATAAAGGCGGGCTCGGGCCGCCGCGGCTTGCTGTCGCAGGCGGCGGTTCTCGAGTTCGACCGCTTGATTCGATTCGGCCAGTTCGACCTCAGACTCGCGCAACAGTTCGCGCGCACCGAACGTCCAACCGGCAACGACCCAAATGAACACCAGCATCAGCGGCAGCAACAGCCAAAGCTGCTCGATAAAACCGACAAGCTGCGGATACAGAGGTTCGAGCATGCGCACCGCTAGCAGCCCTAGCTCTGACACACCCGCGAGCATCAGTATTCCGGTTATGAAACCCACGACCGCCGGCGCATTCGCCACCAGTCGACGACGACCACGGTCGACGAAGCGCACCACCAAATAGCCGAGTCCGATGCCAATTACCACCAGCGGCAGCGTCTGGTATCCGGCCACGTTGATCGCATACGGAGCAGCAACCAGCAGCAACATTGCGGCAACAAATTCCACCGATGAGTTGCCCAACCGAAACACGGCGGCCGAGGTGGCCAGCAGCCCCTGTCGGCCATCCGACATTTGAGTGCGAGCGCCGTCGTCGCCCGATGAAATCTGATGGCTCAGCGAGCGCACCTCTCGATCGCAAAACGAACGAATGTCTCCTGCCAACGCCAGCAGGTTTTGACTCGAGGTCGCCCCTTCGAGTCGGGCGCGCAGGCGTTCAACCGTTGGGGTCAGCGACTCGGCAATCTGTGCTCGAAGCAATTGCAGGTCGGTGCTTAGCCGTGAATTCAACTGCGTTCGAAGCTGAGCCAGTTCGTTGCGAACAGCGCGCAGTTTGCCAAGGCGAGCACGCGAAGATTCAAACCACTCCACGGTCAGAAGCATCATGAATTTCCAGGTGAGAGCAATCACCACGCTCGTCACGATCACCTGCAGCGCAAACGGCCTGTCTGGCTGCGGGTTCCAGTCGATTCCCAGCCAGTAGCACTTGGCGAACTCACTCGGCATCTGGGCAAGAGTGGCTAGCCCCAGCATGACTGTCGTCGAGCCCTTCGGCCCGCGCCTCGAAATGAGCGGAGCCAAGGCCAGCCAACAGGCCATGTGCAATAACGGGAGCAGGGTGCAAAAGGCAATGGTTTGCGCGAGGTCATCGCCAAAGTAGTCGGCAAAACACAACCAGTTGAACCACGAATACAGCGGCAGCAAGAAGAACCAGATTTTTGGGTTCACGGCCTTTTTGCCGGCAAGGGTTTTGTCGAGCCGCCTCAGGCC
>JBEEJX010000084.1:0-5139 GCA_041168965.1 Actinomycetota bacterium
GTCTTGTACGACGATGGCAACTGCATTTTGACTGCGACCGCAGTGCCCGTCGAATCTCCGCACTCAACCTGGAATGTCGAAGCTTCGGCCTTGGTGATGACCTCTTGAACATTCGGCTGAACGGTCAGGAGTCCGTATGTGTAAAGCCCGAGTGTGGTTAGGCCGGCAACCGTAGCGATGCCAGACAACAGAAAGATGAAGCGCGAAAGGGCTCGGCTGAGCCCGCGCTTGACGTCGAGCCCATGATTCTCGGCTAGGTCGCCCCAGATCTGGTTTGTAGCTGCCTTCCGGCGAAGGAATGGGCGCACGGGTTAGTCGCCCTCTGGCTTGCTCTGGGTAACCTCGACGAAGCGGTTTTGCTTGCCCAAACTTTCGACAAACTTGCCCGCAGCGTCCCAGTCATCTGTCGGGCCTTTGCCTGCGCCTACTGGCACCAGCTTGATTGTCACACCGCTTTTCTCAAGCATTGACTTGAAGGCCACCGCTCGGGCCGCCGAAAGGGACTTAAGTCGAGCCTGGTTCGCATCGTTGAAGTCCTTCTTGTCGACGCCAGATGCAGCATATCCAGCTACGTAAAGGGGACCTGAACATTTCGACTTTACGATCTCGGCCGTCATGTTTTCGGCGCCTCTCCTAGCTTTGTCGGCGTCGAGGAACTCGGCTGAGTCAGGTTTGAAATTGAAGCCATCGTCCGATGTGAGCATGAAAGCGCAAGGGGCTTCGGGGACGGAAACGGTCGTGGTTTGGATTGATGTTGATACTGGTTCCGCGTATGGAATCGTTGTAACAACCTTCACCAGTTCACCACCGGCTTCCTCGATGAGCGCTCTCCACAAAGCGACGAGCGCAGCCTGGGCAGCAGGATGCAGGGCTTGTTGAGCGACATGTGCTGTTTGACCGAGGCCGTACCATGAAACCTTGACGCCGGTCAGGTCGGGGAGTCCACCGGCACTTGCAAGGTTTCTGGCGAAACTGACGGCGCTCGATGCGTTTGCAGGAAATGCCGAAGTTAGGTCTAACTGGCCAACGTCCTGGAGGCCATTGCCGAGAACTACGATTTCGTGGCGAGCACTTGGATGGGTGAATCCACCTTTGGCTACTGCAAGTGCCTGAAGGTAGTCGGCGCCAGCAGCCTTAGAGAAGGCCTCTTTGTTCTCAGTTTTGTTTATCACTGTGCAGAAGTAACTCTGGTACAGAATGTCGAATCCCGAGGTGACTTCCTTCTCTTCGTCGACCGAATCGCCTGCGTTGTCGAAGTTAACCACGTAGCTGTGGGCCAACCTTGGGGAGCCATCTGCAATCACAGTGGAAATCTTCGCGCCCGCAGTATGTATGGACGCGCGGATGCCTGCCTCTGCTTCGCCAATTGCATTTCCAAAGAGAACAAACGACTTGGTGGGGGCCTCTATAACCATCACTTCGGAAGTCACTGCCGTTGATTCATCTGCGGGCACTGTTTTGCAGGGCATGGTTGCAGCCGAGTAGGGGACATCACCAGAGGCGAAAGGCTCAACGCTGGACAGCGGATTCGAGCACGCGGTAAGCACGAGGGACATTGCTGCGACAGTCACCCCTGCTAGAAGACCATGTAAATATTTTGGTTTCTTAGCTGGCATCAGTCGCTCTTTCTTCGCTTGGTTTGTACTTCTTGATCCACGCTTTGAGACAGAGTCGATCCGTCGGCCAGGTATGCCGTTGTGAAATCGACAGCGCCATATTGGTTGACCAGCGCACGGCGGTAAACGCTCTTGGCTGCTTCGGCCAAAGACTTGCCGGCGGCAAGAATTGCGTCCTTGTAGCTCTCCTCGGCCACTCGAACCGCGAGGTCCAAAATGGGGATCTCAGCCTCGAGACTGCGCAGGCGTTCGGTCGCTGTCTGCACATTCTCTGTAGCGACGCGCTCGGCAAGTTGAAGTCGCCCAATTTCGCGCTCGTGGGGGTTGCTGCGGGCAATGGAGAGCATCAGCCACGCGCCAAGAGCGACGAGCATGGCGATCAGACTGACCTGAATTGCGATATCGAGAAACGCGTCAGGATTGTGGTTCCTAGGGTACTTACCCCGAATGTAATTCATTCGGATTTGTGTCATGGCCCAAATGAAACCCAACCACCCAGACGCCAGCAGGGAAAGTTCAATCCTGTTTACAAGCCTCTTGGGGTGTCCGTGAAGCATCAGTCGGATGCGTTCACCGATGAAGTGGGGGAACACTAACTGGACGCCCACGGCCGGCAATGCAAATGCCCAAGACTCAACTTTGTTGAATCCCGGCAGGCTCTGAAGAGACATCTGGATTACAGTAATGTCAATTAGTCCTACGGCGAGAAAAGTCAAGACTGGGCTACTTAGGCGCCACGTTGCCTCACGCTTGGTGGTCAGTTCAGGCGCAGAACCAGGCCAGTACAGATTGTGCTTGCCGGTCGACTTGCCGTCAAGGATGGCCTGCTGCTCATTGAGTCGAGTGCGAACGGATTTGAGTCGAGACTGAAGCGTTTCGAGTGAGGCGCGAAGCTTTGCCAACTTAGCTTTCGCCTGAAGAAGCGCCTGTTGTTTGATGAGCAGTTCGCGGCGGCCGCGGTCTCTAAGGCGCAATTGAACGAGCTCAAGGTGGTTGTCTACGGCCTCCTCGAATGGCATGCGCTGCATGCCGTGTTCAGAAAACAGAAACTCGTCATACGAACCCGAGTTTTTGTCGGCTACGGCTGCATTGGCAGCAGCCGCGAGATACAGGTTGTCGTCGACATCCTCCGGTAGAGCCGGAAGCCCGTTGAAGTCGCTCGGGCTAGCCGAGCCCTTGGTCTTGAAGCCTTTTGCCATCAGTCGGTTCCTTTTACTTGGTTTTGTCCGTTTTCGCGGACAAAGATGCAGCTGAAACTTTCAAATCAAAGTCCGATGTGTCGGCAAGATCGATGCTTTCGATGGTTGGTACTGCTGCTTTCGATGCGGGAGGTTCCTGCTTGTCTTTTAGAGCTCTTGCTCGAACGTAAATAGCAGCTTGCGCCTCGAAGTAGCGAATCCAGGTGTCTAGCGACTCCGCTGCCACGTCAACTAGTGCATGACCTCGTGCAATGTTTGCTGCGCGTTGACTTAGAGCATCGAGGCGTTGTTGGCGTAAAGCATTAAGGCGAACGGTGTTTGCCTTTCGAACACGGCCGGTTGGGCCTAGGTCGCTTTCATACGCGGAAATTCTGGCTTCCAAGTCAATGAGCTGGGAATCGAGCGCGTAATTGCCAGCCCGCAAGGGCGCGAGTGCATTAACGAGCCACTGGTTGACTTTGCGCTGGGATCTATGAGTGTCCGCCTCGAGAACTTTAATTAGGTGTGTCGAGGTTTTGTCGTGGAGGTTTTGGTACTTTTTGGCGTCGCTGCGGCCGGCCAGCATGAGGCGCATGGTAGACCAAGGTCCAACGCGTTTCGGCGCGTTTGGCATTGAATTAATTGAGCTTTTCGCCACTCGGTATCCCCCCAGAGAACTCCTACGATTCTAGAGGAAGGTGAATGAACTGGGAAATCGATGTGCGCATCCTGGCCGAGCTCTCAGGGTCACTGGTTTAGCACATGCAAAACCCCGAGCAACCTAAGTCACCCGGGGCCTCACCACGTGCCCAAAGGCACGAGAAACAAACTATCTAGCCGAACAACTCCGGCAGCGTGGCCTCTGAACCCGAGCGCAGGTCTGCAAGACCAAAGCGGGCTACGTCTTGAATCTCGAGCTCGCCAGACGCATCCGTCACACCGATGCGCAGCACCGGAATGCCGCGAGCCTCGCAGAGGCCCACGAACTTGACGTCGTCTTCGCGGCCAACCGAAACCAGCACGCGAGCGGTCGACTCGGCAAACAGGGCGCAGGTGCGGTCAACGCCATCGCGCTCTTCGATCTCGCCAAGCCAGATGCGGGCACCGACGCCAAAGCGCAGCGACGACTCGACAACGGCCTGAGCCAGGCCGCCCTCTGAGAGGTCGTGTGCCGAGGCAAGCAGGCCCTGCTCGCTGGCTGCTGCCAGCGCCTCGGCGAGGTGCTTTTCGGCGGCAAGGTCAACAAATGGCGGGCGGCCACCGAGGTGGTCGTGCACAACCTCAGACCAAACCGAACCGTCGAGCTCGTCGCGAGTGACACCCAGCAGATAGATGTTGTGGCCGGCATCTTGCCAGCCCGAAGGAATGCGACGAGCCACGTCGTCGATCACGCCGAGCACACCAACAACCGGGGTCGGGTGAATCGCAACGTCGCCAGTCTGGTTATAGAACGAAACGTTGCCGCCGGTGACCGGAATGCCAAGCTCGAGGCAGCCGTCGGCAAGACCAGCGGTCGCCTGCTTGAACTGCCACATGACCTCAGGGTTCTCAGGCGAACCAAAGTTCAGGCAGTTGGTGACGGCCAGAGGCTTTGCGCCGCTGGCTGCAACGTTGCGGTAGGCCTCGGCCAGCGCCAAACGCGCACCCTGGTATGGGTCAAGGTAGCAGTAGCGACCATTTGCGTCGGTGGCGATGTTGATGCCAAGGCCGCTCTCTTCTGAAACGCGAACCATGCCCGAGTCGTCTGGCATTGCCAGCGCGGTGTTGCCACCAACGTAGTGGTCATACTGGTCGGTGATCCAGGCCTTCGAGGCCTGGTTTGGGCTGGTGACGATCTGCCAAAGCTGAGCGGCAAGCTCGCTGCCGTCGTGGTTGGCGCGGTGCAGGCCGTTGCCGTTGCCGGCAGCCACGTGCACGGTGTTTGCGTTCAGCGCATCCTGATACTTCGGGTATTCAACCGGACGGTGATAGACCGGGCCGTCGTGAGCAACGGTGCGCGGTGGCACGTTGACGATCTCTTCTTCGCCCCAGTTGATGTAGAGACGGTCTTCGTTGATGACCTCGCCGAGCACCGAATACTCGACCTCCCACTTTTCGACGATCGCCTTGAACGCCTTGAAGTCTTTCTTTGGCACGATGCCCATCATGCGCTCTTGCGACTCTGACATCAGAATCTCTTCTGGGGTCAGGCTCTCGTCGCGCTTGAGAACATCCTTGAGCTGCACGCGCATGCCGGCGCCACCGTTTGAGGCAAGCTCGCTGGTTGCACAGCTGATGCCGGCGCCGCCGAGGTCTTGAATGCCGGCAACCACGTTGGCGTGGTAGAGCTCGAGGCAGCACTCAAT
>JBEEJX010000085.1:0-2854 GCA_041168965.1 Actinomycetota bacterium
CAGGTTGGCCTTGCCAAAGTCGAGCGCGATCTGCACCTGAGCGGCGTTGGCGTCGCCAACCGTATACAGCTCTGGCGCATCCATCTTGGCTGAACCGGCCTGTTGAGCACGCTCGCGAGCCAGACCCTCTTCGCGTTGCTTTTCGAGCGAAGCGGATGTGTTGCGCAACGTGGCCAGCTGGGCATAGAAAGTCCTGTTCAGGCGCTCGTTTTTGTCGACGATTGCCTGCGCAGCCGAGGCGGCGCCCATGGCGTCGTTGTATGCGGTTCGCGCGATGGCGGCCTTGCCGGCCAACTCCGACTTGGCGGCGCCGAGCTCGTCGGTCAGGGCCTTAGCCTGCTTCTGCAGTGCGATCGACTTGGTGTAGACGGTGTTGCTCTGGCCGGCGAGGCGCTCTTGGGCACCCAGCTTGTAGAGCAGGTCGTCGGCCTGGCCCGGGTTCAAAAACAGGTTGAGCGTGGTGCCGCTGGCGCCATCGCGATACATCTGTGCCGCGATCTGGCCAAGCTCGCGCTCGGCCGCGATTGCGGCGGCGCTGGCGGCATCGGCCTGCGTCTGCAGCGAGTTGACCTTTGCCTGCACGGCGTCGACCGCATCCTGAGCGATGTTGAAGGTTTCGCCCTTGATTTGGGCGGTGGTTGCCAGTTGGTCGGCCTCGTTCGTGAGGTCTTCGAGAATCTTTTCGAGGCGCGCGATCATCGCCTTTTTGTCGGCGACCTTCTTCTTGGCTGCGGCCACCTCTTCGGCCGTTGGATAGCTAGGAACCGCCCAGGATGGCGCCACGGCGACACCCGCAAACAGGAGGCCGGAGGTTGCCAGAATGGCAATTGCGGCACGGCGAAACGGTCTAGACATCCCTTTGAAACTATCACGGGTTGCCAAGAAGCACCTAGAGGCACTAATGTTGTCACTCGGTGCTATGAAGTATCCACTTTGTAGGCCCCATCGTTTAGAGGCCTAGGACACCGCCCTTTCACGGCGGCAGCACGGGTTCGAATCCCGTTGGGGTCACTATGAAGTGGTAGTTCAAAGCTCTATGTAAGGTCCTGTAGCGCAGTTGGTTAGCGCGCCGCCCTGTCACGGCGGAGGTCGCGGGTTCAAGTCCCGTCAGGATCGCTGAAGGTTTCGGTTCGCCGAAGGTCCTTCTTGGCTCTGTAGCTCAGTTGGTAGAGCGAACGACTGAAAATCGTTAGGTCCGCGGATCGATGCCGCGCGGAGCCACGCAAATCCTCGCCGATCTCACGTCGCGAGGATTTCGCATTTAACGGCCAATCCGAGTCGACCCCGCCCCAGCTAACGCCACCCGCTAGCCTGTTGTGGTGCCCACCATCCTGCTCGGCCTTGCGACCGCCCTGGTCTATGGCTTTGCCGACTTCTTTGGCGCGATCTCGTCGCGACGCATCAACGCGGTGCTCGTCACTTTTACGGCCAGCACAGTCGGCCTGATTTTCTTGATTAGCCTCACACCAATCTTTGGGGCGCGCTTTGACTCGGCCACACTAGCGTGGGGCATCGCGGCCGGCCTGATCAGCGCCGTTGCCATGAGCTGCCTTTACATATCGTTGGCCATCGGGCCGATCTCGATCCTGTCGCCACTCGGTGCCACGGTCAGTGCGATCATTCCCGCATTGGTCGGCTTTGCACTTGGCGATCGATTCAACTGGATGGGCTGGGTCGCAATCCTCTTGGTTTTGGTTGCGGTGTTTTTGGTTGGCTTCGTGCCGGGCAAAGACGTTCGCCTGCCGAGCGCCAAGGGCATCGCGTTTGCCACCGCCGCCGGCATCGGCATCGGCCTCGTGCTGATCTGCCTGCACCAGGCGCCAACCACCTCGGGCCTAGCGCCGATAATCCTGTTGCGCGGCGTTGCCTCGACGATTCTTGGCTCGACGCTTCTGCTGCGCCTGTTTGGCCCGAACCGCGTTAGACGCCGTGCCGACGCCGGCCCACTCGTTCCAGCCAAGCTGCCCAAGCGCTTTTGGGCGAGCGTTGCGGTGACCGGACTCTTCGACTCGAGCGCAGTGCTGTTCTTTTTGATCGCGAGTCGCATACCGAATTCGACACTCACCGTGATTGGCGTGCTAACCGCCTTGTATCCGCTGGGAACAATCGTGTTGGCCCGCGTGTTCCTGAAGGAAAGGATCGCCAAGGTGCAGTTGCTCGGCATCCTGCTAGCCTTGGCCGGCTCCGCAATTCTGGCCATCGCTTAGTCGGGCGCCTCGGCGCCGCAGTTTTGCTTCGATCATCACCACTTCAACAAAGGGGAATCATGCAGCGCAATCGCTGGATTGGACTCATCTTCATCTCGATGGCGATCTCGCTCGTCATCATTGACGGCACAATCGTCAACACCATTTTTCCTAAGGTCATCGAAGACCTGAAGCTCACCTCGACCGAGATCCAGTGGGTGCAAGAGAGCTATGTGCTGGTCTTTGCATCGTTGCTTTTGGTATGGGGTTCGCTGGCCGACCGAATCGGTCGCCGTCGCCTGTTGATGATCGGCATCACGATCTTCATTGGCGCCTCGGTCTGGGCTGGTTTCTCTGACTCGGCCAACGCGATGATCCTGGCTCGCGTGGTGCAGGGCTTCGGTGGCGCAATGGTGCTGCCAACCACGTTGTCGCTGGTCAACGCCAACTTTCATGGCAAGGAGCGCGGCATCGCGTTTGCAATCTGGGGTTCGACCATCGGTGGAATGGTTGCCATTGGTCCGGTGCTCGGCGGCTGGCTAGCCACCGACTTCGACTGGCGCTGGGCGTTCAATGTCAATGCGCCATTCGGCATCCTGATCCTCGCTGGCCTTGCGATCTTCGTCAACGAATCCAAGCAGGAACAGCGCGAGGGTGGCCTCGACATC